>JAYZBT010000058.1:0-23167 GCA_036338615.1 Gemmatimonadota bacterium
ATCCATGCCCTCGCCGTGATGGATGTTGTACGCGAGCACGCGCAATGTGTCCGCAGCACCGCCTGTCCGCTGCACCGTATCGGCTTCACGCGTGCATCCAGCAGCCAAGGCGAGCGTCGCCAGGCTCCAGCAAAGCATCCGCACCAGCGCCATCGAGTCCCTCCGAGTGTCGCACCAACTGAATTGCACCTGACGCGGCTACGCCGCAAAACGCGGCTTCGCCGAGAAACGCGGCTTCGCCGAGAAACGCGGCTTCGCCGAGAAACGCGGCTTCGCCGAGCCTGACACTACTCCAGTGCGGCCCGCTCGAATAGCTCCAGCATCTCCGACCCAGCGGTCGAACTGCATATGGGTGTGCCCGCAGACCACGACGTGGGCTCGCACGTGCTCGAACACGGGCCCGAGGCTCGCGTCAGGCGTCAGTTCTTCGCCCGACCAGCGGATGATCTCTCGAAACTGCTCCGGGACCGAGTCCGTCTCGACACCGTCGAGCCGTCCCAGCAGCGCGCGCGCGCCGTCGCCTCGAATGAATCGAACAGGAATCTCGAGGTCGACTAGGAGAGCCATGACCTCCCGCGGCATCGGGCCGGGCACGACATCGCCTCCGACCACGCTCTGCTCGACTCGCTCCCGCTGGATTTCTCCCACCCCTGTTTGGCCGTCTCCGCCCGATCTAACCTGATCGCATCACTTTCCGGAAACGACCGAGGAGACCGCATGGAACTGAAGGATACGATCGCGCTGGTGACCGGAGGAAGCGAAGGAATCGGCCGAGCCATCGCCGAAGCACTGACGAGCCAGGGTAGCAAGGTCACCATCACCGGCCGCCGCGAGGACGTCGTTCGGAACACGGCGGAGGAGTTGGGCCTGGACTGGAGCGTGGGCGACGTGGGACGCGAGCAGGACGCCGCCCGCACCGTGAGTTCTGTGATCGAAAAACACGGGCGGCTGGACATCCTGATCAACAACGCAGGCTACGGTCTCTTCAAGCCGCTGGTCGAGACGACCCTCGAGGAAATGGAAGGCGTCTACCGCACCAACGTGTTCGGCCCATTCCTGATGGCCCGGGAAGCCGCGCGCCAATTCATCAAACAGAGCAGTGGCGAACTGATCAACATTGCCTCGACATCGGCCCTCAAGGGCAGTGCTGGGCGCACGGTATACGGCTCATCCAAGTTCGCGCTGCGCGGTATGACGGAGTGTTGGCGTGACGAGTTACGTCGTCACAATGTGCGCGTCATGTTGGTGAACCCCAGCGAAGTGATGACGGACTTCGCGGCCAAGACGGGCGTTCAGAGGGAGCGTTCCGACAAGAAACTGCGGCCTCAGGAAATCGCGGACGCGATCATCGGAGCGCTCAAGGTGGAGAGTCGCGGTTTCATCCCCGAGTTCTCCGTGTTTGCGACGAATCCGTTCTAGAGCCGGCGCATCACCACGCTAGGGCTAGTGATGCCCCCCGATGAAGTCGAGCACCAACGCGCGAATGCGGTCGTCCTCGGCGTTCAGGCTGGTCATGAGCGTAAAGTGGTTTCGGTCCGGAACCTCGACGACTCGGGTCCCGTGGTTGCCGGCTTCGCGCATTGCGTCACCGAAGGTGTCGTTTTGCGTTCGACGCCACTCGTCGTCGCCATCGGCGTAGATGAGCAGCATGCGCCCCTGCGCCGTACCGATGTGGGGTGACACGGACGCCGCCATCCAGTCGGTCGGGTCGCTACCCCAGACGTCCTTGGGCCGGTCGGCAGCGGTTTCTTCGACATAGAGAAAGGCGCTGATAGGAATGGACCCCCTGATCGAGCGCGGCGACAGACCGTGCGCGCCCAACAGAGTCGGGTCCAGTATCAACAGTGCAGCGAGATAAGCGCCCGCGGAATGGCCCGTGACGTATACGTTCTGGGGATCACCCCCGTACCGCGCGATGTTCTCGACCACCCATGCCGTGGCTGAGGCCGCGTCCTCCACGTGAGCGGGGTGCCTGAACATCGGAGACAGGCGATAGCTGGCCGACACGACTCCGATCCCCGCGGAGACGAAGCGCTGGGCAAAGCCCTGTCCGACGCTCTTGTCCCCGGCCCGGAGCGCGCCGCCGTGGAAGAAGACCATGACCGGCGCATTCTCGGCACCCTCCGGCATGTAGATGTCCAGCAAATCCTTTCCGTCCTCGTAGTCGACTCCCTGCACGTAGTCGACATCGTGAACCACGACGCCCTGGGCGGACACGGTGGTCGCAGCCACTAGGAAGGGGAGAAATGCCAATACGGACTCTGACGATTTCATTTGAGGGACCTCCTGTATGGGCCAACCCCGAGAAGGGGACCAGAAACGTAGGCGGGTCGTCAGCAAACGGCTATCGACGCCCAGTTCAATTCCCTGGCACCAGCTCCTGATGAAAGGAGAAGACCCCGCGTGCGCTCGGATCGACCGTGACTCGGACCCAGTGCACGGAGGGCTCTCCGAAGGTCTCGAGGCGAGTGAAATTCTCCACCAGAGATCCGTCGTCCCGGTAGAGAGGCTTGTCCACGCGGAAGATGTGGGTGTCGCCCACGGCGAGCACCACTTGGCCGGCGAACGCCGTGGACTCCTGGACCAGCACCGGATATAGAGACTCCAGACCGGGTCTCGGATCGAGACACGCCTCGCATAGTTGCCGCGTCAAACCAGGCAGCCCCCACACGATCCATGGATCGGCCTGCGTAGCGAGAAATACACCGACGCTCCCGTGCTCACGGGCAACCTCGAAGGCGATATTGATCCAGGCGGTAGCAGCATCCATCCGACGGGCGGCTACGGCGGAGTCGGTCGGCTGGCGCGTAACCCCGATCAAGTGAATCGTGGCATAGACGACATCGTCGCGGGCCCAGAGCACGTTTTCGACGAACTCTCCGTACTCGGGTTCGGAGCCTTGGGTGCGGACCTCCATCGATCGCCCCCCGGTGGTATGACTCGGGTCGGGATAATAGAGGGCGCGTATGAAGTCGAGCCGCTCGTAGTCGTCATAACCGCCCGCAGCATCCCTGCCGCAATCGAACCAATCGTTGTCGCCTGGTGTGAAGACGAAGGGGAGCGAGAATCCCTGGTACAGGTCGAAACGGCGAGTCAGAAAATCATCGCTGCACGGCTGGGCGCCCCCCTTGGTATCGCCTACGTGGATCACCCACTCGAGAGCCGCTCGTGCGTTCACATCTCGGATCAAGGCCTCGACCTTGGGCACGCTTTCGGGCCTGTATGGGCTGTCTCCGACGAGCGCGAACTCATGGCTGGCGCCGGGAACTCGGTCACACGCGACGGCCGCGAGCACGGACGCCAGTACGAGTGTCCTCCGAGCCTGATCCATCCGATAGGCGAACATCGATCTCCCGGGAAAGTCAGCTACACGTTCCGTAATCCTCCCGCGCGACGAAGATGGCGACGGGTCGGGAGCGGCGCGAACCTTCGCGAAACCGTAGCTCCACGGCGCCTCTCGATGGTTGCTAACGAATCCACCGCCTCCCGTGTCTCACATGAATCGGCGGCGCCTGTGACCGTGTGCGCGCCCGCCATAGCCAAGAGAGGGGAAAGAGTGGATGGGGTCTGTTCGTGCGCGCCGCTGGCTTTCGCAGCCGGCGGCGTGCAGAAGAGCGAGCGGTTGGCGACGGCCGCGCTGTCGATCAGCACGGCCCTCAGTTCGGCGCTCAAACGCCGAGATCCACAATCTCCGCCCGGACCTGCCCTCCTTCCAGGATCATGCGGGCAGCCGTAACGGGCAGGCCCGAGCGCCTCGGCCCCGCGCTCCCGGGGTTCAGGTAGAGAACGCCGTCGTGCTCGCGAAGCAACGGTTCGTGCGTATGTCCGAAGATGACGACCCGCATGCCCGCAGCCGCGGGGTCGAGATCGAGCGTGTCGAGAATGTGCAGCACATAAGCGAGCGGCGCCTCGCCCCCTCCGCCGGTCGCGGGGGGTTCCCCGTCGGCCGCGCTCAGATCGACGACATCGGTGCCGGGAAGAACCTGCCTCAGCTCCCCCCAATCGGTATTGCCGTATACCGCCCGAACCGGCGCGATTTCACTGAGGCGTTCCAGAATCTCGGGCTTCCCGACATCACCCGCATGCACGATGAGCTCACTCCCCGCGAGTGCCTGCAATGCTTCGTCTCTGAGCAAGCCGTGCGTATCCGATATGACACCGATCGTGCGCACTCGACTCTCCGGTTGCCGTTGAGCGGGAATGGGGGACAGGTTGGGGCCATCGGCCCGTTTCACGCCACCCCGTACCTAGACTCCAGAGTCTCTCACGTTCAGGGCCCTTTCCCATGCAGCTTCCGTTCCACACGCTCGACGTGTTCACCGACCGCACGTTCGGTGGCAACCCACTCGGGGTCTTTCCCGAGGCTTCGCACCTGCCCACCGACCTGATGCAGCGCATCGCCTTGGAGATGCACCTTTCCGAGACGGTCTTCTTGGGACCGCCCGAGTCGCCGGGATGCACATCCCGTGTGCGCATCTTCACGCCCGGCCGGGAGGTTCCGTTCGCGGGACACCCTACCGTGGGGTCCGCGATCTTCCTCGCGGCTCACGGAGCGGGGCACCCGGCCCCCGCGCAGGGTGCCGACCCGCTGACAATCGTGCTGGAGGAGAACGTGGGCCCGGTTCCGGTGGACGTACGCTTCCAGGACGGCAAGCCGGTATTCGCGCAGTTCACGACGGCGCTGCTGCCCGAGCATCGACCGTCCTCCCACTCCGCAAAAGACCTGGCTCGCATGGTGGGGCTGGACGAGGACGACGTCTGCCCGGACGGCATGCCCGTCGAGATGGTCTCGTGCGGCCTTGCCTACTTCATCATCTCGGTCCGGACGGTCCAGGCGATCGGGCGCGCCCAGCTCGACATGGCCCTCTGGAAGCGGATGGTCGCGGACGGCTGGGCCCACCATGTGTACCTAGTGTGCCCCGAAGCAGAAGGCGATGGGGTCGACGTGCGGGTCCGCATGTTCGCTCCGGGCTCCGGCGTCCCGGAAGATCCCGCGACGGGTTCCGCCGCGGCTGCGCTGGGCGGATACCTCTCCAGGATCGATGGCAGCTCGGAGGCCTCACTCTCCTGGACGGTGGAGCAAGGTCTGGAGATTGGACGGCCGAGCATCCTGCACGTCGAGGCCGACCGCTCGAGCGGTGAGACCACCGCGGTACGGGTCGGCGGTAGCGCGGTCTTCGTGAGCAGTGGTACGATGACCGTTCCTTGAAGGAGCATCCTCATGACCCCTTCGCAGCCTCGGTATGCCGCGACCCTGCTGTGCCCTCTCCTGTGCTTGGTGAGCGCGTGTCAGGGCACGTCCCCCGAACAGACCTCGACAGACGAGATTCCACCCTGGGAGTGGACCGAACAAGAGGTACGCTCCGCGGTGAACCACGTGCGCGCGGGCCGGGACCTCAATCCCGAGAGTTGGCCGGGCGGCGCGCGAGTCGCCGTGCTCTTCAGCTTCGACGTCGACAACGAGACCGTTCAGGGCCTACGGGACGGGTCGGTGAGCATCGGGCCGCTCTCACAAGGAGAGTACGGCTCACGCGTCGCACTGCCACGCGTCGTGGAGTTGATGGACCGAGAGCAAGTGCCCTCGACCTTCTTCTTCCCGGCCTGGAGCCTCAAGCTCGCGCCAGAACAGGCCGAAGTGATCCAAGCGTCCGGCGCCCACGAGATCGCCGTGCACGGGTGGATCCACGAGCGTAATTCGTCGCTCGATGCGGCCACCGAGGAGCGGCTGCTGCGCCAAGCCGTCGACGCGCTGACCGAGATCACGGGCACGGCTCCGGTCGGCTACCGCGCCCCCTCGTGGAACCACAGCCCGAATACGCTGGAGATCGTTCAACGCATGGGCTTCTTGTACGAGAGTTCGCTCATGGCGGATGATCGGCCGTATGAACTCCTGCTCGACGGGCAAGCGACCGGTGTCGTCGAGCTTCCCGTGGAGTGGATCCTCGATGACGCGCCGCTCTTCAACCCGCAGGGGACGCGCTATAGCCCGCCGCGCGAGGTGATGCAGGTGTGGATCGACGAGTTCGACAAGGCCTGGGAGGAGGGCACCATGTTTCTACTCACCATGCATCCCCACGTCACGGGGCATCGTTCGCGCATCGTGGCGCTCGAGGGGCTGATCGCATACATGAAGCACAAGGGTGGCGTGTGGTTCGCGACCCACGAGGCTGCCGCCCGCTATGTGCGTGATCGGGCGGGAATGGACGAATGACCATGGAAACGAGGATCGACGTGAAGATTGTCAGCAGGATGTGGCCCGTCTTCGCTCTCCTCCTTGCGGCCGCGAGTGCATCCTCGCAGGAGAAGCGTCCGATCGAGGTCGAAGACCAGTTCCTCAACATCGAGACGCCCACGCTGGTGATGGGCGGAGAGGACGACTGGAACGTGCCCATCCTCAACTCCGAGCAGCTCTATCAGGCGCTACGACGAAGAGGCGTGCCGACGCAGCTCGTGGTCTATCCCGGACAGAGCCACGGCATCCGGGTGCCGTCGTACCAGGTGGATCGGTACCAGCGCTACCTTTCGTGGTACGACAAGTGGGTGAAAGGGACGAGCAAACCGGTTACCGAAGAGGGGATCTAGTCGCGTGCCGATCTACGAATACTTATGCGGTGCGTGCGCGCACGAGTTTGAGGCGTTTCTGCGCAAGCCGACAGACGATGCCTCTTGCCCAGCCTGTCAGAGCGCCAACCTGGAACGCGTTCTCTCGATGCCACGCGTGCACTCAGAGGCTCGCAAGGGCCGCAGCATGCGCGCGGCCAAACAGCGCGACAAGTCGCAGGCCCAAGAGGCCGCATACACTCAAAGGCAGTACGAGTTGAACCACGACGACTAGCCCTCTGGTGGGCGTGGAGCCCTACCCGACCTCCGGGCCCAGCGCCCGTTCGATGGCCGCGTACACCCGGGACGGTGGTGGTGCTGGCACGAGCGCGTCCCCGTCGCGGTAAACGCGGCAGCGCGGCCCTGTGGCCTCGTCTCGCGGAGCCCACGGATGCGGGCCGGGGGCGACGTCCTCTTCGTTCACCAGGATCGTCGGTGAGCCCAGGTTCTGGGCATGTCCAGGGCACTCCGGATCTTCGCTGCTCCACTCCGTCCACACGGCCGGGATCTCGGCGCGACGGCAGGCCCCAGCGAGCACATCCCGTGCGCGCTCGACGTTCGGACATCCGGGATCGTAGACTAGTTCGATCTGTAAACGCAGGGCCAGGAGGGGGGCTCCGGGGTGGCGAGTCAGTGCGTGGAGGACCAACGTAGCACCACATCACCCCATTCGCCCGACTTCTCGCGCCCGACTTCTCGTCACCGACTACCTGTCCATGACTCGTTCCTCCCGTTCATCCGCTACCACCTGCATCCTTCTCATGCTGGGGGCCGCGCTCACCGTGCTGCCCGACGTCGCCGGTGCGCAAACGCCGGAGCAACGCTATTCCGACTGGCATCGACTCGACTTCCGTGCGCAGGAATACGACTTTCGGCGATCGCGCATCATGGATCTGCTGCGCTCGAGCGGCGGTGGCATGTTGCTCGTGCCCTCCTCGGACGGGCAGACACACGGCGGGACGTTCCGCCAGTTGGAGGACTTCTGGTACTACACGGGCCTCGAGATTCCCAACTCGATGCTCGTCCTGGACGCAGACCGCGATCGCTCGATCCTGTTCCTGCCGGCGCGTGATCCGCGCTTCGAGAACCCGGGCCGTCGAAACGACTTCCCGGGGCGGCCGCTCGGGGAGGACTACCAGCTGCGCAGCATTGCGGGCATCAACGAGTACGCGGACCGGGAGGAACTGGAGGGCTTCCTGAGCGAGCGCGTGGGAGCGGGCGCGATCATCCGGGTGAACGCCGGCGTTCAAGGTCCGATGCCCACCCCCGAGATCCCGATGATCGGATCGCTCGGGCCCGTGGAGGCGCTCATCACCCGACTCCGGGCCATGTACCCGGACGCTTCGTTCGAGAACGCCTTCACCGAAACCGCACGCCTACGCATGGTGAAGAGCCCGACCGAGATCCGTCGCATGCGCGTCGCCGCCGAAGCGACGTCGGTCGCCATTCGGGCGGCAGCTTCCGAAATCCGAGCCGGCATGGACGAACGAACGATTCAGGGCATCTTCGAATCGGCGTGTCGCGGCTACGGAGCCCAGTCGATCCCGTTTACACCCATCGTGAAATCGGGGCCGAACAGTCACTGGCCGTGGCGCATCCTGGCGGCCCACTACGACCGCCGAAACCGGCGCTTGGAGAACGGCGACCTGGTGATCCTCGACGTCGGCTGCGAGGTCGACGGCTACATCAGCGACGTGGGACGCACCTTTCCGGTCGGCGGCTCATTCAGCGCTGTGCAGCGCGAGAAGCTCCTGGTCAGTACGCGGGCCGCGGATGCGATCATTGCGGCGGTACGGCCGGGCGTGACGCTACGAGAGCTCACCGCCGTCGCGTATGAGGCGATCCCGGACGATGAGGAGCCGTACATGCAGACTCCGTCCTACTTCGGGCACCACATCGGCCTTTCCTCGGGTGACCCCGCCCTCCTTGACGTTCCGCTCGAAGAAGGCATGGTCTTCACCGTGGAGCCCTGGTATTACAACCATGACCTCCAAGTATCGGTCTTCGTCGAGGACGTGATCCTCGTAACCGAAAACGGCGCCGAGGTGTTGACCGCACAGTTGGGGCGAAGCCCCGAGGAACTAGAGACCATGATCCGATGAACGACCGCGATCTCACAAATAGCGCAGAGGACGGCGACGGCATTCTCTGCGTCCGCAACCCCGAAACGCATCGAGGCTGGAACGGCATCCGCTACAGGACTGGCATGTCGGCGAAGAACGTCGGCTCCAAGAAGCTCTCGATGAACGTGGCGACGGTACCGCCCGGGGCGGTCGCATACGCACACATCCACGTCGATTTCGAGGTCATGCTCTTCATTCTGCAGGGCGAGGTGCGCCACGAGTACGGAGAGAACCTCGAGCAGTCCATGGACAATTCCGCCGGGGATTTCATCTTCATCCAATCGGGCGTGCCGCACGAGGTGCTCAACCTCAGCGACACCGAGCCGGTGATCGCCGTTGTGGCGCGGTCAGACGCCACGGAGTGGGAGAATATCATCGACTATCCGTCGGAGAGGCGGCCGGAGTAGCTGCCCCCGAGGGAGGGAGAGTTGTCATGGGTGGGAAGGTGGAAGCAATCTGGACCAAGCCAGCGACGGGCGGCGTGATGGAAGCCGCGGAGCGCGCTGCGCTGGTTGAAGCACAGGGTATGGAAGGCGACGTGAACTTCGGACGGAAGGCCCGACAGGTCACGGTGATCGAGAAGGAAGTGTTCGATCGCCTTCGCGCCGAGCTGCCCGACGTTCGTCCGGTGATGCGTCGAGCCAACATCATGGTTAGCGGCATCAGCCTCGAACACAGTCGTGACAAGCTGCTAACACTCGGGGACGTGAAAATCCGTCTCCGCGGCGAGACCCACCCCTGTGAACAGATGGACGAGCAATGTCCGGGGTTGCGTTCCGCGCTCGACGTCCACTGGGGCGGCGGCGCGCACGGCGTAGTCGTCCAGGGCGGTGAACTACACGTGGGCGACGTGGCCACGATCAAGGCGCCCGTCGCAGTCGGCTAGAACCCAACCGCGGACGGGGAGCTTCGGCTAGCCCTCTCGCACCACTTCTCCCAGCGTTTCCATCGCGGTGACCAACTGGGCGTCGCTCAGATAGGGCGCGGGCCCGAAGCGCAGCACATTGCCGCGAAAGTCGGTGCGAACACCTCGCTCCTTCAAGGAGGACGACAGTCTCGCCGCGGTCGACGTGCGCAGACCCAGAAAGCCCGCTCTTTCGTGCAACAAGACGGCTTCGTCCGCGCTTATGACGCCCGGATCGACGTCCAGAGATCTGAACGTCTCGAGCAGCAGGCCGATTTGGTGCTGACTCACCTCTCGAAGCAGCTCGGTCGTCAGACCCTGTTGCTCGAAGAAATCGAAGACCTGCGTGGCCCGGTAATGCGACGTGGGGTCGTAGGTAGAGCCAGCAAACCGAGCCGCGCCAACGCCATAGCGGACTTCTCCGGGCACTTTTTCGTCCGCGAGTTCGGCGAACTCACTGAACCAACCCGTGACCACCGGTCGCAACCGACAGCGCGGGGGCACCCTTAGCACACAGTTCCCCTCTCCCAGCTGGCAATATTTGTAGCCTCCAGCGACGACGAACGCCCGCTCCATTCCCTCGAGAGAAAATGGCACGACGTTGAGGGAGTGGTAGGCGTCGACCATGAGCTCCGCGCCGTGGCGTTGACACGCCTCGGCGACCGCAGGCAGTCCGGGCACGATGCATCCGGTACCGAACAGAACCGACGAGATCAGCACGGCGGCAGTCCCGTCGTCCACCTCGGCTGCGACCCGCTCGGCGACGCCGTCCAGCGGATCGGTGGAAACCTTCACGACGTCGACGCCCGCCTCTGCGAGCCGATCGAGTTGGCGCCGGACCGAGTGGAACTCCCCGTCCGTCGTAACCAGTCGGGGCCGCTCCGTGAGCGGGAGCGCGGACAGGAAGCGGACCACGAGCGCGTGCGTATTGGTGTCCAGAGTCAGATCTCCGTCACAGCCGCCCATGAGCCGGCGGAACCCCGCCGCCACCACCTCGGCCCGCTCGGCCGCCACGTCCCACTTGATGTCCACGTGCTCGGCGGCGTCGAGCCACGCCTGCCTTTGCCCGTCGAAAGACACGTCCGGCCAGGCCTGGTGGGAGTGACCCGTGAGCAGCAACCGCTCATGGACCCGAAACACCGAGTAGTGCGGGGCGAGCGCGTTGGGTGACGCGTAGATCTCGTCGCTGGTCAGGGTAGCTTGCGGTGACCCGGCACCGGGGCTCAAAGCTGAGCCCGGATCGCCCAGAGATCCGGAAAGACCGCGCTGTTGAGCGTCGTGCGCAGGTAGGCGGAGCCCGCGGAGCCACCGGTCCCGGTCTTATGACCGATGGTGCGCTCGACCATCTTTATGTGCCGGTAACGCCATTCCTGTAGACCCTCGTCGAGATCGACGAGCCGCTCGCACAACACCGTGTTCTTTGGGTCGTTGCGGTACAATTGCACCAGCACGAGCTGCAGCCTCTCCGACGGCTCGATCGGCCGCCTAACATCGCGTTGTAGTTGCTCCTTCGGCACCGCGTGCCCCTCTGTCGCCAGGTAGTCCAGGAAGTGATCCCAAAGGGTCGGCGCGGCCCACCGCTGCTCGAGCGCCTCCCGGGCGCGCGATCCCTCCTGGAAACGCTCGATCGAGGCGCGGGTCTTTCGGCCCAAGACTGCCTCCAGCGCCCGAAACTGGTCCGATTGAAAGCCGCTTGCGCTGTCGAGCCGCTCCCGAAACGTCGAGAACTCGGTGGGCGTCATGGTCTCGAGGATGTCGAGCTGCGCCACCAGCACTTTCAGGATCGTCAGCACCCGATTCAGGGTGTGCGAAGCGCGGGGGGTGTCGCCCTTGGATAGCTGCTGGCAGCAGTAGTCGATCTCGTGCAGCAAAACCTTGAACCACAGCTCATACACTTGATGGATGACGATGAAGAGCATCTCATCGTGTTCGACCTCGTCTCGCGCTTGCTGAAGCGAGAGCAATTCGTCGATCCTAAGGTACTTGCTATACGTCACGGCCTCGGACATGAACGCCTGACTGGTGGGGTTTCCTGGAACGGCGAGTGGGGAAGATGAGCTTTGACTTCCGCCCCCACAATCCACCGTATTGGACCGAATGGACCTACGCACCAAACTCGTTTTCTCGCTCGTGATCGTGTCTCTCGTCAGCATGCTTGCTGCTCGCCACGTTCAGTTACGGGCCCCCACGCGACCTGTGGTGAGAGAGCACTCTGGAAACTCTCGATGCGCTGGCCGAGTCCAAGAAGATGCAGATCGGGGGAGTCGTCGACGGGTGGGAAAACCGCGTCCGGCTCATCTCGGGTCGCTCCGGACTCAGGCGCCTCACGGAATCGTTCGACCGCGGTCACGACGAGAGCGCGCAACGGGACGTCGCCCGGCTCTTGGCCGGCGCGCAAGCTTCTCTGGGAGGCCTGGGCGTCCACGAAATCTCGTTCCTGAGCGCGCCACGCCACGCCGGCCCGTCGAATCGGGTCCTAACCATCGCGGACGAAAACGCCCCCATCGTGAGAGCATTGCAGGGCGCGGACAGCACCTTCTACGAGAACACCTTCGACTACCGGAACGAGCCCGTTTAGGCGGCGACCCGTGCGATCCCCGAGCTCGGCATCGCGCTGGTCGTGAAGTTCGACCGTTCGGAGCGGGAAGAGCCGCTTTCCGACCTGCGCGTGACCATCCGCAAGTACGCCGGTGCGCTGGCATCCTTCTCGCTCCTGATCGGCAGACTCATGGGGCTCCGCTTCGCGGCCCCGATCCACGCCCTCGTCGACGTGGTCGAGAGGATCGAAGCGGGGGACCTGAAGGCGCGTGCCCCCGTGCGCAGTTAAGGCGAAATCGGTCGCCTGCGAGAGGCTTTCAACCGCATGACCGATCGTCTGCTCGAGTCGAACCGTGCGCTTCGCGTCGAGATCGACGAGCACCGTGCGAGTACTGCACCACCCCCAATCAGCGACGCTGACTCCGTCACCGACGCGGACTAGCGGAGGCCGACATGCCGGGGGGCACGGTTGGGAAGCGGCTCGCCGGACTGATGCTCGGCATGTACGTGGTGTACACGTATCTGTTGTACACCTCTGTTGTACACCGGGGGAAGCTGACTCCCTACTCGCCTCCGAAGTGGAACTCGAAGCGGGGAGTGTAGCGGGAGACGGACTGGTATTGGTTCGGCCACTCCATGTCGTGTCCAAGCATGTGCGCGGCGTGCCTCGTCCAGTAGGGATCGAAGAGGTGCGCCCGCGCCAACAGACAGAGGTCCGCCCGGCCCGCAGCGATGATCGTGTTCACGTCCATCCACGACGAGATGTTGCCGACCGCCATGGTCGAAATGCCGACCTCATGCTTGATGCGGTCGGCGAACGGGGTCTGGAAGAGCCGTCCGTAGATCGGGCGCTGGTCCGGGACGGTCTGCCCGGCAGAGACGTCGATCACGTCGCAGTCGTGCAGCTTCAGGAGCCGGGCTACTTCAACGGAGTCCTCGGGCTCCATGCCGCCCGGGAGCCAATCGACGGCGCTCACTCGCACGCTCATCGGCTTGTGCTCCGGCCAAGCCGACCGGCAGGCGTCGAACACCTCGAGGGGGAAACGCATCCGGTTCCCGAGCGATCCGCCGTACTCGTCCTCACGCTCGTTGGTCAGCGGCGAGATGAAGGACGCCAACAGGTAACCGTGAGCCATGTGGAGCTCGAGCAGGTCGAAGCCCGCGGCCTGAGCGTATTCGGTCGCGCGCACGTAATCGGACGCGACCTCCTGCATGTCGGCGCGCGTCATCTCGCGGGGCGTCTGGCTTCGATCGGGAAAATAGGGGAGCGGTGACGCGGACATGATCGGCCAGGCGCCATCCTCGACCGGCTCGGCATCGCCTTCCCAAAGGGGCTTGGTGGAGCCCTTTCTACCCGCATGTCCCAACTGCATCGCGATCTTGCCGGGCGTGCGCGTGTGCACGAAATCGACGATTCGCTTCCAGGCGTCGACGTGTTCGTCCATGTAAAGCCCGGCGCAGCCGGGGGAGATGCGTGCGTCGACAGACACGTTGGTCATTTCCGCATACACCAGCCCAGCCCCGCCCACCGCGCGACTCCCCAGATGCTGGAGGTGCCAGTCGTCGACCGTGCCATCGGCCGCACAGTACTGACACATCGGCGACACCACGATTCGATTCGGCAGCAGGAGATCGCGTAGCCTGAACGGAGTGAACATGGGCGGTGGTAGTGGCCGGAGCAGAACCGCAACTCCGGCCTGCTCTCCGGATCGTTCGGCACAGCGCGTATCGACGCGCGCGAGAAAGTCCGGGTCGCGCAGGCGCAAATCCTCGTGCGTGATGCGCAGACTGCGGGTCAGCAGCGCGAATGAGAACTGCACCGGATCGAGGTCCATGTAGCGCTCGGTGGCCTCGAACCACTCGAGGCTCGCCTGCGCCGCCCGTTGCAGCGACTCGACCTGTGGTCGGCGCTCGGCTTCGTACGCGGAGAGCGCGTGGGAGACCCGTTCGGCCATGGCGGCGCCCGAGCCCACCGC
Source organism: Gemmatimonadota bacterium (assembly GCA_036338615.1). Lineage (GTDB taxonomy): Bacteria > Gemmatimonadota > Gemmatimonadetes > Longimicrobiales > Gaopeijiaceae > UBA1138. Next base: position 14,142 of record JAYZBT010000058.1, read on the forward strand.
CGAGCCTCCCGAGGGGTCTTGCTCCGCCCATTCCGACATCAGCGCGTCCCGAAGCGCGATGGCGTCCAGCATGCCCAGGCGAGTTCCCGACCCGACTGAGAAGTGGGCGGTGTGCACCGCATCCCCCAGGAGCACGACATTGTCCACCGACCAACGCGCGTTGGTGATCGTGGGAAAGCTGCGCCAAACGCTCTTGTTCGGCACCAGCGCATGTCCCTCCAACTCGTCCGCAAAAAGCGCTTCGCAGTACGCGAGCGTCTGCTGCTCCGATGCCTGGTCCATGCCGGCCGAACGCCACGTCTCTTCGGTGCACTCCACGATGAACGTCGATTGTCCCGGCTCATATTGGTACGCGTGCACGCGCCAGAGGCCGTGTTCGTTCTCCCGGAAGTAGAACGTGAAGGCGGGCAGCGGCTTGGACGTGCCGAGCCACACGAAGCGGTTCGGGCGCCAGTCGAACGTGGGGTGGAAGCGGTCTTTCATGCACTCCCGTACCGTCGAGTTCGCCCCATCCGCGCCTACCACGAGGTCGTACGAGGCGAGCGTCTCCATCTCTGTGAACGCCGACTCGTATCGCACCTCGATGCCCAGCGCGGCAGCCTGCTCCTGAAGGGCCCTGAGCAGGGTCTGTCGGCTCAAGCCGCTGAAGCCGTGCCCGGTGCTGCGGATCACTTCTCCACCGTAGTGCACGTCGATGTCGTCCCAGTGCACGAAGTGGGACGTGATCGCGGCATACGTCACCTCGTCGGCGCTCTCCACCTCGGCGATGGTCGCGTCACTGAAGACGACCCCGAATCCGAACGTGTCGTCGGCCCGGTTCTGCTCGAGAACGAGGATCTCGTGCTGCGCGTCCGCGCGCTTCATGAGAATCGCGAAGTAGAGGCCGGACGGGCCGCCTCCCACGACGGCGATCCTCACGAGCTGGCCTCCGTGGCCTGCGCCTCTCTCTCGACTCGACGATTCACAGGCCGCGTCAAAGGAAGTCCGGGGCGCGCTTCTCCACGAAGGCGTCGTACGCTTCTCGAAAGTCCGGATGGACCATGAGCGCCGCCTGGATCTGCGCTTCCGCTTCGAGCGCGCCCGCGAGGTCCATGCTGGCCTCCCGGTTGAGCGAGTCCTTGGTGATCTCCAAAGCGAAGGACGGACCGCGCGCGAGCTTCTCAGCGAGCTGGGTGGCCGCACCGAGAGCCTCACCGTCCGGCACGACCCGGTTGTAGAGCCCGATGCGGTGCGCTTCCTCGGCACTGATGAAGTCGCCCGTCATGAGCAACTCACTCGCTTTCGCGAGCCCGACAATGCGCGGCAACATCCAGGCCGCACCCATGTCGGCCCCCGAGAGCCCGACCCGCGTGAACAGATACGCGATCTTCGCAGACTCCGCGGCGACCCTCATGTCGCACGCCGTCGCGATCACCGCACCCGCCCCGGCCACGGTTCCGTTGAGGGCGCCGATGACGGGCTTGCGGCACCGGCGGATGGAGAGCACGAGATCGCAGGTCATCCGCGTAAACTCCAGCAGCCCTCGGAAGTCGCGCTCGAACAGGGCCCCGATGATGTCTTCGACATCGCCCCCCGAGCAGAACGCGCGGCCGGACCCTGTGATCACGATTGCGCGCGCCGACTCCTCGTCATGCAGCGCGTCGAATGCCTTCCGCAGCTCTTCGTAGACCTCGAAGGTGAGCGCATTGAGTCGATCGGGCCGGTCGAGCGTGATCGTTGCCACACCGGTCTCGTCGCGCAGCTCGAATCGAAACGACCTAGGCTCGAACACGCGACTCAGGCGCTGAAGTCTTGAATGACGGCAGTGGCCTCGATCTCGACCACGGCACCCGGATCGACGAGCCTCTTCACTTCAACGAGCGCCATCGCCGGAAAGTGCTTGCCCATGTGGGCGCGATACGTCTGGCCCACCTCCCGAAGGCTGGCCTTGTACGCGTCGAGGTCGGTAACGAAGATCGTCATGCGTCCCACGTCCTCGGGACCCCCGCCGGCCTCTCGTACAACCGTGAGGACTTTCCCCAGGACGACGTCGAACTGTCCTGCGAAGTCGTCGGTGCCGACCCCCCCGTGAGCCTCAGTCGCGTCCTGCCCAGCGACGAAGAGCAGGCGGCCATTTCTGGGCGCGAGCATGCCGTTCGTCCAGCCACGGGGCGCGCCGAGTTCCTCCGGGTTGATGTGCTCGTAGGTCACGGGCCGCCCTGCGCATCATTGCCATCGATCACGATCGTCTCGCCGCTCGTACGGTCGGCGTCACGGAGTAGCAGAGGCAAGATCGCGTCCGCCACTTCCTCCGCCCGAATCAACCTCGGCTGATCCGAGTCCTCCAGGATCGCCGACATCGCCGTTTCCCAAGGCTGCCCGGTCCGCTGCATGATGCGCCCGATCGACTCGTTCAGCAGCGGCGTATCCACGTACCCAGGACAGACGGCGCTCACGGTGACCCCGGTTCCCTTCGTCTGACTCGCGACGTCGACGACCTGCTCCTCGTTGCGCGCCGTGACCGCAACCGTGGCACCGGCGTGAGCCAGGGTATGAGCGGCTGCAGCACCGATTCCACGCCCCCCGCCCGTGATGACGACGGTCTTGCCGGCCAGATGCCTGGTCGGATTCCCATTGAGATTCAAAGCGTCGCCTCCTCGGCGGCGACAACCGCCTCAGCCAGTAGTTCACCGAGTATGCGGACGGTTTCGCGGCCTTCTTCGGAGGTCGCCCGCGCGGGCCAGCCGAAGTAGGCACGAGGGCCGCCAGCGTCGGCGAACGTCGTGTTCCCCTCCCGGATCGCGTCGGACAGCGATGCCGGGTTCGGCTCCAGGGCCGCGGCGACCTCCGTCCGGACCAGCGAGGGCGCCTCGGCCATGACGACGCTGCCCTCGAATTGACCCGCGTGGCAAGCACCGGTCTGGAACTCCTCGCCGAGACGGCCGGCCGCGGCGGGCCTCGTCAGGTCCAGGAACACGATACGCAGACCGGCGGGCGCTTCGGCTGCAGCGGCCCGCAGCGTCACTACGTGCTCAGGGTCGAGATGAGCGTTTGCGATCGCGAGCGTCGAGATTCCTTGCTCCATCAGCGCAATCCCGATGTCGAGGATGAGTCGGCGCACTGTATCCGCCTTCACGCCGATCGTCCCTGGAAAGGCTCGAGCAAAGGCAGCCGCAGTGTACCAGAGCGGGGGCAAAATCAAAACAGAGTGACCGAGACCCGCGAGTTCCCGCGCGCCGGACTTCGCCATCGCCTCCGCGATGATCACGTCCGTACCGAGCGGCAGATGTGGCCCATGCGCCTCGACCGCGCCGATGGGCAGGATGGCCACGGCGTGATCGAGGTCCGCGTCGCGAACCTCTTCCCAAGTCATATCGGAGAGGTGGTGAACCGGCATGGACTACTTCGACGGGGCTGATCCTGGGGGACTGATTGACCGGTATTCTAGCCTACACGTATCCTCACGCACACTTCCCGCGACGATTTCTTCCCCACCCTACGGTGTCCGAACAACTCAACATCTTCCCATACTTCCTCGGGCAGCGCCTCGAGGAGGGCCTGGGCGATCGCCGCGCTCTGCTCACCGCAGAGGGAGCGCTCAGTTATTCCGAGGTCGCCGCCCTTTCGGCCCGTTACGCGAACCTTCTCGCCGAGTCCGACGTGCGACCGGAGGAGCGCGTCTTGATCGCCCTACCGGACGGGCCGGACTATGTAGGCGCTCTATTCGGGATCACTCGCATGGGCGCGGTCGTGGTCATGGTGAACCCACACCTGAAGCCCGACCAGATTCGCTACCTCTACGAGTACACCCACGCGCGCGCTGCACTGGTGGGCTCGCAGACGATGTCCGAGTTCGAGGCGGCCCTGGCCGGTGCACAGCATCGCCCCCGACTCATCGAGGTCGGTGGCCATGGTCATGCCGAGCGCATCGCGGCCCTGCCCGACCAGCACCCGATCTTCGCATCCCACCACGACGACGCCGCGATCTGGCTCTTCAGCGGTGGCACGACAGGCCGGGCGAAGGCCGTCGTTCAGAGTCATCGCTCCTTCGTGAACACGACGAAGCTGTACGGACACGCGCTGTTGGACATCGGGCCTGAGGACGTGACGCTCTCCGTACCGAAGCTCTTCTTCGGATACGCAACGGGTACCAACCTGCTCTTCCCCTTTTCGGTCGGCGCAACCGCGGCGCTCTTTCCCGAGCGCTGCACACCAGAGACGCTCTTCGCCCGAATCGCGGCGTTCCGCCCCACCATCCTGGTGAACGTGCCGACGATGGTGAATCACCTCGTGAGCCACCCGGACGCAGGTAATCAGGATCTCTCGTGTCTCCGGCTGGCGACCTCGGCCGGGGAAGCCCTGCCCGCCGAACTGCACCGCAAGTGGAACGACCTGTTCGGAGCTCCGCTACTGGACGGACTCGGCACGGCGGAGATGTGGCACGTGTTCATCTCCAACCGCCCAGACGACGTGCGGCCTGGCACGTTGGGGAAGGTGGTGCCCGGTTTCGAAGTGAAGGCGTGCGACGATGACGGCAGCGAGGTTGGCCCGGACGAAGTCGGCCATCTGTGGGTGCGCGGTGACTCGCTCGCCAAGGGGTACTGGCGGCAGGCTGAAAAAACGCGCGCGGCCTTCCGGGGCGAGTGGTACGTCTCGGGAGACATGATCAGCGTCGACCAAGCCGGCTATGTCACATACTGCGGGCGCGCGGACGACATGCTCAAAGTGAGCGGCAAGTGGCTCTCTCCGACGGAACTGGAGGACTGCTTGTTGGAGCACGCCGCGGTCCGGGAGGTCGCAGTGATCGGCGCGAGCACAGCAGACGGGCTCGTCAAACCACGCGCGTTCGTGATCCCGGCGCAGGAGGCCGCGGCTGACGATGCGCTGGCCGCCGAGCTCCAAGCGTGGGCCAGGCAGCGATTGGAACCCTACAAGTACCCGCGCGAAGTCGTCTTCATGGAGGAGCTCCCCAGAACCCATCTGGACAAGGTCGACCGCGGAGCCCTGGGTCGTAAGGCACTGGACCGCTAGGCTCCATTTTCAGGAAGCCGATCCCGTTTTTCTCCAGAGGACTTCGAGGAAGCTCAGATGCGCCTGATTTGCATCACCGTCACTGCACTGCTCGTTGGAGGGGGCATCTCTGACGCCATCCCGCCACTGCCGTGGGGCGCCAAGGGCCACGAGATGGCGGCCCGGACCGCGACTGGCGTCCTACCGCAGCAGATGCCCCGGTTCTTCCTCGACGCCGCCGACCAGCTGATCTACCTCGACCCCGAGCCCGACCGCTGGCGGAATCGCGATCTAGCAGAAATGGACCAGGCGTGGACCTACGACCACTACATCGACTTCGAGAACGTTCCGGAGGGAGCGTTGGATGCACCGGACCGATTCACGTTCTTGAAGGCCCTCTACGACGCCGGACCGGAGAAGCCGAAACACGAAGTGGGCTTCCTGCCCTACCGCATCATGGAGTTGTATCAGCGGATCGTGACCGAGTGGCGTATGTGGTACGCCGAAGCAGACACACAGAACACACAGAAGAGGCAATGGATCGAAGCGCGCATCCTGAACGACGCCGGCATCCTCGGTCACTACGTGACGGACGCCTCACAGCCACATCACACCACGATCCACTTCAACGGCTGGTCCGCCGGCGCACCAAACCCGGAGGGCTACTCGACCGACCGCTCGTTCCACGCCCGATTCGAGAGCGGATTCGTCGACGCACACGTGACGCAGACGGACGTGGCCAACCAAGCGTCTCGGGGCCCGCCTACTTCGGTGGCGGACTCAGCGCGCGACGCGGTGTGGGAGTACGTGCAGGAGTCGCACGGCTACGTCTCGGAGTTGTACCGTCTGGACCGCGACGTGGGCTTCCATCCGCAGGCTCTCATGCGGTCGGAGACACGAGACTTCGCCGCCGGACGCCTCGCGGCCGGCGCTGACATGCTGGCGGTGCTGTGGTGGTCGGCTTGGCTCGAGAGCCGGGTTAGCAGGCCCTAAACTTGCATTCACCGCCTCCGCATCGAGGCCGCGAACGGACTGCGGCTCTGATCGTCAGTACTTCCGCCATGGCTGCGCTGCAAGCGCAGGTGACCGATTGTCGGCGGTGCCCCCGGCTCGTCGCCTGGCGCGAGCGAGTCGCCCGGGAAAAGCGCGCATCGTTCCGCGACCACGTCTACTGGGGCCGGCCCGTGCCGGCCTTCGGCGATGCGAACGCGCGGGTGCTGGTCGTGGGTCTCGCTCCCGCGGCCCATGGAGCCAACCGAACCGGACGAATGTTTACCGGAGATCGTTCAGGTGACTGGCTCTATCGAGCGTTGCATAAGGCGGGCTTCGCGAACCAGCCCGAGTCCGTCGATCGGGGGGACGGCCTGGAGTTGAAGGGTGTATTCGTCACGGCCGCGGTGCGTTGCGCGCCCCCCGCGAACAAGCCCGAAGCGAGCGAGCGCACCGCTTGCCGGCCTTGGTTCGAACTTGAGCTCGACCTCCTGGAGCGCATGAGCGTGGTCGTGACGCTCGGCGGCTTTGCGTACGCTCAGACGCTACGGATCCTGGCAGATCGAGGCCTGCCCGTGCCCAGCCCGCGTCCACGCTTTGGGCACGGGGCCGAGGTGGACCTCGACGGCGTGACGGTGCTCGCGTCGTATCACCCCAGTCAGCAGAACACCTTCACCGGCAAACTCACCGAATCGATGTTCGACACGATTTGGTCCCGGGCTCGCGAACTCGTCGACATCGATAGCTAGGCAGGCGGGCCTGCGCGGGCGCCGCCATCGAGCGTCGCCTGAGGCGCGCCTGCCTACTATGCTCCTGGGTCACCAGACGACAACCCCGGCTGGAGCCTCCGATGGATAGACGTGACTTCGTTCGTACCACAGCCGCCGGTGTGGCGGTCGCCGCGACGCCGGCTGCGCTCTCGGCAGATCTCCCCGCGCGCGCACCCGCGGTTCACACCCGCCTGATGGGGCCGGTTTTGGTTTCGGATGTCTCATCCATCCGCTACAAGAACGGTGGCAGCGAGAGCGCGATCGAGCGCGCCTTCCGCGGTATCACGGAGGGTGAGGACGTGCTCGACGCGATCGTAGCAGGCGTCAATATCCCCGAGCTCGATCCGGCTGAAGCGGGCATCGGGTATGGTGGGCTCCCCAACGCCGATGGAGTCGTGCAGCTCGACTCCTGCCTCATGCACGGCCCCCGCAAGTGGGCCGGCGGGGTCGCGGGTATCGAGGGCGTGCGCACACCCTCGCTGGTCGCGAAGGCCGTCGCCGAACTCACGGACCATCACCTGATCGTGGGCGAGGGCGCCCGCGAGTTCGCTCGATCGTTGGGATTCGAGATCGAGGACGACATCAATACCGAGCACTCGCGGGCCATGTGGCTCGAATGGCGACGACGCGTGGACCCGAGCCACTGGCTCGACCCGCAACAACGCATTCGCGGCGACCGCGAAGCGAGCCTGCGTGATTTCAACGACGCATCGTTCGAGGCCGGCCTCTCCATGGTGGACGACGGCCTCATCGACGCAGATTCCTATTGGGGCACGACGAGCCTCGAAGCGATCTCCCCGGGCGGCGACATCTGTGGCGTAACTACCACGAGCGGTCTCTCTTGGAAGATTCCCGGCCGCGCCGGAGATTCACCCATCCTGGGCGCAGGGCAGTACGTCGACAACGACGTGGGCGCCGCCGGCTCGACCGGGCGTGGCGAAGCCAACCTCTTCAGTTGCGCCTCGTTCTTGATCGTCGAGTTCATGCGTCAGGGCATGTCCCCCAAGGACGCGGGCATGGCAGCGCTCACCCGCATCAAGGGCAATACCATCGAGTCCCGCCTCCTGAATCAACGGGGACTGCCGAGCTTCGACGTGCGCTTCTTCATCCTGAACAAGGCGGGCGACTACGCCGGGGTCGCGATGTATGGAGCGAGCGAGTCGCACTTCGCCGTGTGCGACGAGAACGGCGCCCGCGAGGAGCCGTTGGAGGGACTCCTGGAGGGATCGCCGAGGGGCTAGAGGGCATGGCCGACCCCCCCGGGTCGAGCGATGGACGAGATGCAGGGGCATCGGACGCGCGCCGTCACTCTCTGACGCGGCGCGTTCTTCCCTGGGTCGTCACGCTCGGGATCTTCGCGTTGATCTTCTCGAGCATCGACCGCGATCTGTTCTGGGCCAACTTGCTCGACGCAGATCCGGTCGCGCTGGCCGCCGGGCTGCTGATGTTTTTCCCCATCATCTCTGGAAGCGTCGAGCGCTGGCGGTGGATGCTGCACGATCATGCCGACCTGCCCTTCTGGACCGGCGTCAAGATTTTCCTGGCCGCCACGAGCCTCAACTCCGTAGTCCCCTCCAAGCTCGGCGACCTGGGCAAGGCAGTCTTTCTGCACAACCAGGGCATCACGGACCTCGAGAGGGCATCGAACAGCGTGCTACTCGAGAAGATCCTGGACCTCGCGGGCCTGTGCACGGTCTTCTTGTTCGGTTTTATGGTCGCGGATGTCGGCGACCCCGTGACCCGGTTCGTGGCCGCCTTCAGCATCGCCGTGCTGGCGGGCACCGGGGTCTATCTCACTGCCCACCGCCCATGGAATCGGCTGTTTCCGGCTGCGGCCCGCATGCTCGGCCGGTGGCCAACGCTCCGCTCGATACTCGAAGACTCGCCTCGCTTCACAGGCGATCTCGCCGCTCGACCCGCGCGCCTGATTGCGATCGTTCTAGCATCTCCGCTGCTTTGGGTCCTGCACATGGCCCAGATTTACTTCTTCTTCCGAGCGCTCAACGCCGACGTGCCCTTTCTACTCGTACTTGCGCTCACGCCGGTCGCAATCCTGGTGGGGCTACTCCCCTTGAGCATCGGTGGCATGGGTACGAGGGACGCGGCTCTGGTTGCTCTTTTCTTGCCTTGGGTACCACCCTCGACCATGGTTGGCGTCGGGCTCCTCGTCTCGACGCGCTACTGGATCCCCTCCGCGTTCGGTGTGTTTCTTCTCCCGGCCTTCCTTAGAAGCAAGACCGACTGATGCCCAAGCTGCCACGACTCGATAGTCCCGCC
>JAYZBT010000059.1:0-9918 GCA_036338615.1 Gemmatimonadota bacterium
TGTCCCGCAGTTCCCAAAGTCGGACGCCCACTTCGACGCCGGGTCCGAGGTCCGCTACCTGTTGCGACATGAGCAGCGCGGCGACCGCAGCATGCGGGTCCCCCAGCGCAGGATCTACTCGGGCTTCCCCGTACCAGTTCCGCAGCGGCGGTGGGCCGGTGGGCGGACCACTTGGATCGGCAGCATCGAAGGGAGGTGCGACGTCCCCGGCTGGAAGACCGAGCGCTTGCAGCATTGCCAGCAGCACGGTCGGATCCACGGACGTCATCGCCACCAAGGACATCGATGAAGCCCGATGGCTCCTCCGCCAGACGGCCCGCATGAGCGAAGCGTCGAGCCGGCGCACCGAGACGTGCGATCCCGCCAACGACGGAAGATCAGGGGCCGCCGCGCGGCGCAGGTCGGTCAGCAAGCGATCGCCAGGGGACTCGGCTCGACGGTCCAGGTCCGAGAGGAGTTCAGCTCGCAAGCGATCCAGCTCGCTGAAGTCCGGCGCCGGTTCTTCTACCGCGAGGCGAAGCAGATACACCAGGTGCTCCATGTCCGCCCCTGCGCCCTCGACCGAGTAGGTCAGGCCCCAAGGGGTACGCTGGGCGGAGACGCGAGCACCGATCTCGCGGGCTGCGCCCTCCATACGGCGCTCGGAAAGGGCCGCGAGCATACGCCCGACGCCCGCTTCCGCGGGACGCTCGAGCAGAGGCACGGAGAGCCGAAGTGCCGCGACCCCGCCGGGATTCGCACGAAGAATGAGCACGCGTGGCATGCCCGCCGCCCGCAGCACGGTATCCGGGAGAAAGACCGCGCCGCTCGCCTGAGCGTGCAGTGCCACGGGAGCGGTCAGGAGCGCTAGTAGGATGAGTGCGAGCAAAGCAGAACCGATAGACACACAAAAGGCGCCCGAAGGCGCCTCTGGAAAATGGGGGCTACCGAGCGGTTCAGTATCGTACCTGTTCAGGCAGGATGAAGTTCTTCGGGTCCTGAGCCACCCCATTCACGTGCACCTCGTAGTGCAGGTGCGCTGAGGTCGCGATCCCGGTGCTGCCCACCAACGCGATCACGTCACCACGTTTCACCTCTTGGCCTCGCTGCGCGATCAGTTTGGAGGCGTGGCCGTACAGCGTCGTGTATCCGAAACCGTGATCGATCTCGATGGTGTACCCGTACCCGACGACCCAGCCGGAGCGGGTAACTCGGCCCTTGGCCGCCGCGAACATCGATGTGCCTTGGATCGCAGCGATGTCGATGCCGGGGTGTGGAAGCGGGCGGTGGTGGATGGGGTGCATTCGCGACTTCGAGAACGCGCTGGCAGTCCAGCCCGTTGTGGGGAGGATCGACGGGGTCGACTCCAGAAGGTCGTGATGCGCCAGCACCGAGTCCGTTGCTTCCGCGAGGCTCTCCGACAGTAGCCGCGCTCGGCGCTCGAGTGCGTTGAGGTCGTAAGAGACGGCGAACGCGGTCTTCGAGGCGACCGAATCGATCGGCCAGAGCGCGTAGCTCTGAGGCGTACCGAGGCCAGGACCACCCACACCGACCTGAAGGACTTCCGGATCGATCTGCTCGAGTCCGGCGATACCACGGAAGCGAGCGTCGTTCGCTGCGACTCCATCGAGCGTGGCTTCCAGGCCCTGGATCCGATGTTGGAACTGCTCGAACTCGACGCGTAGCGCTTCGTTCCGAGACTCGAGGGCGTGTGCCGTGAGGCGCGAGTACCCGTCCAGGCCGACCGTCACAGCAGATCCCACGAGCAGTAGCGCCAACGCGACGAAGCCTCCGACGGCGACGCGGAGGACTCGAGAGGACATCGAGAATTGCTTGACCGGACTATTCTCACCTCGGACAACGAGAACGGTCCACCGATCACCGGTCATTCGGCGCCTTTTCAGCGGTGCATGTGATGCGGCCCATTACAGCACGGAAAGGTACGGGGCCGTCGAAGTCGGAGTCAACCCGGGCTGAGGGTGCATGGAGCGTCGACGCGGGGGAAGAGCGGATCCCCCTTCGAGACGGACCGGCCGACCGGGGAATCCGCGAGCGCTTCGTCCAGCGTCGGCACACGCGCCAGCCCGAGCCGGGCCGCCAGTTCGGCCATCTTCTCGGGTACCACGGGCTGGAAGAGCGCGCAAAGCGCCGAGAGCACGCGGCACAGCGTCGCCAGCGTTTCGTCGAGATCGGATGCCGCGAGGGGGTCCTTGGCCTGCGACCACGGCTGACGGTCCTCCACGTAGCCGTTGGCGGTTCTGGCGAGGTCCATCGCGGAGGCGAGTGCCTCGTGCACCTTGTACCGTGACATCGCGTCGCGCGCAGACTCGAACGCGGCCTCGATCTCCTGATCGAGTCCGGTTCCCGGCGAGTCCGGGACCACCCCGTCCCGATACTTGCCGACCATGGAGATGACGCGCCTGGCCAGATTGCCGAGCACGTTTGCGAGCTCTCCATATCGGGCCAAGAAGCGATCGATGGTATATGAGGCGTCGGCGCCGGTCGGCATTTCGCGCAGCAAGTACCAGCGCACCGCGTCGGGCCCGAACTCAGCGCTCAACGCGAGCGGGTCGATCACGTTCCCGAGTGACTTGGACATCTTGGTATCGCCGACCACCCACCACCCGTGGGCCAGGAGTTGCTTGCTGACGGGAAGGCCGGCACCCATCAACAGCGTCGGCCAATACACCGCGTGCGTGGTGATGATGTCCTTCCCCACGACATGCAGGTCGCAGGGCCACCACGACTCGGACACCTCCCCGAAACCCTGGTCGTCGGCAGGCTTCGTTGCGTCGATTGCTCCGGACGCGGTGAGATAGTTGATCAACGCATCCACCCAGACGTATGCGGTGTGGTCCTCGTCGAAGGGGAGTGTGATTCCCCAAGGGACTCGAGACTTCGGCCGCGAGATCGAGAGGTCCCCGAGCGGCTTTTGCAAGAAGCCGAGCACTTCGTTTCGGCGAATCTCCGGTACGATCCAGTCAGGGTTCTGCTCGATGTGGGCGATGAGCGCCGCCTGGTACTCGCTCATCTTGAAGAAGTAGTTCGTCTCCTCCAGGTAATTCACAGGCCGCCCGCAGTCCGGGCACGTGTTGTCCTGACCCAGGTCCTTTCCCGTCCAGAACCGCTCTTCGTGTATGCAATACCATCCGGAATACGCACCCTGATAAATCTGGCCGCGGTCCCAGAGTCGCTGGAGGAAGGCGGTCACCACGGCCTTGTGTTCGGCCTCCGTGGTGCGGATGAAGCGGTCGTGCGATATGCCGAGCGTCGTCCACGCGGCCGAGAAGCCTTCGGCCATGAGGTCGCACAGCTGCAAGGGCTGCATGCCCCTTCGTTCCGCCTCGTCCTGGATTTTCGGCCCGTGCTCGTCTGTGCCCGTCAGGAACAGGACTTCTGTGCCGTCCTGTCGAGCGAAACGAGCGAGCACATCCGACAGGATCGTCGTATAGGCGTGCCCGATGTGAGGGTCGCCGGACGCGTAGTAGATGGGCGTGCTGAGGTACCAGCGCGGTGGATCGGTCAAGGAGCGTTCTTGCGCGGTTCGTTCCGCTGGCTGAGGGGTTGACCTACCTCGAGCTTTAACTCGTCCAGCGTGATCGTGCGCCTGAGCCCTTCGTCGTCCCTGAGCGAGACCGTGTCGTTCCAGATGTCCACGGCGACCACGAGTTCGCGGCCGGTCGCGGTGCGCACCTTCCTCCCCTCCCGGGGGAACCGTCGCCTTGCCTCGACGTACGTGCGGTGCTCGTACATCAGGCAGCACATCAAGCGTCCGCAGCAGCCACTGATCTGGGCGGGGTTCAGGGACAAGCGCTGGTCCTTGGCGAGCTGCAGCGAGACCGGTTTGAGCTCGGGCAGCCAGGTGGAACAGCACAACTCACGCCCGCAGCGTCCTACGCCTCCGAGCAGAGCGGCTTCGTCTCGTACGCCGATCTGCTTCAGTTCGATGCGCGTGCGAAACGTGCGCGCGAGGTCCCGCACCAACTTCCGGAAATCGACTCGTTTCTCAGCGGTGAAGTAGATGATCAGCTTGTTGCGATCGAACTGCCATTCGGACTCGGTGACCTTCATCTTGAGCTGGTGCTTCGTGACGAGGACGCGCGTCTCGGAGCGCACGCGGTCTTCGTCCGCACGAAGCGTCTGCACGCGGGAAACTTCGTCGGTGCGCGCCAGCCGAAGTACCCTGCGTTCGGGGGCGGGGGTCGCGCATCCGCTGCTGGACGACGAGCACTTTCTTTCTGCGATGGCTCCGACAGCCGACACCTCGCCCAGGTCCTCTCCTCGGTCGGCCTCGACGATCACCTGCTGACCCGGGCGCAGCTCCAGCGACTGGTACGCGTAGTAGTCCTTGCGCGTGCCCTTGAACGAAACCTCGGCGAACCCGGTCAGGGTTTTACGCCTCGTACCATGCGCCGATCTCGCCGTACTTCGTCCACCGACGCTCGAGCAGCGCCTCATGGGATAGAGCGGTGAGTTCCTTCAAATTGCGCTTGAGCGCGTCTCCCAGACGTTGGGCCGCCAGGTCCCAATCCGCGTGTGCACCGCCCATCGGTTCCTCCACGACCTCGTCGCAGATCCCGAGCTCCAGCAAGTCCTTGGACGTCAGCCTCAGAGCCGTGGCAGCCTTTTCGCGATGCTCGGCGGAGCGCCACAGGATCGCCGCACACCCTTCGGGAGAGATCACGGAGTACACCGAGTGCTCGAGCATCAGGATGCGGTCCGTGACGCCGAGCGCGAGTGCTCCTCCGGAGCCGCCCTCGCCGATCACCACGCTGACGAGTGGTGTCCGCATGGTGGCCATCTCACGCAAGTTGGTCGCGATCGCCTGGGCCTGCCCACGCTCCTCCGCGCCGATGCCGGGGTACGCCCCCGGCGTATCGATCAGCGTGATGACCGGCCGACCGAACTTTTCTGCCTGCTTCATCAACCGCAGCGCCTTCCGGTACCCCTCTGGATGCGCCATTCCGAAATTGCGGTGCAGGTTCGCCTTCATGTCCCGACCTTTTTGGTGGCCGATGACCATGACCGAGGTCCCGCGAAGGCGGGCCCACCCACCGACAATGGCTTCGTCGTCTCGGAACGCGCGGTCCCCATGAAGCTCGAACCAATCCGTGAAGGTGCGCTCGATGTAGTCGAGCGTGTACGGGCGCTGGGGATGACGTGCGACCTGCACCTGCTCGATGGGCCGCAGGTTGTCGTACGTTTGCCGCTTGAGTTCGCCGAGTTTGGTCCTCAGCAGTTCTACCTCGTCGGCTACGTCTATGCCCTTCCTGTGCGCGAGATCGAGCAGTTTGTCGATCTGCGCCTGGACCTCGACGATGTCGCGCTCGAACTCTAGATGCATGGCTTGCGGGTTTTGGGAGTCGGATAAGCTCGCCGGACCGTGGTCGGGTCCGCAAGCAGAACCGACTCCCGTCAGCGCACGTCGCCCTTGAGAATCCACCCTCCGGGGTCGAGGACCACCCTGCTGGGCGCACGCGGTAGAGGCAGCTCGAAGACGGTCTCCGAGCCCTCGAGCAGGACCTGATGACGAACCCGTTGATCGCCAGACGTGACGAGCAACTCCGCCACCGCCTTCTTCATGAGGGCGACGCGCGTCCGCGTATCGTTGAGGGCCTTCTTGTCCACGACGAGACGAAACCCCAAAAGGTCGCAGGCTGCTTTGGAGGCCTTCAGGCCCGTGAACTTCACGCCGTCTTCCTCCTGCCCGAGCACGACGATCACGACGGGGTGGGCCTTGGGCCGCCCCCTGAATCAGCGCCCCCCCGCAGCCCATCTCGGCGTTGCCCGCAATGCCTCCGATCGCGAGGACCGCGTCGCTCGGTGGCAGCAGGGCCGCGTTGTCGGCTACCGGGCCCCAAACCGTTTTGAGGAACACCGTCTTATCGAGCGGCTTCGTCAGCACCTTGCTGGCGCCTTCCCGCGAAGAGCGGTTGTGATACTCGGCCTCGGTGTATCCAGTCGTCGCGAGGATCGGGAGGCTCGCGTCTTTGGCGCGAGCCTCCAGAATGACATAGAACCCCTCGGTGCCCGGCAGGTTGAGGTCCGTGACGACGAGGTCCCACTTCTCATCCCGGAGCAGTTGAACGCCCTGATCACCGTCTTGCGTATGCACGACCTCATACCCGTCAGCCGACGGCAGGAACGCTTTCACCAGGAGTGCCTGGTCGAACATGTCCTCGACGAAGAGCACACGAATGGGCTTGCGTGAATCCAGGCTCAACGAGAGGTCCTTGGTGGGCTGCCGAGGGTCAGAAAGATAGGGCGATCATGGGTGGCCGACAGACCTTAGCCGTCGGGCTCGGGGATGAGGAACCACACGATGAGCCCCATCGCGAGTACGAACACGGCCCCTAGAACGGTGTTGGAGGTATAGCCGACACCGGCGAACAGGGGACCCGCTACGGCGCCCCCGAGCGCGAAGCCGAGGTGGCCGAGAGCGACGGCCAGACTCATTAGTGAACCCCGCCGCTCGTCCTGTACGAGCCCGGTGAGCAGCGCGGAGAAGGGGCTGACTCGCATCGCGACGAGCGCCATGGTCAGGAAGAAGAAGCCATAGGCGATCGTGATGTTCGTCACGAGGGGAACGGTCCCGACCATCAGGAGCGAGAGCCCGATGGTCGCGAGCAGGATGATGCCCTTGCGCCCAATGCGATCCGAAAGCTTTCCGGCTTGCGGGCCCGCAACGACGTTGGCGACTCCTCCAATGAGAAACATCAGCGCGATCTGGTCACCGGTCGCTCCCAGATCGCGTTCGAGCCATGTCGGCAAGTAGATCACGAACACCGCAACACCGAAGAACATGACGAAGTAGGCTACAGCGGCCCAAGCGACCTCGGGTCGCTGCAACATCGCGCCATAGTCGGCGGCGGCTCCCCGCACGGTGAGCGCGTCGGAGGTCCTTGCCACCGCGACCTGCGGCACGCCGAAGTAGAGGAGGGACAACGTGGCCGCCATCGTGACGGCGAAGAGATAAAAGGGGGAGTGGAAGCCCCACCGCGCGGCCATCACGATTCCCAACGGAATCCCGATGATCTGGCCGAACGCCGCCCCGCTCATCACCCAACCGGTTGCCCATCCCCGACGGTCGTAGGGGAAGTAGTCCCCGATGTACGAGACCGCCGCTCCGCTCAATATTCCGCCGGCCATTCCAGCGAAGACGCGCACGGCGAGAAACGAGACGTAGCTGTCCACGAGACCGTGTGCGGCGAGGGCGAGCGTCATCGCTCCGCACCCGGCGAGCAGGATCTTGCGTCGACCGATCCTGTCGGAAATCGGGCCGGAGAGGATCGCGAACAAGCCCACCATGAGCGAATACGCGGTTACGAGCGTGCCGAGGACCGCGTCCGCGATCCCGAGGTCGTCACCGATCTGCGGAAGGATCGGCGAGATGATCATCGTCTGGCTCGCGGACGAGAAGACGAGCAGCCAGAGCGTGAAGACGATCACATGCGGGGAGCCTTTTTTCACCGGGGGAACCTAACCGACCTGGGAAGGGGCGTCGGTCTGCGCCGGAAGGCGGCCCGTGCACGTGGGTGTGCGGCTACATAACCTCGCGCTGGACGTACTTATCGCCGCTTCGCTACCGTCCGTGGGTGTTCCCCGACACCGGAGTCCGGATGAACAAGAAGCAGGTAGGCGCGTGGGCGCTCTTCGACTTCGCCAACTCGGTGTATCCGGCGGTGATTACGACGACGGTGTTCTCGATCTACTACGTGGGAACCGTGGTCGGGAACGAAGGAACGGGTGAGGGCACGTGGTGGTGGAACCTGGCCGTGGCGGTCTCGGCGTTGATCGTCGCGGTGACGTCGCCGCTGCTCGGTGCGGTCGCCGACCGTGGGGGCGCCCGCAAGAAGTTCATGTTCGTGTACACGGCGATCTGCCTGATCGGCGTGCTATCGATGACCACCCTGGGACCTGGTATGGTCATCGCAGGATTCGTGATCTTCGTAGTCGCGAACGTCGGCTTCGAGAGCGCGACGGTCTTTTACAACGCATACCTGCCGGATATCGCGCCGCGCGAGAAGCAGGGTTGGGTCTCCGGCCTGGGATTTGGGGTTGGGTATCTCGGGTCTGCGATTGGCTTGATCATTGTCTCCTTCTTCGCTGCCGAGCGGATCGAGCTCGTTTGGCCGTTCGTGGCAGGCTTCTTTTTGGTCTTTTCGATTCCCGCCTTCCTCTACCTTCCCCGTGACCAAGCCCGGGGTATGACCGTGCCACAGGCTGCCCTGTGGGGCGTCAGCAACTTCCGCCAAATCTTGCGTGAGGTGTGGCAGCTCAAAGATCTCCGCAACTTCTTGATCGCCTTCTTCTTCTATATCGACGGCGTGCTGACGATCATCGTGAACGCTGGAAACGTTGCCACCGAGACGTTCGACTTCACGCCCACGCAAGCGCTGTATCTCTTCTTGGTCGTTCAGTTCGCCGCGCTCGCTGGTGCGTTCGCGCTGGCCAAGCCCACGGATACGCTCGGGCCGAAGAAAGTCCTGAACGGGGTGCTGCTTCTGTGGATCTTCGCGAGCGTGTCCGCGTTTTTCATCCAGAACCAGATTCTGTTCTGGACGATGGCGGTCGTGGTGGGGCTGGGCCTGGGCGCGGTGCAGTCCGCGAGCCGGGCCTTCATGTCCTCGCTGATCCCGGAGGGTAAGGAGGCCGAGATGTTTGGATTCTATGCCCTCTGCGGGAAGTCGTCGTCGGTCATCGGGCCGCTCCTGTTCGGTGGGGCGACGTTCCTGTTCCAGGGCAATCAACGGCCCAGCTTCCTCGTGATCGCGCTCCTCTTCATCATCGGCATGGTGCTACTCCAGCGCGTGAACGACCCGAGGGCGGCGGTAGCCTGACGTGACTGTGTCGCGCCGCGCAGGCCTGACCGCGATCGCGGTGGCCGCGCTCGCGGCCGGTGTGCTCACCTATCTCGGTGCCCGGCACACGTCGGCCACCTTCGACGAGATCATCCTGGTGTCCGGGGGCGTTCGCGGGATCACGGAGGGAAGGTGGGGCATGGTCACGGACCAGCCGCCGTTGATGATGTACGCGTACGGCCTGGCTGCGGTGACCGCGGATCCCGTCCGCCCTCGGGAGGACCGTGAGTGGACCTTCGACGATCGCTGGGACTACGCACGGGCGTTGTTGTTTCGGCTAGGTAATGAGCCTACCGAACTGCTCGCCCGCGCCCGCTTCGTGGGGACCGTGTTGGTCGTGGTCCTCGTGGCGGTGGCCGGAGCGTTCGCGTGGTGGATCGCCGGGCCGTTCGCCGGGGCGGTGGCGGCCTCGTTCACCGCTCTCCTGCCCGATGTGTTGGCGCACGGAGGCGTGGCCTACAACGACCTACCGCTCGCGTTGGCCTACCTGTTGGCCGTGTGGGCTCTCGACTCGGCCGTGCGGGTGCCCACCCCATGGCGTGGTGCGCTCGCCGGCTTGGCCGTGACAGCTGCGTTTGGAATCAAGATGAGCGCGCTGGCGCTCGTGCCCGTGGCGGGACTCTTGATCGTCGGGGGGGCGTGGCCGCACCGGCGCGACACGGAGTGGCTTAGGAGTCTTGGCATCTCGCTGGCGGTCGGCGCCTTGGTTTTCTACGTCGCCTTCGTCGTGCTGTACCGAGGAGACCCCACACTCACACTCTTCCGCTTCAATTCTTGGCGCACTGTGCTGCACGCTTCGGGTGGACACGAAGCCCCCGCCTATCTACTCGGCGAGACCAGCGCCTCAGGGTGGCGGTATTACTACCCGGTGGCGTTCTTCTTCAAGACGAGCGCGGCCTTCCAGGTGCTGGTCGGTGCGGCCGCAACGGGTCTGGTCGCGGCCTGGGTCAACGGCGGACGGAGCGTCGAGAAACTGCTGTGGTGGCGCGGCAGAAGCGCGCTGCTCGGTGTGCTGGTCTTCGCGGCGTTCATGATGCGGTCGGACCTCAACGCGGGGTTTCGGTATGCGCTGCCCACG
>JAYZBT010000060.1:0-25783 GCA_036338615.1 Gemmatimonadota bacterium
AACTCAAGTCTCTGCACGTCCCGCTGACCGGCGCCGGCGACAACCTCCCCGCGGTCGATCCGGAGCTCATAGCCGCCCGTCTGGTCGGGCGAATACGAGGTCACGAGCACACGGTACGTGCCGGCGTCCGAGAGGTCGGCCTCGACCAAGCTGTGCCCGACGTCGTCCTCAGCGTCGTCGTTCTCGTGCCGGAACTCGCCCGGGCCCAGCAACATGACATACGTGTCGAAGTCGCTGGAGCGCAGGTTCACCGTCACGTGCTCGCCGGGTCTTCCCTCGAACGTGAACTCGTCCACGTATTCACCGGTGCGCAACGTCTCGTCACCAGCGGCCAGCGTGCCCCGCTCGGAGACCGGTCCGCTCGCATCGGCTCCCGCCACTCCCTGCCGGATGCTCAGGTCGTAGCGACCGGTTTCGTCTGGTGCGTACGACGTCACCGCGACCCGGTACTCTCCGCTCATGGGGAGGGTGAAGCGCACCAGAGAGCGACTCACGTCGCCCTCGTAGTCGTCGTTCTCCTCCTGCTCGTCGTCCGGGGCGACGATCAGCAGGTACGGATCGAAGTCCACGGCCCTCAGGTCGATGATGACTTCCTCACCGGCCGATCCGGTGAAGTAGTAGTCGTCCACGTACTCCCCAGAGCCCAGCGTCTCGTCGCCCGGAGCCAATGAACCGGTCTCCCGGCGCACCCCACCCGCAGTGCCTGTCGAAGCTCCACCGGAGGCGCGCTCGACGGTCACCTCCAGCGCATACTCGCCCCGCATGCCCTCTTCGTACGCGGTGGCGACGATCTCCCACATGCCGGACTCGGTAGCCTCGATCTCGAGGCGCGAGAGGTCGGTGGACCCCTCGAAGTCGTCGTTGTCATGATTCTCCCCAGACGGGGAGCGGACGATCAGATACGTGTCGAAGTCGCTGGAGCGCAGATCGACCGTGATCAATGCACCGGCCGAGGCCTCAGCGGCATACACGTCGAAATACTCGCCACCGCTGAGTTGTTCGTCCCCGAAGCGCAACTCGCCCTGGTAGGACGTCGACTCGCCCGCGCTCCTGCCGCCACCACTCGCCTGTTCTCCGTAAGCCTGCACGCCCCAGTAACACGGCTCGGACGAACACCCCGGCATCGCGACCTCGAGCGTATAGGCGCCCGCTATTCGCGCGGCGAACTCGAGCATAGGAAAGTCGTCCGGTAGCACGTCCTCCGCGACTTCGTTGCCCGACGGGTCGTAAAGCGTCAGATCGAGGTCCGAGCAGTCCGTGTCACATACGCCGACGACCTGGAACGCCACGCCATCCTCGAAGCGAAGCGTCAGCCGCTCCGTTTCCCCCGCCGCCAGAGTCCCACTGAACATGCGCAGGATGGGATGGAAGCCCTCCTCGACCATGAGTTCATCCACGGCCTCGATCTGGCCCTCGATCTGCTCCAGATACTCGTCCTGCGCACAGACGGGTGCGGCCACCATGGACACAAGCGCGGCGCCGAACAGAACTCGATGGGCAATCATCATAGGGTCATCGTCAGGGGGAGATCATGTATCCACGATACTCAGGCCTCCTCCGCGCGAACAAGGACCGCGTGGAGCGGGCTACTCCATCACGACCCGATACACCTTCATGGACTGAACATCGAACTCGTCGCGGGCGATGCCGTAGATGCGATCGTCCATCACTTTCATCGGCTGGTATTTCCCCGGGAACGTGACGTCACCCAGGTATCGTCCTTCACCGTCGAAGATGTCCCAGGTATTGGACCCCAGGTCCTGCGGGTCGAAATCGCCTTCTTCGCTGAGATCGTTGCCGCTGCGAACACGTTGTACCCATACGGATCGGTCGGGCCCGTGTGACAGCGTGATGAAGGCAGGGTACGTGTCCGCGAACTGGAAGCGCGCCATCGCCGCATCGATGGCCGCGGAAGGCGCGCCTTGCTGCTCGAACACATCTCTCATGAAGGAGAGGAAGACCCGCTGGTCCCGCTCGGTGACCTCTTTCACGTCATGCGGCCGGGTGATGACGCGAACCAACATCCCTTCAGCGTCTCGGACCTCGATACGAACCGACTCGTTGACGGCCATGATGACCCGACCGTCGGAACTCGCGTCCCAAATCGGCTCGGCGTCGAACACGCGAATCCGTGGCTGGCCGTTCACGAACTGCAGACTCTGCCCGATGGGGAGGTGGCTGATCTCCTCTCTGGACTCCTGCTCGCCGCCCATCTTGGCGATCACGTCACCTGTTGGATCGGCGCCCTCCTCCGTCACCATTACGCGGAGCTGCGCCACGACCTCGTCGCCGATGCGATCCCAGCGGATGGGAATGCCCTTGGCGATGTCGATCAGGTCACTCCCCAAGAGTTCGCCGTCATAGCCGAAACGATTGATACGGAAGTTGCCGACGTCCGGCACCACGACTTCGTCGGGTAGAGCGAACACGCCTGAGAGACCGGCTCCGATCTCCCCGGGACCCGCGCCCGGTGCACCGATCGTGTGCGTGTACACACCCTCGGTGTCGAAGACGCGCACCTCTTGGGCCTGAAAGTCGGCGATGTAGACGTTTCCGGCCGCGTCGGTATCAACGCTGACGATCTGACCGAACTGATAGGCCGTGTCCCCGATCGTTTCGCCGATGGAGAGGACCTCTTCGAGTGTCCAACCGTCGCCCGATTGCCATATGCCGTCCGTCGGGTTGTGGACGATCTCGACTCCGGCACTGTCGACCACGGTCCCGGCCCACGTCGAAGCGGCGTCGCCCGTCGAACAGGCGGCCGAGCTGAGGGAAAGAAGCGCGAACGCGGCGAATCGCGGGGAAAGCTCTATTGCCTTGTGCATGATCTACTCTGGATGCGTGATTCCTATACGGACGCACCCCCTACGCGCCAACCAGCTGAGATCTTCGCGCTACGCTTCCGAGCCGCCTCCGAGTCTACTGAGAACCGAGCCCACGACCAGCACGGTCACGGCGCCCACCACGTTGTGCCAGAGGTATGCGACATCGGGAGTCCCATATCGGACTCCCGCAACCACACTCATCCCCATCAACAGACCCCAGAATGCACCGGTGCCGTTCGAGCGCGGCATCATCGCCAAGAAGAACACGCCCAGGATCGACCCGTAGAAGAACGATCCGACTTCGTTCACGACCTCGATGAGCGAACCCAGCGTCGCGGCGTAGGTGGCGACAACGCAGGCGAAGATCCCCCAAAACACGGTGGCCGCCCTGGACACCTTGAGGTAATGCGCGTCGTCGGCGTCGTCCTTGACCCAGCGCCGGTAGAAGTCGATCACGCTCGTCGTTGACAACGACGTGAGCTCGGCCGCGATACTCGACATCGCCGCCGCCAACACACCCGCGATGAAGAGGCCGGTGAGCCCGATCGGGAGCTCGTAGAGCACGAACCGCGGGATGATGTAGTTCGTGTCTCGTGAGGCCTCGCCCGTCACCTCCTCGGCCAACGAGAGCGCCTCGCCCCGGATCGCCTGGATGTCGGCCTCGCGCGCCAGAAACGTCTCCATCGCACCGGCTGCGCTGGTCTCGTCGCCCGCGTCCGCCGCCGCCCGGGCCGCCTGCTCACGCAGCGTGAACGTGGCCGAATACTCTTGCTGGAGCGCGTCGTACGCGGCCCCCTGTTCGGCGAGCACGGCCGTCTCATGCGTCGGGTTGAAGAGCAACGGCGCAGGCGTGAACTGGTAGTAGACGAATACGAGCACACCCACCAGTAAGACGAGCGCCTGCAGCGGGATCTTCCAGTACGCGCTCATGAGCAGAGACGAGCGGGCGGCGTCGACTGACTCGGCCGCCAGGTAACGCTGCACCTGGCTCTGGTCGGTGCCGAAGTAGGAGAGCATCAGGAAGGTGCCGCCAATCATCCCGGACCAGAACGTATAAGTCTCCGTCAGGTCGAAGCTGAAGTCGAACGCCTCGAGGCGGCCCGTCGCGCCCGCAATTCGCATCGCGTCAGCGGGCCTCACCGGCATTTCGATGAGCAGGACGACGACGATCGCCAGCAGGGCGACGATGATCAGGACCATCTGCTTCACGTCGGCCCAGGCCACCGCCTGAACCCCGCCGACCATGGTGTAGAGAACCGTGGGAACGCCGATCAGCGCCACGCTCCAGATGAGCGGAACGCCGAAGATGGCGCTGAGCACGACACCGGGCGCAGCCATGATCACACCCACCGACATGCCGCGTGAAAGCAAGAACAGGAACGCGGTCAACGAGCGCGTCCTCGCGTCGAAGCGGTTCTCCAGATACTCGTACGCTGTGTAGACGCCGGAGCCGTGCAAAAACGGCACGAGGGTGACGCCTAGAATCAGCATCGCGAGCGGGAGCCCGAAGTAGATCTGGATGAAGCGGATGCCGTCCGTAGCCCCCTGCCCCGGCGTGCCGATCATCGTGATCGCGGAGAGTTGCGTCGCCATCACGGAGAGGCCGACGACCCACCAGGGCAGCCTCTTGCTCGCCAGGAAGTACGCTCGGATCGTGTCCGTGTCCTTGGACTTGCGGATGCCGTCGATGATCACATATGCCAAGTAGACGACGACGATCAGCCAGTTGATCCAATGCATTGCGGTGGTGGCCCTAAAAGACCGGGTAGGAGAACTGAAGCACGGCGAGCAGAGCGAGCGCGATGATCTGCACGGCGAATACGCGGATCAGCGAGGCCCTGAAGGTCGAGCGGGGCTCGGAGACCACGGGGTCTTCATCTGGCATGGGGGATGTCTCTGGCGGGATGTCGACCGGGCAAGCTTCGAGTACCTAGGCCGCTCACGCAAGCGAGAGCCCCTTGGGCCGGTATCCGGTATAAGGGGGGCCACTATAAGAAGCTCTTCCTCAACTCCCTCGAACGAGTGCGACTCGCGGTGACGCGCGAGCCGTCGCTGAGGCGTATGGAAAGCCACGCCGCCGCGCCCCGAAGGCTGGCAGGTGACCCACAAGCTCGTGCGGCGATGGTTGGCTAGGCTCGGGGTGCAGAGGCTCTTCATCGAAATCGAGCAGTGGAGGCGCCTGTGCAATACGGTCCGACGGCACAGCGCCTACGGTGCTCGCCCCCCGGCTCCAGAGACGGTAAAACCCGCCGACCGGTTCCTTGGAATGCCCCAGCTTCTTGGATCTCAGACGCCTCGAACTCTAACATAGGATGTCATACCGCACTGAGGGGCACGTCAGCACTCCGGACTCATGTGGCTCATGCCCTCAGCATGCACTTAGATGCTGTTAATCGCTCGACTTGTTGGAATCCGGGTCAGCCCGGTTGCTGCCTCCGCCGGGCCCGTCTACTCTGGGCTGTGACGGGATCGCCCGGCGGCGACGACCGGAAGACTCGGAGAAGCGCTCACCACTTGGAGAGCTTGCCATGCGGAATCTGCGGAGGGTCGCCCGATCCCTGATCGTAGCGGCAGCAATGGCGGCCGCGGTTGCCGCGGAATCGGCCTACGCCCAACAACGTGCTGAGGTGACAGAGGCGACCGTCGATCAATGGATGATGGACCTCTCCAATCGCGGCCGCTGGGGCGACGACGACGAGTTGGGCACTCTCAATCTGATCACATCAGAGCACCGAGTGAGGGCGGCGGGGCTCGTATCCAGCGGACTCTCGGTATCGCTTTCGCACGACTACCTGAAGGAGCGCGCAGAAGACGCTACCTCGCCGTTCGAACACCAGTTGTTGGGGTCGCCGCAGGGTGGATTCTTGAGCGACCGGTACACCATCGCCTATCACGGTTATGCCCACAGTCACATGGACGCCCTCTGCCACTACTCGTCCGACGGACTGATGTACAACGGGATTTCACGCGAGACCGTGGACCTCGAAGAAGGCTGCGTGAAACTCGGCATCACGAACGTGAAGCAGGGGATCGTGACGAGAGGGATCTTGATGGACATCGCCCTTCTGAAGGGAGTCGAATACCTCGAGCCGGGGACGCCCATCTACGTCGAGGACCTGGAGGCGTGGGAGGCGGAGGCGGGGGTCAGGGTCGGCCCCGGAGACGTCGTGTTCGTCCGGAGCGGACGGTGGGCCCGCCGCGCGCAAGAGGGACCTTGGGCAACCGGGCGGCTGGCCGCTGGGTTACACGCCTCGGTGGCTCCGTGGCTCAAGGAACGCGGAGTAGCGATGCTGGGAAGCGACTATACGAACGACGTTTATCCGTCGGGGGTGCAGGGAGTCGTGCAACCGATCCACCTGCTCACGCTCGTGAGCATGGGGTTGTGGCTGTTCGACAACCTGGACCTCGAAGCAGTGGCAGAGGCTGCGGCAGACGAAGGGCGCTGGGAGTTCATGTTCGTCGCCGCTCCGCTGGCCGTTCAGGGCGGCACGGGCTCGCCGCTCAACCCGCTCGCGATCTTCTAGGCGTACGCCTCCTCAGTTGCTCCCTCGCACGGTACAGAAGCCTCCTCCGTCCGTACAGCCAGGCTCGCGTAGGGTGCGCTCGAAGATCTCGTAGATCCTCCGATACTCGTCGGTCCAGGACGAAGGCTCCACGAAGCCGTGACTCTCGACGGGGTAGACGGCCAGCTCCCAGTTCTCCTTGCCCAGCTCGATGAGCCGCTGGGTGAGCCGGACGACGTCGGAGAAATGCACGTTGGTATCGACCATACCGTGCAGCATCACGAGGTGCTGGTCCGGACCGAAGTTCTCCGCCAGGTAAATCGGTGAAGACTTCTCGTAGGCCTCCACGTCGTCTTGAGGCTGGTTGAGGATGCGGCTCGTGTAACCGTGGTTGTAGTGGGCCCAGTCCGTCACGGAGCGCAGCGCCGCGCCCGACTTGAAGGTGTCATCGGCCGTGAAGAGCCCCATGAGCGTGATGAAGCCGCCGTAAGAGCCGCCGTACAGGCCGATACGAGCCGCATCGACTCCTTCGCTGGCCACGAGATACCGGGCGCCGTCCACTTGGTCGGACAGATCCTTGCCGCCCATCCACCGGTAGATGCCTGTGCGCCACTCGGAGCCGTAGCCCGCCGAGCCGCGGTAGTCGATGTCGAGTACCGTGTAACCGCTCGCGGCGAGTAGGTGGTTGAACTGATACTCCCGGTAGTACGACGACCAGTAGTTGTGCACGTTGTGCAGATACCCGGCGCCGTGCACAAAAATGACCGCGCCCCCGTGAGCCTCGGCTCCCATGTCCGACGGTCGGTAGATGCGCGCCGGCACCATGGTCCCGTCCTCGGCCTCGAAGTACAGAATCTCGGGCTGGATCCACGGGAACGTCTTCCACTCTTCCGTGGGGGAGTCCGTGACCTTGCTCATCTGAGACGCGTCGTCCGCGTCCGTCATGAAGAGTTCCTGGGGCCGATCAGCCACGTCGTGCACGATCGCGAGACGCTCGCCGTCGGGCGACAGCGTACCGTCGTAACGGCCGTCACCATCCGTGATGCGATCGCGGTGAGAGCCGTCGAAGTCCATCCAGAACAGATGCTCGTTGAACGGAGACCCCTCGTTCGTCCGTAAGAAGAACTTGGAGCGATCCTCGGGCATGCCGACCGAAAGCACCTCCCAGTCGCCACCGGTGAGCGCCTGGCGGTCCGAACCGTCCGCGTTCACGGCGTAGAGCTGCGCGTACCCGGTCGCCTCGCTCACGAAGTACAGGCGGTCCGTCCCCGGAAGGAAACCCGCGCAGCCGAAGCAGGGCCCCGCGACCCAGGCGTCGTCGTGCAGATGGTCCACGAGCGTACGTTCCCCGGTCGCCGCATCCACGGTCCAGATCCAACGGTCTTCGTTGTCGTTCGAGGTCGCGAATACGAGCGCCACACTGCCCGCGTCGTTCCAAGCCGCCCCTCCGACGCGGGCCGATCCCTCGCCTTGGTAATCTTCGGGCAGAACATCGACCCATGCGACCTCCCCCGTCGCGATGGTGACGATGCCCACACGCTGACTGCCCTGTTCGTCGCCGACCTTCGTGCGCACCGTCATGTCGCGCGTGTAGCCGTCCGCGGTCACCCAGTCGGGTACGATGGTCTGCTTGGCGCCCTGAGACTGTTTTCCGGCGCGGATCAACGCGTATTCACCCGATCGAGTGGGCGTAAGCCCCTGGGCGCGTTCACCGGCCCCGACGTAGATCGGCTTCGGCTCACGCGCGGCGTTGGCCTCCCGGATCGAATCTTGGCGCTCACGCTGAGCGACGTCGCGCCTTATGTGCGCGAAGAGCTCGAGTTGCTGGTCCTCGAGGAAGCCTTTCTGACCTTCAGCCTCGGCGGGGTCCTGCGGTTCGGGTCCGGACGCCATGCGGGTCAACTGCGTGAGCTCACCGGAGTCGATCATCAGACGGAAGAGGTTGCCCCCTCGCTGAAAGAGGATCGACTCTCCGTCCGATCCGAAGAGCGGTTGACCCTCACCGTCCTGCGTGTGTGTGAGTCGCCGTGCGCTCAGGGAGCGTCGGTCGACGAGGTAGAGATCGCCCCGCACCGACGAGATCCTCCAGCGCCGGTCCGCGGAGAGGTCGCCACCGGAAAGCATGGGCGCCATCTCTCTCATGGTCTCGTCGTCCACTTTTTCTGGCATGCCACCGCCGGCCGACACGCGATAGGAAGAGCGGGGGGCGTTCCACTCCAACCCGCCCGGCCTCCAACTGAAGTAGACCCACTCGGAGTCGTCCGTCCACCGGATCTGCCCGGGAGCTACGCCCACATTCGACTCGGCGCGCATGATGTTGCGGATCGAGAGTTCGAACTGCTGGCCGCGTACAGGCTCCGGTACGTGGTCGGCGACGTTCTGTGCCACGGCGGCTGCGGCCGTCGCGAGGAATGCGACAACCAGCGCCGACGCGATCCTGGCCATGTTCTTCATCATCTCATCTCTCATCCATCAATCTCCCATGCACGTTCCGAGGGCCCGTGCGGTCTGAACGATGTCTCCGTCGACGGGCACAGTCTTGATTCTTGCGATGGCCTCGCCCAGTGGCACGGCCAGGACATTCGGTGGATCGAGCGCGACCATACAGCCGAAACGCCCATCGCGCACCAGCTTTACGGCAGCCGCGCCGAACCGAAGGGCCAGGAGGCGATCGTACGAGTTGGGGCCGCCGCCTCGCTGAAGGTGACCGAGCACCAGATGGCGGGTCTCGCGGCCCGTGCGCTCCTCGATGTCCATCGCCACCTGCTGCGCCATGCCGCCGAGTCTCCGTTGGCCTCCGCCTGCCTGTTGAAACAGAGGCGCGCCACCGACTGGGAAGGCGCCTTCTGCGACGACCACGATCGCGAATTCGCGGCGCTCGTCCACATACCGCGACTCGATCTTCTCACAGACCCGGCCCAGGTCGTAGGGGATCTCCGGAATCAAGATGACGTCGGCGCTGCCGGCGACCCCGGAGAAGAGCGCGATCCACCCGGCGCTACGGCCCATCACCTCGACGACCATCACTCTTTGATGAGCCTCGGCCGTGGAGTGCAGCTTGTCGATGGCGTCCGTGGCGGTCTCGACCGCCGTCAGGAAGCCGAATGTGTGTTTGGTGGCTGCCAAGTCGTTGTCGATCGTCTTGGGAACGCCCACCACCCTGAGCCCCTTCGCGTGGAGTTGGTGTGCGATATCGAGCGAACCATCCCCGCCGATCGCGATCAGTGCGTCGATCTCCGCCTCCGCCAGAGCGTCGAGCACCTCTTGGGACCGGTCGACGTAGCTCACGGAGCCATCCTCGGCGGTCACAGGCCAGCGAAGCGGGTTCCCACGATTCGTGGTTCCCAGAATCGTGCCACCTCGATGCGTGATTCCGCGGACCGCATCCCGGTCGAGGCGCACCAGGCCACGATCCTCGAAGAGCCCGTCGTAGCTCTCCCGGATGCCGTAGACCTCCCAGCCGAGACGCTCGGCGGACCGCACCACCGCACGAATAACGGCGTTGAGGCCCGGAGCGTCGCCGCCGCCGGTGTTCACGGCGATACGGCGCACGTCCGTGCTCATGGTACAGCCGTTGGACTTAGGACCGCGTCAAAACGCCCATCGTACGGTCGCAGTGAACTCAGCTCCAATGACGTTGATACCGTCTCCAGCCCCGTTCGTGATCGATCCGTAGAGAAGACGCGCCTTGGGGAAGAAGTCGTAGCCACCGAACACGCGCACGGGGAAGTCGCCGCCCGCTGACAGCATCCATCCTGAGCCGTCGTCACTTCCGTCCGGCTCGGTACGTTCCTGCATCTTGAAGTCGATATGCGGGCGGAAAACGAACCCGCTGCCCACCCCGATCGATCCGACAAAGCCCGCGACCATCAGGTTCTGCTTGGCGGTCGTGATCGCGGTGTCCGCCACGACCGAACCCACGTCGTCCACGATCGAGAGCGTCAGGTCGCCGTTCTCCCGGATCATGTCGGCTGCGTAGATCGTCCAAACGCCGGCGCCCGCGCGGAACGCATAGGTCGCGTCGAAGCTCATGCGACGACCGGCCTGGAAGAGGTTCCGGCTGTTCGCCAGGTCGGACGAGTAGTCCATCACCGTCCCGCCCATGGTGAACGTGCTGTTGCCGATGTTGCGGTCGAGGCCGACGCGTAGACGCGTCTCATTGCCAGGCTGGTACGTGAGGTCCTGGTCGGCGCTCGGCTCGAACTCGCCACGCACCGAATAGGCGCCAGCGACGCCGATCCCCCAACCGCCTACGCGCGCTGCCGTAGCGACCGCGGACGTTACGGAAGCACCCGTGCCCAACGTGGCTTCACGGAACCCGAGTAGGTCCGTCGCGAGAACGGAGGCTGCAATCGCCTCCTCTCCGTCGTGCATCGAGTTCCCGGTCGGAAGACTGGCACCGAAGCTCACCAAAGCCCACGGCGTGGCCGACCAACTGAGCTTGAGCCGTACGTCCGTCGGGCCCTGCAGCGTGAACGTTGTGTTGTCGCGTTCGATCTTCCCCTGCGCCCACGAGGCGGCGACGTCTACTCCAATCGCGTCACCGAGCGGCAAGCGCAACGCCACGGGTACCATGAGGAGTTGGGCGGCGGTGGCGCCCAAACCCTCGTCAAAGGTGTAACCCATGAAGTCCGTGCCGATAGCGATCGTGATTTGTGCCGATACCGCCGAGGCCATCACGGCTGTGGCGAGCGCGATAGCTCCGGCGACCCCCCTCACCCAGGCGTTCACTGGCTACCTCC
Organism: Gemmatimonadota bacterium; assembly: GCA_036338615.1. Lineage (GTDB taxonomy): Bacteria > Gemmatimonadota > Gemmatimonadetes > Longimicrobiales > Gaopeijiaceae > UBA1138. The sequence goes on from JAYZBT010000060.1 coordinate 11,071, forward strand.
GCTGCCCGGACGCTTGATCACGATGCGAATCGTCGCCTGGGCCACACTGGCCACGTTCTGGCCTTGTGACTCCTGCACGGCGTCATTACGAGTCTGACTCGCCTGCGCGGTCGTGTTGTTGTCCGACGCCTGCGTCGAGCCAAGGTCGATCGCGTTCGACGTCGGTGTGGGGTTCACCGCTTGAGAAGCGCCGGCAAGCGTTTGTGCTGTGCTACCGGTGCCCCCCGTGGTTCCGGTGTTCGCCTGAGCCCCGGCGTCACTGCCGCTACTACTACTGCTGCTGCTGCTGGTCGCATCCGCCGCACCCGTCGTGGTCGTCGTGGGCGCCGCGACCGCGCTGCTCGACCCTGTCTCACCGGTAGTGGCCGCGGTGGTCACGATCTGACCCGTCGTGGTGGTTTCCGCCAACGCGATCTCACCGGTTTCGACCGCCTGGGACGCAGCGGCGGAGAAGTCCGGATCGAGCGACTGGGCCTGCTCGAACTCGGCCTGAGCGGCCGCATAGTTCCCATCGTCCTTCTGCCGAAGACCTCGGCCGTAGGCCAAGAACGCGAGCACGTTGTCCGTGCGGTTGTCGAGGATCGCCTGCTCCTCAGCCGGCGTCAGTTGCACGACGAGCCGATCTCTGATGATCCGGAAGACGAGGTCCTTCTCCATGTCGAAGAGATTGACCAGCTCGTCCGACGCGGTCTCCACCCCTGCGGACGCCGCATTCGGGACGTTCAGCACGTCCGTCAAGATCTGGAGCTCGTCTTGGCCCAGCGTTGTCAGAACGCCCTGTACGACGTGCTCGGCCTGAAGCATACGCCCGGCCCGAGCGCCCGTACCCGCCTCCGCGTAGCCAGCGTCCGTGAGCGCCATCTCGTTGAGCAGGGACTGGATTTGCGCCCTCTCGAGCACTATGAGGGCGTTCGAGACCGCGAAGTCCGTGGTCATCATGTCGGCCAGAGCGTAGATGAGCGGCTCGTAGTCCGGATTGGTGGAGTCATAGCGGAACGGGAAGACCGCCACCGAACCGGGCGTCACATCCGTATCAGACAACTGCGACTCCGCCGCCAACGCCGCCTGGGCCTCCTGTGCGAGAACCCGCTGCGCGATCAACTGCAGTCGCTGACGCATCACCTCGATCAGCGGAGCGGAGCGACCGACATCCAAGTAGCGCGAGTAGGCGTCGCGCGCCGCGCTCCATTCCTCCAACTCCTCTTGTACCATTCCGAGGTAGAGCAGAGCCGGCCCGGACTCGTTGCCGCCATCGACCGCGGCCTGGAGATTCCCGCGAGACGCCTCGAAGTCCTCGCCCTTGAACTGGGCCATCCCGAGCTGCACTTGGATGGTGGTGTTCTCGGGGTCCGCGGTAAGCATCTCCTCGAGACGAGGAATGTCGGCCGGGTCCGCCTCGGGTATGCTGAAGGCACAACCACCGAGGGCGAAAGAGAGGCTCGCGACGAGCAGATTGCGGGGACGACAAAGACGGGTGGACTTCATTCCAGGGCTCCTCGGGGGGAGACTGCGCAGAGACATCACCCGGAGAGTCCGAGAAAAATCTTCTCGCATCCCCGCTGACGGCTGCGTAAATTTAGGGAGTGGGGATTGAGCGGGCAAAGGAAATCTCTCTGATGTCCTGCCCGCAGCTGCTTGTTGTTGAGGTTTTTCGGGGGTTTGCCCCCTTATCTGGAGGTTAGATTGCGCACCCATAGGACCGTTCTAGTGGCGGCGATCGCATTCGCGACACTTGGCGCCCAGGACGCACCTGCCCAAGACACCGAATCCCCCAGGGTCGCCGTGATGGACTTCACGGGCTTTATGCTGGGAGAGAGCGGGAACTCGGTAAACATCGGGAAGGCCGTGTCCGCCATGCTCACGACGGAGTTCACCGTCCGTGACGGACTCGAGGTCTTGGAACGTCAGGACATCAGCTCTCTGTTGCAGGAGCAAAGGCTGGGTCTTTCCGGGCGAGTGGACGAAAGCAGCGCCGTGGCGATCGGAAAGATCCTCGGCGTTCAGTACGTGTTCCACGGGGCGGTCGTGAGTATCGCGAACAGCCTGCGCGTCGACATCCGGGCGATCGACGTCGAGACGAGTGAGGTCAAGTCGGTCATGAAGATGACGGACATGACCACGAACCTGCTCGTCGTGATCGTAAACATCGCCGATGCGTTCGGGGACGACCTCGACCTGCCACCGGCCTCGGAGCGGGCGGATATCCAACCCATCCCCATCGGGGCCACCATCGCGTTCAGTCGCGGTGTCGACTACGAGGACAAGGGCGAGATCGACAACGCGATCGAGCAGTACGAGGCCGCTCTCGAGGCCCATCCAAATCACCGTGACGCGCAAAGAGCCCTCGACAGGCTGCGTGAGGGAGGAGCATGATGCGAACACGGACGATCAGCCCTTGCGTGGGCTTGTTGGCGCTGGCGATCGCACTACCCGCCGTGCCGCCGGCTGCCGCGGCTCAAGGGATCGCGTTCGAAGGTGAGTTGCCGAGGGCGATGGTATTCATTCAAGAAGAGGGACGCGGCAAGGTCTCCTCGCGAGAAATGACCTCGTTCCTACTCGAGGCGGGATTCCCCATCATCGATCCAGCGCTCGCGATCGACGAGGCCGCGCAGGCGCTCGTCGCCGCGGCGCTGGCCGGGAATGATGCGGCCGCTACGCAACTGGGGCAGGACTGGGGTGCGCAGGTGCTCATTTTGGGTGTCGCGGACTACGCCACCCGCCCCGATCCGGTCGATGGCACCCTGATCACCGCGACGGCCGAGGTATCGGTGCGTGCGTTGCGGCTGGATTACGGAGACGTGGTCACGATCGCATCCCAGAGTGGGCGTGCGCTCGAGGCGACCGATCAGGCCGCGAAGGCCAAAGTCATTCGGGAGGTGACCCAGAGGGTCATCGCCGAGTTCATTGGCGCGGTCATGAACGACTGGGCGGGGCGGGAGTGGTCCGAGACCGCATATTGGCGGCCGGATCCAGGCTCGATCAAGCAGTCCACGGAACAGACCGCTCAGAGCGCCGGCGGTGGTGCGGCCCCCGGCGTGGCGGTGCTGCACGCGGACGTGCGGCCCGCTGACGGCACCGCGACACGCGGTATCGGCGTCGTCACGAAAGGTGGGAGTGGCCTCTCCGGCGTGACCAACACGGTCGAGCTCGAGGGTGTAGTGATCGGCAATACGAGCGACGTGCAGGTGAACGGCCAGCCCGCCTTGTTGGAGCCGCTCGGCGCGGAGGAGGCGGCACTGCTCGGTATCGATCCTGCCGAGGCGCAGAAATTCCGGCGCACCTTTACGCTCCCGATCAGCCAGGACAGCGTGACGATCGTGGCTTCGGGCAGCGGCGGCGCGACGACTACGGTGTTCGCGGCGCCACGCATCGACAAGCGCTGGGCGGTCGTGGTCGGCGTCGGTGAATACGAGAGTGAGGACATCCCGGACCTCGAGTTCGCTCCGGCGGATGCGCGCGCGATGAAGGAATTCCTCGAGAGCGACGCTGCCGGACCGTTCGACGAAGTACTGTATCTGGAGAACGAGCGCGCGACCGGCGCCGCGATGCGAGAGGCGCTCTTCGTCTTCTTGCAGCAGGCGGACTGGGACGACCTGGTGGTCATCTACTTCGCGGGCCACGGCGCGCCGGACCCTGGGCGTCCAGACAACTTGTATCTGCTACCTGCGGATGCCGACCTGAACGCACTGGCCTCGACGGGCTTCCCCATGTGGGACGTGAAGACGGCTCTGCGCCGTCAGATCGCTTCCGAGCGAGTGCTGGTGATCGCCGACGCATGCCATTCGGCCGGGGCGGCGGATGGTGACGCGGTCGGTGGCGGCGAGACGAACCAGATCGCGGGCGGCTTCGCGTCGCTATTCACTCCGTCCCGCCGTTTGATGATCACGGCTGCCGACACCAACGAATTTGCGCAGGAAGACGAGCGTTGGGGCGGGAACGGCGTCTTCACACACTTCCTGCTCGAGGGCTTGATGGGAGCTGCGGACCTGGACGGCAACGGCATCGTGTACTTCACGGAGCTGTTCGACCACGTGTCGAACCACGTGCGGCAAGCGACGGGAGGTCAGCAGAATCCACAACGCAGCGGACTCGGCGACATCCCGCTGGCGATCGTGCCGCAAACCCAAGAGCAAAGCCCACGGCCACCGCCGGATCCGTCTTCGCGTGTGCCTGGCGGAGGACCTTAGCCGCCCAAGAGAGCCAGATCGAAAGACGAAGGCTCCGCCCTGAAGGGTGGGGCCTTCGTCCTTCAACGCTCGTCGGGCACGAAGCGGTAGCCCCGCCCACGCAGCGTCAGGAAGTGCCGAGGACGAGCCCGATCGGCTTCGAGGCGCTCCCGTAGCCGCGCGACATGCACGTCGACCGTACGGCTCTCGGGGACCCTGGGATAACCCCACACGTCCTTGAGCAGGCGCTCCCGAGAGAGGATTTGCCCAGGGTGTTCGAGAAAGTACCGGAGCAGGACGAACTCCCGGTCCGGCAGCTCGAGTGACTTCCCGTCGCGCGTGACTCGTTCACGAAGTAGGAGCCCGCAGGTGCAAGGCGAAGACCGCGCACCCGCCTAGCGTTGCAGTGCCTGCTAGCGCGAACCGTCCGCGGGAAGTAGCTGAAAAGTGAGTGTCTGGGACTCCTCGGGCCCTGATTGCGGGTCCTGACCACTCACATACAGAACCGACGTGGTCACGATCCTCTCCAGCCGCTCGGATGACACCACCCTACCCTCCGTGAGATGGAAGACGAACGTGCCCTCGCGGGCGCTCTCCCTCGTGATTTCCCTTCTTGCGTCACGTCCGAACTGCGGTTGCTCGATCGTCGTCGTCCCTCCGCCCTCCGCGCTATACAGGATCGTGATCACATCACCCTCGATCGACTCGATCCAGAACCTCGTGGCTTCGGCAAAGTCGAGCTCCAGGTCGGGCAGTGTATACGCCGATAACCGCGCCCACTCACCCCCGACCGCCTTGGGCTCCTCCGGAAGCGGGAGGAAGGAGATGAACGGGAGCCCTTCGAGGGTGGGGCGCCACTGATCGGCCACCAAGCCGAGGGCGGAGTACGCCGTCGTCCCCACCGAGGGGTCGTCCGCACCCAAGTCGAGCGTGTACTCGGAAAACATGTTGCCGTCAGCGTCGACGGATACATCGATGCCCAGTTGAATGGTCTCAGGCCCGACGCGATACTGTTCCTCGCCGCCCACTCGACCGACGACCTCGAAGGTTCCTCGGTAGAACGACTTATGCGGTTTGGCTCTGAGCGTGGGCGGCAACGGCTCCGCCCGCCTGCGCTGAGCAGCAGCCTCGGGGACTGCGATCGACGCTTCGGCCAGCCCGGCTAGCGCCAGGATCGCGATCGCGAGCAGGACGCTCGGGCTGCGCTTTGTATTTCGAATCACTTAGCTGTTCTGGTTGCGATGGTGTGCGACCCGCGCGCGGCGACCTTGTCCTGACCCATCCAGTCGAAGCGGCGCCACTCAGCCTGTGTGCAATTGTACGCAGCAACCGCAAATCATGACAGCGAGGTGCGCCACCGCCAGGATGGCTCTTCGGTCGCCTCTGGTCTACTCTGCATATCGTGAACACTCAACAGGACTCGACGATTTGATCGATAGACGTCTCAAGGCTGCCGCCATCGGCGCGCTCTGCGTCTTGCTGGGCTCTGCCCCTGGCTCCGCCGTTTCCCAGCAACAGGAGTGGCGAGTCCTCTTCAACGGGGAAAATCTCTCCGGTTGGACCGTGAAAATCACAGGATCCGACCTGGGCGAAGACCCTTTGCGCACGTTCCGGGTCGAGGACGGACTTCTCACCGTAGGCTACGAAAGATACCCGGCCTTCGATGAGCGCTTCGGGCATCTCTTCTTCGACGAGCCGTTTTCCAGCTACGTGTTACGCGTCGAGTACCGCTTCGTCGGCGAACAAGTCGCGGGAGGGCCCGGGTGGGCCTTCAAGAACAGCGGCGTGATGTTCCACTCTCAGAGCCCCTCGTCGATGATGCGGGACCAGGACTTCCCGATTTCCCTGGAGGCCCAGTTCCTCGGTGGGAACGGTGCGGACGAGCGCCCCACGGCCAATCTCTGCACACCCGGGACTCACGTCGTGATGGACGGCGCGCTCGTGGAGCGCCACTGCACGAACGCCCACGCCCCCACGTATCACGGGGAAGAATGGGTAACGGTCGACCTGGTCGTGCGCGCAGGAGCATCGGTCGCGCACGTGATCGACGGCGATACCGTATTGAGCTACGAACGACCCATAGTCGGAGGTGGACAGGTGGGCGGATACGATGAGACCGTGAAGCGCGACGGTGAGTCGCTCACCGGAGGGTACATCGCACTACAGAGCGAGAGTCACCCCATCCAGTTCCGCCAAGTGCTGTTGAGACCCTTGGCGGGAGGGCGCTGAGCCCTATGGGTTGGGCCCTCCTTCATTCGGCCCGAGGACCTAGTTGCTCGGAGGACCGTCCGGGTGGAGAGCACAATTGGGTGGCGCATCCCGCGTCCAGTCGAGCGTGATGACTTTCCAGCGTCCGTCGCGCGGCATGAGCGTCGCGACGTCGACGCCACAGTGGCTGAACTCGGAGCCGATGTAGAAGTCGTAGGGAGTCCAGACCGTGGCGATCCCGCCGCTCACGTGAACCTCGGGCGCCCACATCCGCTCGGTCATGGTCTCGTCGCCGGTCTCGACTCGCTGTATTAGACCGGGGAGCGTCGAGCTTCCGAAGACGGCCGTACCGCTTCGCAGGTCCGTCGAGTGCATGACGATGTCCGCGTCCATGTTGTGCGCGAGGAGTTCCGTATCGCCCGCCAGGCCGTCGAAGACAGCTTGCAGGACCCCGAGGATCTCCGCCTGCTCCGCTGCGGTAGGCGCATGCGGGGAACTGTGCTCCTCCGGCATGTCCGCGGTATCTGCGGTAGCGTCCGTGTCGGCCCCGGAGCACGCGGTCCACAGCAGTAGAGCCGGAATCAGGAGACATGCTCGTTTTGGGCCGGGTCTGATCGCGCTTTTCATGAAATCCTCATTCCTCTGATTCGGTATCACCGACGATGAGGGAGTCTAAGCCCACCGCCTCGAGTAGTGCGAGCGCGTTGCTCGTTTGAGCGAGCCCTGGCCGCATACGATAATCGAAGTCGAGCCGAGTCGTTCCTCCCTCGCGGTGCACGGTCTCCCGGAAGTGGACCCGCTGCGCCACTTCAGCGAGATCGGTCGCATCGGCGAGCGCAAGGTCGTGGGTGCTGACCACACCGATCGCCACCTGCCCCAGCAGGTGTCTCAGAATTGCGCGCGCGGCGATTCGTCGCTCAGCGCTGTTGGTCCCGTGCAACATCTCGTCGAGCAGGTAGAGCACGGGGCCTTCGGTTTCCGTCTGCGCCCGGGCGGTCTCCACGATGCTGCGAACGCGAAGCAGCTGCGCCATGAAAAGCGACACGCCTTGTGAGAGCGAGTCCTCGATACTCATGCTGGTGGCGACGCGCACACGGGGCATCGCGAGCGCGGCCGCACACACCGGCGCCCCCGCGCCGGCGAGAACGCAGTTCGCCCCAATCGACCGAAGCAGAGTGCTCTTTCCCGACATGTTCGATCCGGTCACCAGCAGGAACGAGCCCGGCGGGCCGACTTCCACGTCGTTGCGAATGCACTCTTCGTCCGCGAGCAGCGGGTGCCCTATTGCTCGGGCGCTGACGATCGCAGCCGATTCCGCTTCGTTCCACAGCGGGAACGCCCAGTCCGGGTGGTCGTGAGCTAGGCTCCCCAACGCGCTCATCGCCTCGAGCTCCCCAAGCGCCTCGACCCACCCCCGGGCGAAGGCGCCATTGGCGCGTCTCCAACGGTCCAGGCGCACCCCGAGGTGCACGTCCAGGAGCAGGAGAGGAGCCAACGTCGCATAAACGAGGTTTCGTCGACTCTCCACCGTGTCCACCAGCTTCGCCAAGACTGCGAGCTGCTCATGCGCCGCGCCGCCGGAGGTGCGGATGCGCTCCATTTGTCGGTGAAGTGCCGCCGCCCTCATCGGCCACGTCGCGAGCTGTTCGAGCTGTGGCACGTAGGCGGCGAGCGCGGATCCCATCGCGTCCACTTTCTCGAAGTCGCCTGCCAGCCGCGACGTGACTTTGCGCACCACCCAGAGTTGCACGAGCCCAGGAAGGATCCACCAGGGCGGCGCCCCTTGGAACACATCGAGGACGATGGCACCGATCAAGACGACGGGGAGCGCCACGCCTGCCACCCGCAGCCACGGAAGCCCAAGCGTCCAGTGCTCCGCCTCGGCCCATGCGAGGAATCGGTCCGAAGCCTCGGGGTCCGTAGCCTGCGCATGCCGGCCGTGTGCGGAGAACGCCAGTCGCTGCTCGAGCATCTCTCGGAGTTCGGCCGCCGCCTCTGCCCGAGCCGCGGCGATCGAGGGGGACGCCGGCTCCAGCAGCCAACCCGCGAGCGAACGCCTTCCCGGGTCGGTCGTGACGGGACCGAAGAGCCGGACCAGCGATGCACGACCTTGAACGGCCAGGTCGTGAGCATAAGGGTGGTCCGGGCGGACCGCCTGCGCCCGCGACTCGGCATCCGGCAGCATCTCGGCGAGATCGTCCCAAGCGCGATCGATTCGGGCGATGCCCTCGGCGCATAGGCCGCGTAGTGTGCCTTGCCAGCGCTCCTCCCGGCGGACCCGGCGGTGGATCGCCACCTGAACGATGAACGCGATCACCAGCGACAGCCCGAGCCACAGCGCTACGCTGGCCCGGGTCCCCTCCAACACGTCCCAGAGGACCAGCGCGGCGGCGGCCGCCATGAAGGTGGTCGCGCGGATACCGCCGAGCCGGACGGAACGCGCGTGTGCTAGGTCACGGGCGTTGGCGTGAAACGCCTGCAATTCAACGTACCGGTCCCGTGGCTTCATCGCGCTCACCTGGAATGCCGCTCTCTGGAAGTCAGGTGATCGGGTGCTGGCTAGCGAGCGCGAAAAGGAGATCGACGTACGCGCGCTCGATCTCCCGAAGCCCAGAGATCCTGGAGCCCTCCCTAGGCGTGATCACCATGTACTCGTTGGGCGCGTGAGCTCCCGACCCATGCCCGAATCCTGCGAACACGAGCGGCAGCCCGAGCCTCTCGGTGAACTGATAGAACGGCGCGCTCCCGGCCAACCGAGGGGAGATCTCCGGGGTCTGGCCGTACTTGTTGAAGACCCCGATCGCGGCCTGCACGAGAGGTGCATCGACACTCGTCTGAGCTGCGGGGTACCCGGCGAGCTTCCTGATGACGATATCGCTGAAGCCCTCGGAGTCGAGATGCCGACGGATCATGGCGAGGGCCGCATCTGGATCGAGCCCGTACGGAAGACGCGAGTCGACCTTGGCGGTGGCGCGATGCGGGAGGATCGTCTTGACCCCTTCCTCGGTGTACCCACTCCATAGACCATCGACATTGAGCGTCGGGTGATACAGGTAACGCATGATCGCGTCGCGTCCGGTCACACCGTCGATCCACTGCTCCACGCTCAGGCTCGCCTGCTGTCCCTCGTCGCTCCACGAATCCGCCATCGCGTTGATGAGGCGCTGCTCCTCATCTGTGGGCGGTCGCACGGAGTCGTAGTAACCCGGTACACGGATCGTATTTCCGTCGCTGGACACCAACGAGGAAAGCGCTTGAATGAGGCGCAAGGTAGGCGAGTCCACAATCGCCTTGTACGAGCCGTGGATCTCCGCCTGAGTCGGTCCTCCCCAGTCGCCGCCGGTGGACTCGATCTCGGTGTAGAGGATGCCCTTCACCCCAAGGCTCAGGCCCGCGTCGCCGGCGGGGCTCTGCGAGTTGAACGGGAAGAACGCACCGTCCGCGGTCTTCAGCCGTTGCTCGAACCGGTCCACCAGCTGGCCGTAGTGCGGCGACCCCAGTACTTCTTCGCCCTCAGCAAGAACCATGAGGTTGACGGGGAGCGTTCCCTCGACAGCGATGATCGACTCGATCGCGTTGAGAAAGGCTCGCTGCGGCCCCTTCTGATTCGTGGCCCCGCGGGCCATGAGGATCTCACCGAGTTCCGATTCGATGATGTTGGCCTCGAACGGGTGAGACTCCCAGTCCTCAGGATTCACCGGCTGCACGTCGTACATCATGTAGACCATGAGCGTGCGCTCGGCGCCGGCGTCGTAGTAGCCCCAGACACCAGGGTGTCCGTCGGTCGGCACTACCGCTGTTTCCGCGAAGCCTATCGCCTCCAGGTCCGCCCGCAGAAGCTCAGCCATCTCCAAGATGCCGTTGTTCTGCGCGCTGATCGAGGGCTGACGCAGCCAGCGCTGCAGGTTCGCCAGGTGCTCGTCGAAATGGGCATCCACATAAGCGTAGATCGCCTCGTGGGTGCCCGCATACGACGGCGTCTGCGTCGCGTCGAGCTTTTCGTCGGTCGTGAAGCGGAAACGCTCGTCAGAGAGTTGTCCGGCGGCCGATCCCGCCGACAGCGACGCGAGCAGGGCAACCATGCCGAAACGAGCCATGACGGTTCTCATTCGATGAGCCTCACTGATGGCGGCAGGAGCAGAATGTGCGGACCAGACGGACCGAAACTAACGTCGGGTCAGCAAATGCACCCGCACCGACTCGACGCCCAGGTCGTCTCGGTGGAGCCCCACCACGGAGTTCGACGTGACTTGGACGAGCTCCAGGCCCGCGGGGACTTCGATCCACCCGACCTCCGAACCGTCCGGCGAAATCACCAACCATTCGCCGCCCGGCCCGCCCGTGGCTTTCGACGAAGTTCCCGTCGGGGCTGAAGAGCCGAATCGACTATGCACCTCGTGTCGGGACGGCCAGGGTTCCGTCCGGCAGTAAGAACGGAGTCGTGACTCGGTCGAACTCCTCCATCGCATCGCCCGACAGCACCCCGACGGCCAGATCAGCGCTCGGGTGGATCGCCAGAGGAGTTCCTACCGGGACAGAGGCGAGCGGGGCGTCCCCCAGGTCTCCTCCGTGGGGCTGACGCGTCAGCCGACCGGCTAGTTGACCACTGGCGGAAGCCCCCGCACGACGACCGTCGCCACATCGAACTCGTCCGTCTCGACGAAAGCGGTCAGCCCTTCCGGGCCGAACGAAGACGGCATCGCCATCTGGCCCGTGGCATAACTGCCGACATACTGCCCCTCACTCGTGAGCACGTCCATCGGGCCGTTACTCACCGGTTCGTCGCCGCGGCGCTGCACCCAGATCTTGCCGCCCCAGGTCGTCTGCAGAGCGCGGATGATCGGGACTTCCGGGAAGAACTGCATCTGCTCGATCTGGCCCTGCATCATCTCCTTGATCGCGTCCTGGCTCACGGCCTGCGCTGCACCACCACCTCCTCCCTGAACCATTATGCGCATCTGCGGACCCTCGCCCTCGGACAACTCCTGGAGTCGCCTTTCCCTCTCGGCGTCCTCGATGCGGTCCGTCACGGGAAGGGCGTGGAACGGCCGCCGAAGGATCTGTGACACGCCGCCGCTCGGGCCTGCGATCTTCACCGCATAGCCGGAAGAGTCGGAGAACGCCACGCCGCCGTTCGGCAACGCGCCGACGAGCAGGTTCGGTTCGAACGTCCTGGGCCCGGCCATCGACATCTGGAAGCGCATCCCACCGCCCTCGATCGTCTGCGGACCTTGCTCACGAGCCGGCAACCAACCTTCGGCGATCGCCTCGGTCTCGATCTCGTCGCCCGTGAGGCTGATGCGGTCGACCGAACGGGTCGTGGGGGGCTCCGGCGGCGTCACTCCACGACCTCGCTCCATCGCGATGATTCCGCCTCCACCTCCCGAGATGAGCGCGAGGCCCGAGGGATCCGCGGACATCATCGAAAGCCTCATCATGCCACCATCACCCATCCGCACCATGCGCTGGAACTCGCCGTCCGCACCGAAGAGTTGGTAGGACCGGTGGCCCATATCCATCACCACGGTCGTCCCGTCTCGCATGACGGTGAAGCCCAACGCCATGCGGAGCTCCCCGGGGCCCTCCCCTGGGCTACCGAACTCGCGCACGAAATTCCCGTCGGAATCCACGACCACGATGCGAGACGCCTGGCGGTCGAAGATGTAGAGATTGCCATTCGCGTCGAAGGCGGTGCCGCCGATCTCGCCGAATGTCTCCCAAAGGTCCCCGTCGAAGGAGCCCACGCGGTAGACCTCCTCGTAGTCGGAACGGAGCGAGCGATCCTGCCCGGTCAACTCCACGCCATCCTGGGCCCCGACAGAGTTCATCGCGACTATGAAACCGAAAACGGCCCCGCAGATTCGCGTTCCTACAGCCACATGCCTCACAACCTCAGCCTCCACTTCGTGGTCAATACTGGATATCCGACACTTGTAGCTGTCGGACACCCGAAGAAGCGTTACCCCGGGGTTGCTTAAGGATCCGCTCAGGACACCTTTCGAGTCCCCTGAGTGTACCCAGCCGCCCAACCGACTACTTGGCCTCAACCCGTCGCGCATGATCAGAGATCTGCTGGAACGCCCGATCGAGAAGCGTCCGACTACGCTGACCTTCGAGGGCCGTATCCTCTATTTGCTGGACGATGCCGAACTCGTGAAGGCCCAACTGTACGAGGGCACCGACGTCGAACTCACGGACGATCTGGCGCAACACCTGAGGGACCAGATCTCGACCGACGAGATCACGCCCGCGTACATCTGCTTCTTCTATGATGAGACGCTTGGGGACTTTCCCTACCTGGGGCTACGCACGACGAACCTGACGACGGGCGAAACCGAGTATCCCATCGAACGGAGCGCGGTCAGGAGCGGGGGCTTCGTATGCTCCGTCGCCGGAAAACGCCGCGGCAAGGGCAGCAGCCGCGAGGCCAGCCCCTATGCCGAGCTGCACGCGGGCATCAAGGTCGTCGTCGCCGAGAGCATCGAGCGGATCTACAACGAGAACTGTCAGAACCTGGGCGTCTTGACGACCAACGACTTCGGCATCATCGACCGCATCAAGGCTGGCGAGCAAATCCAACTCGAGGAGTTCACCGCCGGTGAGGACGAGATCACTCGTCAAATCATCGAGTATGGCGGACTCTTCGAGTTCAACGTCGCGCGCCTGCAAGGAAAAGTGACGATCCCGGTCACATCATCGCTCCACGACCGCGCAGCGGCCGCGCGCCCGATGACGATCGCCGAGAAGATTTTCGCGAAGCACCTGGTCACCGACGCGAGCAGGGGGGAGGCAGGCGTTCCGTGGATGCAGCCGGGCGACGCCGGCTTCTTCCGCACCGACATCAGGTTCAGCCACGAATACGTCACCCCGATGGCCTCCATTTTCTTCGAGGACAAGGTCGGAAAAGAGGCGAAGGTGGTCGATCCCGACTCGGTCTTGTTCTTCCGCGATCACTTGACCTACCTCTCCAAGGTGATGAGCCAGGAGCGCATCGAAGAAGGGCTGCTCGACGCCGCCAATGAACTCGAGGTGAAGCAACGCGAGTTCAGCGAGAAGCAGGGAATAAAGCTGTATGGCGAGCAGATGGGACAGCGTTTGGGGTCGCAGGCGATCTGTCACTCGAAGATCCTGGAACAGTACGCGGAGCCAGGCATGCTCGTGATCGGCACGGACTCGCACACCCCCCACGCGGGCGCGATCGGAGCCGTCGCTTTCGGGGTCGGCACGACGGCGATCTTCAATTCGTGGATCACTCGGGACGTTCGGGTGCGCGTGCCAGAGTCCTTCAAGGTCGTGATCTCTGGCGAGCCGGCGGCCAATGTCACGGCCAAGGACTACATGCTCGAGATCCTCCGGCATCCGTACGTTCGCGACGGCGAGGCCATCGGTCAGATCATCGAGTACGCCGGACCCGCAGTCGAAGCGTTGGACATCGACGAACGGGCAACGATGACCAACATGGCTGCCGAAGTCGGCGCGTTCACGGGCATCATCGCGGCGGATGAGAAGTCAGTGGACTTCATGGTGAGAGAGCGTGGGATGGACCGCGAACGGGCACGCGCGCTCACGCGCGGAATGCAGAGCGACCCCGGCGCCGAGTACGTGAAGGTGATCGAAATCGACGCCTCCACGATCCGTCCCATGGCTGCGCTGCCGAATGACCCCGGAAACGGAGTGTACATCGACGAGCTCGGCGACGACCCGATCCGTATCGACATCGCGTACGCGGGCTCCTGCACTGCGGGCAAGAAGGAAGACATGGACATGTACGCCGCCGTCTTCGCTGAAGCCGACGCACAGGGGCTCACGGTGCACCCCGACGTGAACGTCTTCATCCAGTGTGGCTCTGTCGAAGTGCGCGAGTACTGCCGCGAAAAGGGGCACCTCGCGCTTTTCGAACGCATGGGCGCCGAGTTCATCGAGCCGGGTTGCGGGGCCTGTATCTCGGCCGGACCAGGAGTCACCACGTCGCCCGACGATGTGTCCATCTCGTCACAAAACCGGAACTTCCCGGGCAGGTCCGGGCCAGGTCATCTGTACCTGGGGTCGCCCTACTCGGTGGCAGCCAGCGCAGTGGCTGGCCATGTCACGAGTTGGTCGCCGGGCCAGAAGTTCACACCCGTGAGTTCGAGAAAGCTGGCGACTGTCTGAGGACAGGGCCTGAAGCGGCCTAGGGGTCCACGTCTCCGTGATCGATACTGCGGATGTAGGCGTCCAGCGCCGTCGGTGGGCGCCCAGACAGTCGCACGAACTCTCGGATGAGATGGGCCTGGTCGGCGTAGCCGCTGCGCACCGCGACTCGACCCCAAGCCTCGGGCTCTTCCGTGATCATGTTGACT
>JAYZBT010000061.1:0-3701 GCA_036338615.1 Gemmatimonadota bacterium
TGCAGCGCATGAGCGACATCGAGCCCGGTCCGCCCATCAGTGCGCCCTCGGACGTGAGCGCCACGAGTCCGTCGAGGCCGATCCCGACTCCCTCGCCCTGCCCTTCTTGCAGGGTGCGGAGGTTGACGAGGCCGCCGTCGATGGCTGCGAGGGTGTCGTCGACCATTCTGTAGAACTGGAGGGACTCGTAGGTCCTGAGGGCGATCACCGCACCTCGGGGGTCCACCGCGCCGCCTGTGACTTGGCGTGGGAAGATGCGCGCGCGGCTGGTGAGTCGCTGAACCTCCTCCAGCGTGACCGTGTCCGTTCGCAAGGGTGGCGGATAGCGGTATACCGTCACGGGGTGATTGCGGCCCTTCGTGACCACGTAGACGCGCTCGCCCGGCAGGACCAGCAGGGCTTCGATGTCACGGGGGCCGCCCGGAAGGCGGATCGGGAACACCTCGCTCAGGAGCGCGCCATCGGTGCCGGCTGGACCGCTCGGACCCGCCGGGTCCGGTTCCTCCAGCCGGTGGAGTCGAATTCGACCCGCACCTCGCTCTTCGTAGTTGTCGCCCAGGTCGGCGAGATAGAGGCACGACCCGTGCGCGGGGCAGGTCGAAACAGCGATGTCCTCCCAGTCCCCGAGCCTGTTCGCCAGTGGGAAGCTCGCGGTGACCGCTCCCTCACGATCGACCGCATAGAGTACGGATTCGGCATCGTTGTGCGTCCAGAACGTACCGGGATGTCTCAGGCTGACCGCGACGCCGCTCGACTCATTCAGGATCTCCGGCAGCGCGACGCTAGAAAGCGTGGGCCGACATCCTGGGCCCGCTGTCGCGATGGGTCCGCACGCTGAGGTCCACAGCAAACCGGCGAGCAGGACGCCTCGCCGCACGGCCCCACCGCTCGCGCTCAGTTGACGCTGTCCTGCACTGCGTCGGTGTACACCGCGGTCAGAATCTCGACGAACGCCTCCGTCGGCAGTGCTCCTTGCAGCGGAGGGAAGCCGATGATGAAGAACGTGGGCGTGCCACGCACGCCCAAGTCCCCGGCCGCCGCCGTGGCGGCCGAGATACGCTCCATCCTGCGGTCGTCCGCGAGGCAGGCGTCGAACTCGTCGACATCGACGCCGGCCTCCTGGGCCATGGTTCGCACGACCACTTCCGGTTCGTTGCTGCGTTTCCAATCCGACTGGTCCGCCCAGAGGCGTTCGGTGAGCACTTCGAAGAGCTCGGGGCTCTGCGCCAGCGTGCACTCGGCGGCTTCGGTCACCGTCAACGAGTTGCCGAACATGCCCGTCACGAACGGTAGAAACTTCCACTCCACCTTGCCCGACTCGATGAAGTCTGTGAGCAGGGTAGGGAAGGTCTCCATGTGGAACTGGCGACAGTAGCCGCAACCGAAGTCGGAGAGTTCGACGACGCGCACGGGCGCCTCCGAGCTTCCAGAGTTGAAGCCCAGGGTCAGGAAGTCCCACTCCTGCGTGGGCGTTGGGGGCAGGTTGTCGTTCCCCATGGGGGTGACAGCAGACCGAGGCATCCCCGAGAGTAGACCGGCGCTCGTTGCGCTCGTATCCGAGACGGCCTCCGATTCCTCCTCCGCACACGCCACAAAAGTGAGCGTTGCAGCCACCACCACCGTCCCAATCAACTTCCGCCTCATGGCATCTCCAAATTGATCAACTGTCCAAGTCCCGCCAGGAACGCCGTCATCGTCGCGAAGCGCCCGGTAGCCATCAGAAGCCCGATCAGCAGCAACATAACCCCGGCCGTCCGCGAGAGCGGAACCATCCACTGCTTCAGACGTTCCGTCCCGGCGATGAACCAGTTGAATGCTACCGACGCGATCACGAAAGGGATCCCCAACCCCAATGCATACGTCGCGAGCAGTACCGAGCCGTGCGCCATCGTCGATTCGAGACTCGCGTAGAGTAGGATCGAACCGAGAATCGGCCCGATGCAGGGTGTCCAGCCCGCGCCGAACGCGATGCCTACGAGCAGAGAGCCCAAGGGCCCCACGGGACGCGAGGAAAGGCTGATTCGTCGCTCACGAGCGAGCGCCGGAAGACGCAGCGCGCCCACCATGTACAGACCGAAAGCGATCATGACCACGCCGCCCGCGCGCGTGAGCCACGGGAGGGCGGCGGCAACGCCTCGGCCGAACGAAGTCGCGACCCAACCCATGGTCATGAAGACCGCGGAGAAGCCGATGACGAAGAGCACGGAGTTGATCACCGCGGCCCTGCGCGCATCGGCGGTCGAGCTTTCCCGAAGGTCCTCCAGCGTGAGCCCGGAGATGAACGCCAGATAGCTCGGCACGACGGGCAGGATGCACGGCGACAGAAACGAAACGAGGCCCGCCATGAAGGCGAGTGGAAGCGAAACCTGGACCTCTATGGACATTCTGCCGTCGGGTCCGCGGTCAGAGGCTGAAGTCCGTGAGCAACCGCTTCTCTTTTTCGCCCACCGTGGCCTGGATCTCCAGGTACCCTTCCAGCCCGCTGCCGTTGAGCTTGTTGCGCAGTAGCTGATCGAGCTGGAACAGACCCGCCGAATTCGACAGCGCTACGGTGACACGGATCGGTTTCTCCTCACCGCGCTCGATCTTCACGCTCTCCACGGCCGCGGCGGAGACCGAGTGGATCGACAGCGACCCCGACGAGAAAGGAATGCGCGAGCGCCCCTTCGCCATGTCGAGGGCGTCGGCCGTGCGGACCACACCCGCTTCGAGCGTCAACGGGCTACCTCCCGATCGATGGGAGATGATCGCATGCAGAACCTCCGCGCGAACTATGGTGGCGTGTCGCGCATCGTAGATCTCCGGCAAAATGCGCATCAGCTTGTCCTGCGCGACGAACAGGCTGAACGACTCATGGTCGGCGCGGTGGATCGACATGCCGAGGTCGTGCAACAGCGATGCGAGCGCCACCACGACCTCGGCGTCGGTCGCGTCCATCTCGTAGTTGCGCACGATTCCGGGTTCGATGCCCGCCTCCACGAGGAGGCGCAGCATACGGACCGCGATGTTCATGACGATCTTCACGTGTACCGGCCCGTGATCCGTCATGCCCAATCGCTCGACCGCGTTCACATTGGCGGCGAGCCAGAGGCCGTACAGGTCGTCGTCGGCGTTCACCAGTTCCATCGCCTTGTGGAGCTTTGGGTTGTGGCGATCCGGCACCGTCATGATGGTCCGGTTTTCGAAGCGCCCATCCACGCTTCGCACGAGGTCGCCGGGGTCGGGAATCGCTTCGGTGTCGAAATACTCTTTGCTCATAGAGCGGACTCCCAGTCTTCCACCTTGGCGGCTCCTTCACGAATGCCCACGGTGCCCACGATTCGGTCGTGAATGCCCTGTCGGTTCGCGTCCCAATAGACCTGAGCGAAGCCGAGTAGGCCGGTCGCGAAGTCCGCTATGTATCCACCGTATGGTTCGAACGCCACCAGGCGAGCGAGGGACGCGTCGTCCTCAGGTGCGTCCCGCAACAGCGACGCATACGCCTCGAGGGCTTCAGCGGTGGAGTATGCCGCGACACGTTCCTCGACCGAGGTGATCTCGTTCTCGTCATCGCCGCTGGAGCCGAATCCGAAGAGCGCCCACGAAGCGGCGGTGATGACCCCGATGAAGAGCCCCAGGCGGCCCACGGAGGCTCGCATCGCCCTTCCGAAGACGCTGCCTTTGACGGGAGTGCGCTTGAAACCGGCGCGCATGAAGAAGAC
>JAYZBT010000062.1:0-7349 GCA_036338615.1 Gemmatimonadota bacterium
TGACCGACCTGTGCCTAGAGCGAGGCGTACGACTGCTGGCGTTTGGAACGGTCGCCGGAGGTTTTTTCACAAGACGCTGGTTGGGTGCGCCCGAGCCCGGTCCCGCTGACCTGCAGACCTGGTCTCAAATGAAGTACAAGCGGTTCATCGATTCTGCCGGTGGGTGGAGCGCGTTTCAGTCGGTTCTCTCGACGGTGGCTGCCGTAGCCGAGCGCTCGCGCGTCTCCGTAGCGAACGTGGCGTGCCGGTACATCCTGGAGGCGCCGGCCGTGGCGGGCATCATCGTGGGGGCCCGCTTGGGGCGTAGCGATCACGTAGCGGACAATCTCGCGCTCTTCGGATTCACCCTCGACGCGGAAGGGCGCGAAGCGATCGCTGCGGCGCTCGGCGGGCTCGAGGCGATCCACGGGGACTGCGGGGACGAGTACCGGACCGAGCCGTTCCTGACCGCTGCTGGGGACTTGAGCGACCATTTCGACGACTTCCCTGCGCCCTACCCCACAGACCGTGGGTCGGATGGGCGCATGAGGGCCGCGAGCGGTACGGTCTGGGAGCACCTGGCCGGCTTCAGCCGGGCCGTGCGGAAGGGAAACCGCATTCTCGTATCCGGCACGACCGCCACGCACGGCGATCGATTGATCGGTGGCTCGGACGCCGGGAGCCAGACCCATTTCATCATCGACAAGATCGAGGGCGCGATTCGCTCGCTCGGCGGTCGGTTGGAGGACGTGGGTCGCACTCGGCTTTATGTCCCTTCCGCAGAGGCTTGGGAGCCCGTGTCGCGTGCGCACGGGGCGCGATTCTCCGACATTCGGCCGGCGAATACGCTGGTGGCGGCCGCGCTCGTCGGGGACGGATACTTGGTTGAGATGGAGGCCGAGGCGGTGATTGACGATGACGGACCGACACACGCGACGGGATACTAGGCAATGCCCTTCGAGATGAAGCGCGAGCCCGACGGAGTCTTCGTTATCACGGGTAGCGGCGTGGTTACGGCAGCGCAGTGGCTCGCGGCGGTCAAGGAGTTCTATGCCGACTCCCGTCACGTAGAGCCGTCACGGGCCCTATGGGACTTTCGCGATGTGTCTGTCGGCTCCAACATCGCTCCAGAGGTGGACTTCGTCCGGAAAAAGCGCTCGCCGGGTAAGGGACGCTCCGCGGGTGTCGTGTCGTCGGACCTGATCTACGGTCTCGTGCGCATGTTCGAGCTCAGTGTAGAGAGCCTGAAGGACCTGGAGGTCCGTGCCTTTCGGGGAAGATCGAACCCGCCTTCGACTGGCTCAGGGAGGACTTCTAGGCCGTCGATGGGCGAACGAGCGGGGGGGGGTGAGAGCGGGCTGGCCCAGTGAAGATGGAAGTCAGGAGCTTCGTACCACCCCTTGCAAGCGGGACGCGCTAAAGGGCTCAACCGAGGAGACTCGATGGACAAGCTGGTGGACCTGTTCTCGTTCCAGGGGCGCGCCAACCGGGCCTGGTATTTTTGGCACATCCTGCTCGACGACGTAGTTGCGTTTACGCTGGCTGCGATTCTCTTCGTATTGATGGCCGTGACCGGGGCTCCGCTGTTGCTGCTCCCTCTCATCGGCGTGGTGATCGGTGGCGTTTGGGCCGGTATCGCGATCACCGTGAAACGGCTGCACGACCTGGATCGGCCCGGATGGCATTGGTGGTTGCTCTTCATTCCGCTGGTGAATATCTACATCGGCGTGATTCTGCTGTTCGTGAGGGGTACGCACGGACCCAACACGTTTGGACGGGATCCACTGATGGCCGCGAAGGTGGGCGGGTACCTGGACCAATAGGAAAGACGGGAAGGCTTGCCGCCTACTTCGTCTTCATCCGCCAGACGCCGTCCCACTGCTTCGGCGGGTTTGCCTCGAGCTGTGCGATCCGGTCGAGGTACGTACGCGACAAGTCGTCACCCGCGTGCAGGGAGAGGCACGTCTCGAACGAATGCACCGCCCTTTTCCAGGCTCCGGCTCGGTAGCTCTGCCGGCCCTCCTCGAAGTGGCCGACGACGTCCATGAGGTTCGGGAACGTCTCGTCGGAGTGATAGTCGAGGACTTCGAAGACGCGAGCGGGCTCGGTCTTGCCTTTGACGATCACGTCGTCGACATCGCGGATCCGGTATGTGCCCCTGAGTCCGTTCACCGTGTTCTGCGCAATGAGGATGCGGGAGGAGTACTCTTTGCAGAGTCCTTCGAGGCGCGAGGCGAGGTTTACGCCGTCCCCCATGATCGTGTAATCCATCTGTTTGGGTGACCCGATATTTCCGGACACGACCTGGTCGGTATTGATACCGATGCCGATCTCTACGGGCATTGCGCCGGACTCGATGCGTGATGCATTCCATACACGCAACTCGCGGATCATCTCGATCGCGCACCGGACCGCCCTGTCCTCGTCGTCGTCATGGGGAACGAGCACGCCGAACCCGGCCATGATCGCGTCGCCGATGAACTTGTCGAGCATGCCGCCTTCGCGGTTCAAGTGCTCGACCATGAGCGTGAAGTACTCGTTGAGCAGCGCCACGAGGCCCTGTGGGCCGAGCGCCTCACTGATGAGCGAGAAGCCGCGAACATCCGAGAAGAGAATGGTCGCCTCCATGCTGCGTCCACCCAGGAAATCTTCGCCGCCCGCCAACAGTTGGTCCACGAGCGCTGGATCCATGTAGCGGGACATCGTCGACTTCATGCGTTTTTCGGTGCTGATGTCTTCGATCATCAGCAGGGTGCCGAGCTTCTCTTGCTCGGTGCTGACGAGCGGGAGAATCGTGACGTTGGCGGATTTTACCTCTTCGCCGACCTCGATCTCGGTGTCCATCAGCACGGCTGACTCGCCGCTCTCCTCGACGCGCGCGATGGACCGCGCGAGCCACTCGTTTTCATCCGTGAAGAAGTCCGCCGCCGCCACTCCGACGATGGCGTCCAGCCTCACCTCGAGGATGCTCTGCCCGGCCTCGTTGCACGTCGCGATTCGACCCTCTTCGTCCAGCGTCACCACACCGCTCGCCATGCTCTGCAGCATGCTCTCGCTGTAGTTCTTCATGTTCTGGATGTCGGCGAAGAGCGCAGCATTTTCGAGCGCGATGGCGATCTGGGCCGTGAATGCTTTGAGGCGTGACTCGTCCTCGGCCGTGAACGGGCCTCCACTCTTGTTCAGGACCTGGGTCACTCCGATCACTTTACCGTGCTTGTTCACCACGGGGGTGCACAGAATCGAACGAGTGAAGTAGCCGGTCTGCTTGTCGAACGACGGATTGAAACGCAAGTCCGCGTACGCATACGGGATATTCACCGAAGTGCCGTTGGTGAAGACGCTACCGGCGATTCCGAGGTGGTTCGGAAACCGGATCTCGAAAGCGTCGAGGCCCTGGCCCACCGACGACCACAGCTCGTTGCTCTTTGCATCGTTCATGAAGAGCGTAGAGCGGTCGGCATCGAGAAGGCGCGTGCACTCGGTCATGACCTTCTGCAGCAACGAACCGAGGTCGATGTCCGATGTGATGTCCGCGACGATGTCGACGAATTTCTTTTCCTGGGCCCGAGACTCGCGCATGCGCTCGATCGTTTGAGCTCCCTGGAGCGCGACCGCCGCCTGCCGGGTCATGGCTTCGACGAGCCGCATGTCGCGCTCGGTGAATCCGCCGCTGGACTTGTTGAGGACCTGGATCACCCCGATCGTCTGGTCACGCACGGTGCGAATGGGGACACAGAGCACGCTCTTGGTGGTGAAGCCGGTCTGCGTATCGATGGCGCGGTTGAAGCGCTCATCCGCATAGGCGTCGTCGACGATGACGCCCTCACCCGACTGGAAGACGTGCCCGGCGATTCCGACATCATTCATCATGCGGATACGCCGCGTGACATTCCCTTGTGCGACCCGGGAATAGAGCTCGTTGGAGCGGTCGTCGTTTAGAAAGATGGTGCTGCGTTCCGCGCCGAGCTGGGTGCTGGTGATACTGACGAGGGTCTCGAGGATCTCGTCGAGAGACTCGAGTGCCGCGATCCGATCGGAGATCCCGAGCAGGATTTGCGCCTGATTGAGGCGGTCCTGGATGATGGGTTGTTTCGGGCTCACCGTTCTCGAGCCCCGTCGCCTTCGAGCCGAGCCCGAAGCTCACGAATCGTGTCCTGGTACTGGCCGAGTTCGCCGCGAGCGGTCCGGTCTGTCTCGTACACCTGCTGACGTCCGTCCTCCACGGCTCCCTCCAGTTCGCTCCTCAGGGCCGAGATGGTCTCGTGAAGCTGTCCCACCTCGGCGTCCGCGTGCGCGGCCGCTCGCTGGACTTCGTCCGCTCGTTCGGCCCTTGCCGTCTCCATCTCATCGCGGAGTGCCACAATGGTGTCCTTCAGGTGTCGATTCTCGCCCTGGAGCAGCAGCAGGTCTTCGGTGTCGGCGGCTTCATCGGTCATGAGTCGCGCTGCCCGGCCCTTAGGAACCGTCTCGCCAATTGCGCCACCCGGTCCCCGCCGTTGGCCTCCGCCTCCTTCAGGATCTTCTCGACGTGAGGCGTAAGCGCGGAGTCACCCCACGCATAGCCCGTCGCGAACTCCGCGCTCCTCGAGTCGCCTTCGTCGGCGCCCTGGATGAGTGCCCAGGCCGCCGCCTCGGCGTAGTAGGGCGAGTCGCGCTCGGGGAGTCGGAAGTCTGGCTCCTTTTGGGAGTCGTCTTCCTTGACGAAGGCCCGCGACATGTGGCTACCCTCCGCTCGGCTGGGGTAATTTGATTTCGGGAGTCTCCGGATGGCGGCGATACAACAGGATGGTGCGCCCGATGGTCTGCGGGACGTGCACGTCCTCCAGTCCGGTCACGATGTGGTCGGCGGTGGCGCGGGCCTTCTCCGGGGCGGCCTGGAACACCTTCACCTTGAGCAGCTCCCGCGTGTTGAAAGCGTCCTCCACGGACGCCAGTAGCGCCGGTGTCACGCCCTCGCTGCCTACGTGAACGAGCGGCTTCAACCGGTGCCCCAGCTTGCGAAGAAAAGCGCGTTGCTTCGGCGTGAGTTTGCTCATGTGGGGTGCTTCTGCTCCAGTGATCGGGTTTGCCGGCCCAAACAAGCTGGGTCGCTGACACGACTCGCGAAAGCGAACGCGACGCAATAACGGGGCCCACGATTCGGCGCGCACTTTGCCGGCTATAGAGGGGCGGACTCGTGCTGCCCGGCGTAGGGGCGTTCGCTCAGGGGATGTCTCAGTTGCCGGCGCGGTGCCCGATCCGGCCGATCGGATTGCGGACGCCCCCTACGGCGGCGTTCCCATTCCGGCGATCGTGGGAAGGGGCAATGTGGTCGCGTGCCAGTTTGATCCAGAGAAAAGCGGCCCTGCGGGGATCGGGATCTTGGATCGCTGGGTCCCGGGAGATGCCTTGCCCGACCGTCTGGTCGGCGGGCACCTTGGCCAGAGGAGGAGCGCATGAAGCTCATCGTCAAGGTGATGATCCTGCTCGTAGCCGTGACCGTTGTAGGCTATGAGGTCAATACAAAGCTTAAGACCGCTTCGTACGGGATCGCCGACTCCACGCCACTTGGCACATTCGAGCAACTCGACACCTACCTCACGGAGACCATCGGGCTGATCAAGTCGGAGGTCTCCAACGCTCCGGCACGGGACGTGTCGGCGACGGCGCGCATGTTCTCCTATGAGAATCGCGAAAACGAATACGACAGCGTAACGCTTCTGCTCGACCGCTCGGACACCCTCGTGGGGATCGTCGGGCTCTACTGGGTCGGTGACTTCGGCACACGCTCGCCGGCCATGCTCTTTGCGCAGTCCTACTGGCGACGGCTCGGCGGGGCGCGAGAGCCCGAGTTCACGGGGGTCGTGCGGGGGAACGCCACGTACTCCGACGCCTCGTTTCAGGCGGAGCGTGTGTCGGGCGCTTGGAAGGTGCTGGACGTGGAAGGCCAGCGCGAGGTGATCATCCACCTGCGGCCCCGCTAGGACAGGTTCGGGACCGACGCTCGCTGCCCGGCGCCGCCCGCCTCATGTTGTCGGAGAAGCGTCTCTCCGACTCGATGCCGCCATGAGGTCCGTCATGCCCCGCCGAACCCTTTGTACGATCGCGCTTGTCGCCTTGGTTCTGTGCGCTCCCAATAGCCTCGCCGCCCAACCGGCTCAGCTCGACGAGTGGAAGAGCCAACTCGTCGACGCGATCGAGGGTAGGAGAAAGTTCACTGCCAACATCGTCGATCAGATCTTCAGCTTTGGAGAGCTCGGCTTTCAGGAGTTCGAAACGTCGCGGTATCTGGTCGACCTCCTGAGAGACAACGGCTTCGAGGTCGAAGAAGGGGTAGCGGGCATTCCGACGGCGTGGGTCGCCACGTGGGGCTCGGGCAGCCCGAAGATCTCGCTCGGCACCGACATCGACGACATACCGAAGGCCTCACAGATGCCGGGGGTCGCTTGCCACCTCCCCATGGTGGAGGGCGCACCTGGGCACGGTGAGGGGCACAACTCGGGCATGGCGGTCCAGATCACGGCCGCTTTGGCGGTGAAGGAGCTCATGGAGAGGGAAGACTTGCCCGGGACCATCCAGATCTGGCCCGGCGTCGCCGAAGAGCTCGTCGCGACCAAGGCGTACTACGTACGAGCGGGCATGTTCGAAGACGTCGATGTCGTGCTCTACGCGCACGTCGGCAGCAACCTCTCGACCGGCTGGGGCATGACCCCTGGCACCGGCCTGATCTCCGCGATGTTCACGTTCGAGGGTTTCGCGGCGCACGCCGGGGGCGCTCCCTGGCGCGGGCGCAGCGCCGCCGACGCGGTCAACCTCATGGAGGTCGGCTGGAACTTCCGCCGTGAACATTTGAGGCTGCAGCACCGATCGCACTCGGTCGTCTACAACGGCGGCGATCAACCGAACGTGGTGCCTTCGGAGGCGTCGATCTGGTTCTACTTTCGCGAGAAGAACTACCAGCAGATTCGTGACTTATTCGCCATCGGCGACTCGGTCGCGCGCGGCGCCGCGATGATGAGCGGCACGACCCTCAAGGACGTGCGCCTCATCGGGACCGCTTGGCCCGGGCACTTCAACAGGGTGATCGCGGAGACGCTGGACGCGAACATCCAGCGGGTCGGGCTACCCGTGTGGACCGAAGACGACCAGCGCTTCGCTCGTGCCACCCAGGGGGAAGTCGGAGGGGCCGAGACAGGACTCGCGACGCAGATCAGCCGCTTGCGCCCAGCTCTCACAGAGGCCCAGCGGACCGCTGGCTACGCCGACGACATCGGTGACATCTCGTGGAACGTGCCGACCGCCACGCTCTCGTTCCCATCGAACATCCCCGGCCTTCCCGGCCACACCTGGGCCAACGCCATCGCGTTGGCGACGCCCATCGCGCACAAAGG
>JAYZBT010000063.1:0-5929 GCA_036338615.1 Gemmatimonadota bacterium
TTACGAGGGGACTCCCGCCATTACTCCCGCTGTTCGATGCCGTTTTCCCGCTGTTGAACCCCGGCAGATCCCGGCATCGTGAATCGGCAAGTGCGGCAGATCGTGCAGCCCGGTAAGGACTTACGTCGTTTCTTGCCGTGAGTGGGCCCTCTCGGGACCCGCCTGATAGACGTGAGGTCGGAAGTTCAAATCTTCCCAGGCCCACTTTGTGAAGTGACTGCCCCGCTTGGTCTTAGATGACTGAGCGGGGTTTTTTCTTGAGCCAAGAGCGGGACTCCCGCTGTTCGCCACCCTACGTCGATCAGATAGAGCGGCCCGCATCTGCTGTTCGTCTGGTTGCTGATAGCAGGTCAGGATGGTTTGTGGGCTCTTCCACCCACCCAACTCACACAGAACCTTCAGCGGCTGGTGCATGAAGTCCGACGCGAATGACGTGCCCCCAAGTGTGGTGCCACTCCCTATGTTAGACGTTGAGCCATCGGCGGTGGGCGTCGACGCAGTTCCTGGCGCAGTTTGGAGGTCGCTCGCGGTCAGACGGTCTGCGCGGCATCTTGCCTGGGTGACGACCCCATCAACAGCCTCCATACAACGTCGATGACCGATACCCCGTGGTCCTCGAATTCTTCGAGCATCCCGTGCGACTCGTGCCCAGGTGCAGCGTGAGATTCCTCACACTGTCCGTGCTGCTACTTGTGGTGGGCCTGGTGGCGTCATGCCGCCCCTCTTCCAACAGCACGTTGTTTCAGGATATCCGGGTCATCGATGGCACGGGTGCGGCCTCATATTTGGGGTCAGTGCGCGTTGTCGACAGCCGAATTGTCGAGGTCGGGGAACTCACGCCGCGCACAGGCGAGACCTTCGTGAATGGAGGTGGAGCCGTTCTTGCGCCCGGCTTCATCGACACGCACAGCCACCATGCCAGAGGACTGCTCGGGGAAATGCGGTCCGCTCGGGCGGTCGTAAGTCAGGGCATAACCACCGTCGTCGTGGGTCAGGATGGCGGCTCCCAATATCCCCTTGCCGATCTCTTCACCCAGGTCGAGGCGACGCCTCCCGCTGTCAACGTGGCATCGTACACCGGACACGCCACGCTTAGGCGGATGGCAATGGGTGACGACCTTCAGCGCGAGGCGACCACGCTCGAAGTGGACTCGATGGCTGTGCTGTTGCGGATGGATATGGAGCAGGGCTCGTTCGGACTCAGTACGGGCCTCGAGTACGCGGCTGGCTTCAACAGCACGACCGACGAAGTCATCTCTCTGGCCCGCGTAGCGGCCGACTACGATGGCCGCTACATCAGCCATATCCGGAGCGAGGACCGAACGTTCTGGGATGCAATCGACGAGATCCTACTCATCGGCTCCGAAGCTGGCCTCCCCGTGCAGGTGAGCCACATGAAGCTTGCAATGACCAGCCTTTGGGGCCGTTCCGACGAATTGCTCCAGAAGCTTGATGCGGCCAGGGCGAGGGGCGTCGAGGTCACGGCGGACGTCTACCCCTACACCTACTGGCAGTCGACGATGAGGGTGCTGGTGCCGGACGGGAACTTCACCCGAGAAGAGGTCGCGTTCGCTCTCCGCGAAGTGGCGTTGCCCGACGGCATCATCTTCGGACGCTTCACCCCGGAGCCATCGTACGTCGGGCTCACACTCGAGGAGATCGCGCGGGCGCGGGGTGAGGATGCGGTCACCACGTATCTCGCCCTTCTGGACATGGCCTACGGTCCCGACGCTCCTGACGACGTGCGGGAGTCGATCGTCGCTCGCAGCATGACTGAGGAGGACATCGCCCTGCTTTATCGGTGGGGGCATACGAACGTGAGCAGTGATGGCGAGCTCGCCGGGCCCCACCCACGGGGATACGGTTCCTTCACGCGAGTGCTGCGTACACAGGTGAGGGAGAGAGCAACGCTCTCTCTCGAGGAGGCGGTCTACCGAATGACCGGCCTCGCGGCCGAACACATGGGACTCGTTGATCGTGGGGTCATTCGAGAAGGCGCTTGGGCGGACTTCGTTCTCTTCGATCCCGAGACGGTCACGGACCACGCCGACTTCGAGTCTCCTCAGGTTGCCTCGACGGGCATCCGGGGCGTATGGGTCAACGGCGTCCAAGTGTGGGACCGTGATGCCGTGGTGCCGTCAGCGTATCCAGGACGGGCGCTTCGACGGGGTGGCTAGGACACTGGGCTGCGCTTTGACGAACCGGGTGTCTTCGAGGAGGATCGAACCATGAGAGTATCCCGTCTGTGGCGGCCGGGTGTGTTGCGAACGGTCCCTTTTGGTGTCGGAACTGGAGCCATTGCCGTTCTGACGCTTGGGGCTGTGTCGTCGCCCGCTCCGGAGGTCGACTGGGCAGCCGTGGATGCGCTCTTTGCAGAGTACGACCGCTCCGACTCGCCCGGGTGTGGGCTCGGGGTGGTACGTGACGGCTTGCTGGAGTACGGCCGCGGCTACGGCATGGCCAACCTCGATCACGGAATCGCCATTACGCCTCAGTCGGTCTTCCGGACCGGGTCCGTCGCGAAGCAGTTCACCGCTGCCGCTGTCGCGATCGCCGCGCACGAGGGGGCGATCTCGTTGGACGATCCGGTTCGGAAGTGGATCACCGACCTGCCAAGTTATCCCGTCGATCCTACGATCCGGCAGGTGGTGCATCACACGAGTGGGCTCCGTGACTACCTCACACTCATGTCACTGCGGGGCCTGCGGTCCGACGACTACTACACCAACGCCGAAGTCCGAGCGGCCATCGCGCGCCAGCGCGAGCTCAACTTCACGCCCGGATCGGACTACCTCTATTCCAACTCTGGCTATTTCATCCTGGGCGAGATCATCCGCGCAGCCACCGGGATGACGTTGAAGGAGTATGCGCAATCCAGGATCTTCGGTCCGCTGGAGATGATGCACACTCACTTTCATGACGATCACAACCACATCGTTGCGAGTCGCGCGACCGGCTACGCACCAACAGAAGACGGCTATAGGATATCTGTCACGAATCTGGAAATGATCGGTGATGGAGGGGTCTTCACCTCCATCGAGGACCTCGCTCACTGGGTCGATGCCCTGAACGAGGATCGACTGGGCCCGGGGCTGAAGTCGGTTCTCGAGTCGACTGTGCCGCTGACCGGTGGGGATCCGAACAGCTACGCGTTTGGTCAGACTGTGGGCGAGGACCGGGGCTTGAGGAGTGTCAGCCACGGGGGTGCCTTCGTCGGCTACCGCGCCTCGATTACACGTTTTCCCGAGCAGGGAGTGTCGATCGTGCTGGCGTGTAACCGGGCTGACGCAAGCCCGAGCCGAATGGCCCTGCGCGTCGCGGATATCGTGCTCGCAGATGAAGTCGGCATGGTCGAGCCTCCCGGCACCTCGACTGCCAACGCGAACGATCAGGCGTCACCTGTTCCGGGCCCGGTCGATGGCCCCGAGGCATACGTCGGGACGTATTACAGCTCTGAGCTCGATGTCGACTATCGGCTCTCGGTCTCGGAGGGTGTCCTGCAGCTGACGGTCGGTGCGGGCATCCGCGCGGAGCTGCGGCAAATCGAGCCCGACCTTCTGGAGGCCGGTGGGCCCCAGCTGCGGTTTGAGCGAGTGGACGGTCGTGTCGTTGGGTTCGACGTCGACGCGGGTCGGGTGAGAAACCTTTCGTTCGAACGGACCGGCGGCTGATCCCCACGCTGGACGTCGACGCGGGTCGGACGATGGCGAACCTCCAGCGTACGGGTATCCGGCCAATGTCCGATCCCGTGAGCTAGCACAGTTTCTGACTCCGTCCCTTCCTGGAGGGCAACCCGTACATCGCGAGCGCCGTGCCGCGGATCTTCATCCGGGCCGTGCGCACGACCCTGTGTCGCACGAGCCCGGATGCGCCCCGGGTCGCTCAGCTAGGCTCGGGTGCAGACGCTCTTCATCGAACCGGGCAGTCCGTGGGAGCACGGCTACAACGAGAGCTTCAACGGCACGCTGAGGAACGAGTTCCTGAACGGCACGATCTTCTACACGCTGCCCGAGGCCGTTGTCCTTATCGAGCAGTGGAGGCGCCTGTAAAATACGGTCCGAGCCCACAGCGCCTACGGTGGTCGCCCCCCGGCTCCAGAGACGTTAAAACCTGCCGACTGGTTCCTTAGAATGCCCCAGCTTCTTTGACCTCAGACGCCTCAAGGTCTAGCATAGGATGTCGTACCGCACTGAGGGGCACGTCACGAGGCGGTCGCCAAGTCGCGACCGCTGGTGACATCGGCAGAGGTGCTTCAAGAACTCCTCCATGCCTACATACCTGTGGGTCGGATCCAGACCCTGGACGCGGCGTTCGCGCTGGTGGACGGGTGCATGAACACCGTTTGGTCCGTCGAAACTGACGACGCTCGGCTCGCCCGCGCGATGGTAGGAGAACTACCGGGACTCGGGGCGAGAGACCTCCTGCATGTCGCGTGCTGCCGACGACGCTCGGTCACGGAGATCATGACCTTCGACCGGGGTCTCAGGTCGGCCATGGGCGGATAGCGCCGTTGGCGAATACTGACCCTCCGGCTCTCACCGGCATCGCGCTGCTGTTGAGCGAGTATCCGGTAGCCAAGCTCGACCTTCACGGAATGACGGGCGCCCAAGCGGAGCAGCGTGTGAAGATGTTCTTCGCTACTCAGGTCAGGATCTCTCGGGGCAAGGTCGTGCACATCATCACCGGGAAAGGCACGCGATCCGCCGGCCAGCCCGTATTGCCCGGTGTCGTGCGACGACTACTCGATGACGAACTCGTGCACAGCGTCGCCGAAGTCGCGGGTCTGCCTGGCGGTGGCGGCATGGCTGTGAGGCTGCCCGGTTAGCTCCACACCTCTTCGAAGAGCCGAAGCCAGTTCGCGCCGACCACTTTTTCGATCACACCGTCCGAATGTCCTCGTGCGGAGAGCGCGTCTGCGATCATGTCCATGCGCCGATGTGAGTTGAGGTCCGGCACGGTGAAGAGCACGTCCGGGTCCTCGGCTGGCGCCGCGACCCCGGCCGCGATTCGACCGGCCACGAACTCGCGGTGCTTCGACCAGTACTCGTCGGATCCATCGATGGGCGTGATGGACAGGTCGCTGCCGATACCCACGTGGTCCTCCCCGCACACGTTGAGCGCGTGTTCGATGTGCGCGACGACGTCCTCTGCGGTCGGTACACGACCCGGCGAAAGGAAAGGCATCAGGTAGATGCCGATCACCGCGCCGCCGTCTGCCGCTGCGCGCAGCTCCTCGTCGTCTTTTGAGCGCGGATGCGGATCCACGGCCGTGCAGCCAGTGTGTGTGATGCCCACCGGGGCGCTCGAGGCGGCGATACCCTCGGCAGTGGTCCGCTTCCCGCAGTGGGACAGATCCACGATGGTGCCGAGTGAATTGAGGCGCTCGACCACTTGGTGGCCGTACGCACTCAAGCCGGCGTTGCCGGGCTCCAGGCACCCGTCTCCGACCAGGTTGCGCACGTTGTACGTGAGCTGCACGACGCGGACGCCGAGGTCGTGGAAGACCCCGATCTGGTTCAGGTCGCCCTCGTAGGGCGTCGTGTCCTGGAAGCCGAGCACGATGCCGACGCGCCCTGTCGCCTTCGCGTCGTGCAGCTGTTCCACGTTGCGCACCATGCGGAACACGTCGGGCCACCACTCGACGTTCGCGAACCACGGCGACATGCGGCGTAACGTCGACGCGGCGCCTCCCGAGCTCACCGTAACGTTCATCGCGGTGATGCCCGAGGTGCGTGCGTTCTGGACCATCACCTCGTCGAGTGGTGGATTCTCCGGGTAGTTGAAGTACCCAGGGCTACCCAGAAAGTCGATGACCATCGCGTCGTCGTAGCCAGACCAGGCCGGCGCGGTCAGCTGCTCGGTGCTGGGCGCACTCACGGACGCCGCCAACTCGGAGGTGAGGGCCGGGGAGACAGCGACGGCGGCCGCT
>JAYZBT010000064.1:0-21459 GCA_036338615.1 Gemmatimonadota bacterium
CGCCGTGATCGCGTCCTACGGACCAGACGGCTCCCCACTGCTGTCCGGTTACCTGCTCGGTGAGCAGCACCTCCAGGGGCAGGCCGCCGCCCTGGACGTCCGGCACGGCGAAGGCCATGTAATCCTCCTGGGCTTCCGGCCCCAGTGGCGCGGTCAGCCGCGCGGCACGTTCCGGGTCCTCTTCAACGCGGTGCTCTTCCATGGCGCGCTTGCGTCGGAGTCTACGGGCACCGACGGGTTTTGGGAGAAGCCCGAGAAAAAGGGGACCGAGGACGAAGGAAAGGGAGAAGGCGCTTCGCGGCGCTGATCCGTGATGGCGACTATGCTGTCGCTTGTCCGGGCCGCCCACCCGGCACTTAACACAGCCTAAGGTCGTTCAGCCGCCGCACGCCTGCATGTAACCCTCCTCGAAGATCATCCCCCAGGAAGAGCCGTAGCCGCCACGCATGTCTCCGGCCAAGTCACCGTACGCTTCCCAAGTGCTGTGGGTGAGCACGACGCGAGTGCGATCGGCTCCCAGGGCAGTGAACCGCACCGTGACCACACTCGCGGTCGCTGGCTTGGGCAGGCCGATATGAAAGTCCATCGTGAGCGAATCGAAAGGGTCGTACGAGATGACCGTGCCCCACAGGTGCTCCATGGAGTCGTGCCCGATCTCCACGATCCTTCCGCCGGGCCTCTTTTCGATGCTCACCGATTTGGCGACGCCTCCTTTCATCGCAGACACGGAACGTTGCCCAGCGGCCACCAGGTGTCGATTTCGTCCACAAAGACGACGAACGCCTTTTCTCGACTGCAGGGGACCACGATCGTCTTGATGACCTGAGCGAGCTTGGAACCCAACCGCACCGGAAGGAACTGAATGAGAGCGATCGACCAGACCACCCGGCCCCCCGGCCCCGCGGACCCCTCGAATTTCGTGCTGCCCGCACGCTTTCAGCGTATGCTCGGTCCAGCTGACGGTCTTCCCGTTCGACTGTATCGGGTCGCGTTCGACGAGGGCGCCCAGACGCACTGGCACACGCACGACGACGTGCAGCTCCTCTACGGGCTGAGCGGCCGGTGCGTCGTCGTCACCCGTGCCGGAGAGAAGGTCGTCCTCAATCCGGGAGACGTGGTGGCGATCGATCCGGGTGAAGAGCACTGGCACGGGGCCGCCCCCGGTACCGCCGGAGAACACCTGGCGATCAACACAGGAAAAGCGACCACCTGGCTCGGAATGGACGACTAGCGCGCTATTGAGGTCCCGGGAGAGCTCTCAGGCCGGATGGCTCATCTTCGACCACATCTCCGACAGCTGGAACGACACATCCTGCATGGCCTGGATGGCGCTCGCATCGAGCTTGTGAGCCACCCCGGGCCCGATGAGCCTTCGCAGGAAGCGAACCGGATAGTCCAGGTCCCAGTCGAGGAACGCCTCGGGGCCCTTTTCCAGATTCTCCAGGATGCGAAGGATCAGGTACGAGTCGTCGAGCAGGCCCGCGAGTCCCATGGTCATCTCGGGAATCAGATCCATCGGCTGCAGATAGTAGTTGACCGCGTGATCCAGCAGCGGGTTGACGATCGAGGCGAGTTTCCGGATCTCCGCCTCCTGTCGGGCGCGGGCCAAGAATACCGGGACCGACTCGATGATCTCGAGGGCGACCTCCGCGACCTCGGTGATCTCGGCCTCTTCGGAGTCGGGTAGCGCCTTCGTGAGATACTTTTCCAGCGCCCCGATACCGCCCCGAGCCTTGGCACTCTCGATGATCGCGAGGATGTCGGGAAGAGAGCTGGGGGCTCGGTCGCTGTCGTTCCCAGCTTGATCGTGCTGCATGGATTCTCACTTCGCCGCGAAAGAGGAGGTTGATCAGGGGAGGGAAGACTACTCTCCCCCACCCCGATAGACCACCTCTCCACCCACGATCGTGTACACCACTTCCGTATCCGGAATTTCCTCTTCGGCGACCGTCATGATGTCCAGCGACAGCACGGTCACGTCCGCGAACCTGCCCACGGTGAGCGATCCCTTGATGTCTTCCTCGAAGGCCCCGAAGGCTGCGTTGATCGTATACGACTGCAGGCCCTCGAGACGGCTCATGCGCTGATCCGCGAAAAACACTCCTCCGTTGTTCATGGTTCTGGACACGGTGGCGTAGTAGCTCGCCAGTGGGTCCACGTCCTCCACGGGCGCGTCGGTGCCATTCATGATGACCGCGCCGGACGCCATGAGCTTCTGCCAGACATAAGCGCCTTCCCGTGCCCGCTGCGCACCGAGCTTCGGCTCGACCCAAGGTCCGTCCGAGGTCGCATGCACACCTTGCATCGAGGCGATCACACCGAGCGCGCCGAATCGAGGGATGTCGTCGGGATGCAGGTGTTGGGCGTGCTCGACGCGCCAACGGTAGTCGCCGTCGCCCTGGGCCGAATAGGCCTCCTCGAAGATGTCGAGTGTCTCGCGGTTCGCCCGGTCACCGATCGCGTGAACATTGAGCTGATAACCGTTCTCCATCGCGAGGTGCGCGGTTTCGCGGATGTCCTCCGGCGAAGTGGTATTGAGACCGGTACTGGTAGGCAGGTCGTCATACGGTTCGAGCAGCCACGCCCCGTGCGAGCCGAGCGCACCGTCGATCGACTTCTTGATCGCGCGAACCGTCAGACGATCTCCATGCCCGACCACACGGTAGGCGGCGAGATTCTCCGCGAGCGACTCGTTTCCGGCGCGAATCATGACCCAGAGCCGGATCTTCAGACTGCCGTCGTCGACCATCTCCTTCCAGAGATCCACGGTGCGGAAGCCGGAGCCGGCGTCCTGGAACGAGGTGATCCCCTTCGAGAAGGCCTCCTCCTGCGCGAGAAGGGCCACGCGGCGCGCGTCCGGGGCGGCGGCGCCACGGCGGGCGGGTCCAAGCAAGCCACTCGCTGTCTCGCGGAACGCGCCGATGGCGTTTCCGTCCGGATCCCGAACGATCTCGCCGCCGGTCGGGTCCGGCGTGTCACGATCGATGCCGGCCAACTCCATGGCCCTCGCATTGGCATAGGTCGCGTGACCACTCGCGTGGGTGAGCAGCACCGGGTTGTCGGGCGACACCGCGCTCAACGAACGATGGTGCGGTAGCCCGTCCACATTCGGCTCGGGTCTCCGGTCCCATTTCTCCTGGTGCCAGCCGCGCCCTGTGATCACCTCACCGGGTTGCGACTGCGCAACGGCGGCTTCCACCATCGCCACGACCTCGTCCCAATTGGCAACGGTCATGAGATTGAGTTGGAGCCTCGAGCGG
Organism: Gemmatimonadota bacterium; assembly: GCA_036338615.1. GTDB lineage: Bacteria > Gemmatimonadota > Gemmatimonadetes > Longimicrobiales > Gaopeijiaceae > UBA1138. The sequence continues at coordinate 3,261 of JAYZBT010000064.1, forward strand.
CCTACTCCCATATAATGGCCATGCCCCTCGATGAAACCCGGGATCGCGAGATTGCCATCGAGTTCCAGGACCTCCGTCCCCTCGCCGATGTAGTCTGCGATCTCGGCATTGGATCCGACGGCTACGATGCGACCGTCCCGTGCGGCAAGTGCCTGAGCCTCAGGCACTTGCTCATCGACGGTGACGATCTTGCCACCCCGCAGCACGAGGTCGGCAGCTTCGGGCGTCGGACCGGAGTCGCACGCGGCGAACGCAACCGTCAACGTGGCGAAGAGACACAACACGCGAGAATCCGACGACAACACCATGGGAACGCTCCTACGAATCAACCTCGAGAACTCGACGGAGGCGTAGCATCGCTACTGCGGGAGCGGCCGGCTAGTGCGGAGTCTCAGGCGTCCTGGTAGCTCAGGGAAGCCAATCGCTTCGCTAGATCGTTGCGCTCGACGAGGCTGCGGCTTCGGCCGCCGCGCGTAGTTCATCCGGCGAAGTATGGCTGCGCAGCCCGAAAAAGAGGCCGAGGCCACCGCTCAGTGCGAAGACGGAGAACACGCCCACCACGATTCGCTTCTGCCGCTTCTTGCTGCCACGTCGCTCGCGGCGCGCTGAAGCCCGTTCCTCGGCGGACTCCGCCCCACGCATGAGCGGTCCATATCCTTATTGATCGACCACCCGCTCGAAAGCTTGACCTTCGTCCCACCATCTTCCGTGCTTCATGGTTGCGCGAGGGCCCCCGATGCAGACCTTCCGGGGATGAATATTCCGCTTCGACATGAAGATCCATACCCCCCAGCGCAGCCCGCCGTTTCGCGATGGTGAGCCTCTGACCACCCGAGTCACGTCTTGAGCAGGCTCGCGAGGGCACTCGACCTGCGGGAGGGAGAGGGACACACCCTCGGGGTGACGGCGGCGTTTCTGTTCCTGAACACCGCCACCACCACGGTCATCTCCGCTGCCAAGAACGGACTGTTCCTGTCCGAGTATCAGAGCGACCAGATTCCGTACGCGATCATTTCGGCCGCGCTCCTCACGGCCGTCGTCGCGGTCTTCTTCGCGGGCATGATCTCCGGTTCCGCACGCCGCAGGTTCGCGGTCGGGCTGACCGGCGTGCTGAGCGCGTCGCTCATCGGGTCCCGGATCCTCTTCGAAGTCGAGCCGCTCAGCGCGTTCGCGTTGTACCTGTGGCTCTCCGCGGTTCAGGTCCTGATCGTCACACATACGTGGGATTTCGTCGGTGGTCTGCTCACGGGCAGGCGAGCCAAGCGGCTGCTCCCGCTCATCGGCATGGGGGCTTCCGCCGGGGCCATCGTCAGCGGCGCGAGCGTGGCGCCCGCCGTTTTCGCTTGGGGGACCTCGAACCTGTTGGTCATTTCCGCATTCCTATTGGTGCTCGCACTTCCCTTACTGTTGTCGGTGCCAGAGCCGGGTCGCGATGAAGAAGACGAGGTAGTCAGTGATATCGGGGCGGTTCGCACCTTTCTGTTGGGAGCAGGTCTCGGTTTTCGATCCATTCGCCGCGAGCGGCTGCTTCGGCTTCTCGCCTTCGGCATCGTCGCACTGACGCTCGCGGGCACGCTCATTGATCTACAGCTCAAGGTGGCGCTGCAGGACGCGTTCGAGATCGACCGCATCACGGCCATCTATGGATACATGTCGGTCGCGGTTGGATCCGGGACTCTGCTGTTGCAGCTCTGGGCGTCTCGGGTCTTGTTCCCGACGCTGGGTGTCTCGGTCGCCGCGATGGCACAAGGCGGCACCCTGGCCATCGCCTCCGGCGGCGTAGCCGTAGCCGGCGGCGTATGGGCGCTCGCGGGGCTGCAGTCGCTCGATGACATCCTCCAGCACAGCTTGCAAAAACCGGTGGAGCAGGTGTCGCTGCTGCCGTTCCCTCGGGAGGTGAAGAGCGCTGCGATCGCGACGCTCGGGGGCGTGCTTCGTCCGCTGTCGAAGGCCGCTGCAGGCGGCATCGCCATCGTGTTGGCCTCGCGGGCCGACCTGCTGCCGATCGTGACTGCTCTTGCGGCTGCCAGTGCGTTCTTGATCTACACGCGGCACCGCAAGACCTACATGAACGCGCTGGAAGCGGCATTGGCTAGGCACTCGGTCGACTTCGGCGCGACGGGGAGCAGTCCCCTCATCATCGGGCGTGAAGCACTCGCGGTGATCGATAGCGCGTTGCAGGACCCGGAGCCGACAGTGGTCGTCTTCGCCGCTTCGCTGCTCGAACAGCTCCCGGTAGAGGACGCGGCCCCACGAGCCACGGGGCTCCTGATGCACGAGGTCCCGGAAGTACGAGCGGAGGCGGCCCTGGTACTCGGACGCATGGACCACAAGGATGACGATTTCGCGGGCGTGGCAATCGGAGAGCGCTTGGTTCGCGAGGAGTCACCGATCGTCGTGACGGCCATGCTCACCGCCGCGGGAACCGTCCCGGGAGTCGAGCCGAACCTGGTGGAAGCGTTTCTTGGCCACGAAGACCCGGGGGTGCGGCGCGCATGCCTCGTAGCCCTGGGGCAGTTGGGACCGGAGATCCATCTGCAATTGACCGAATTGCTGACATCGGACGTGTCCGAGGACCGGGCGGTGGCCGCGGGGGCTGTCGGCGACCTCGGACTAGAAGAACTCATGGCCAAGGTCGCGGACGTCGTCGAGGATCGCCAGGCGCGGCCCGCGGCGCTCGAGGCGCTGGCCCAGTTGGGCCGGCCCGCGGTCATCGCGATGTCGGCGTTGCTCGACCGCCGCGAACTACCGCTGCCGACGCGGCGATCTGTGATTACGGCGCTCTCCAATATCGACGGCCACGAGGCACGGGACGCATTGCTCGAGCTCGTGGAAGAACCGGCACTCGGCCCTGCAGCGCTGACGTCTCTGCGACGCATGCGCGTGGCAGGGCAGATCGAAGCGATCGATCCGATACGACTGCAGCGGGTCCTGAACCTCGAGATGCAAGGCGGCCTCCGCTATTCGTTGGTGGCGAGCGCGTTGCGGAAGGACACGAGTGACCCGAGAAATGCCTTCGTGGCCGAGGAACTCGAGGGCCTCCGCATTCGCTCGGTACTGCGGGTGCTGCGCATTCTCTCGCTCTCCTATGACCCCGCCCGCCTCACGACCGTGGCCTCGGCGATCTTGAGCGAGGGTAGCGCGGGGCGTAGCAACGCGCTCGAACTCCTGGAAGGCACCATTTCGAGCGAGAGCGGCAGCGCAGTGATGCCGTTCATGGAAGTGATCGAGGACGGCTTCGCGATCGACCGTGTGGCCGATCTCCTGCCTGACGCCCCCGACCTGCTCTTGGACCCCGGCGAGACACTGGCTCACGAGGCCGATTGGTGGCCGCGCGCGCTCGGCCTGCACGTGCTCGGACGGGACGACGAGATCCACCCGCCGGGTCGACACAAAGATTCTGAAACTGAGGAGGAAAGAATGATTCCCTTGATCGAGAAAGTGATGATCCTCAAGGGATCCCAGCTCTTTCGAAACTTCCCCGGATCGGACCTGGCCGGAATTGCGTCCCTCGCCGAGGTGGTTCATCTGCAGGGCGACGAGATCGTGTTCGAGCAGGGCGAGCAGGGCGATGCGTTCTACATGGTTGTGCGTGGGGGCATCCGGATCACGCGCGGTACCACCGAACTGGCGCTGCTCGGTTCACGCGAGGGCTTCGGAGAGATGGCGATTCTGGACCACGAGACGCGCTCCGCGACGGCCACGGCCGTGGAAGCGACCACCCTGCTGCGCATCGACCAGGACTCTTTCGATCGCCTGATCGAGCAGAATCCGGCGGTGGCGCGGGGAATCTACCGTGTGCTCATGCAGCGCCTGAGGAGTACACTCGCGCAGGTAGCCGCTGGTTAGCAGAAGACGCCCGGCTGTGTCCGGAGCAGGCTTCTAGATCTTTCCGATTATCCAACTCAGGACGAGTCGGGCGAGTCGCCTCAGGATGATTATCATGCGGTCTCTACGGCGAGGCGTGGCCGAAGGGTTCCGACTTCAGAGTCGGGCGCGACGCAGCCGCAGGCTGTTCCCCACCACGCTGACCGAACTGAACGCCATGGCAAAGGCCGCGAGGATCGGATGCAGCGCGCGTAGCATCATCGGCAAGAAAGCCAGCGAATACAGGGCCCCCGCGGCCACCGGGATCAGGACCACGTTGTAGACGAACGCCCAGAACAGATTCTGTTCGATGGTGCGCATGGTCGCTCGACTCAACGCGAACGCCACCGGCACAGACCTCAGGTCACCCCGCACGAGCGTTACGTCCGCCGTTTCCATGGCTACATCCGTTCCGGTCCCGATCGCCATGCCGACGTCGGCCTGGGCGAGCGCTGGTGCGTCGTTGATTCCGTCCCCCACCATCGCCACGACGGCGTCCTCCTGGAGTTCTTTGACCGCCCCGACTTTTTGCTCCGGCAATAGCTCGGCGCGAACCTCGGTTATTCCGACCTCCGCCGCGATGGCGCGGGCAGTCGCCTCACGGTCGCCGGTGAGCATCACCACGCGCAGGCCCGCGTTCTGGAGCTCGCACACCGCTTCACCGGAGCCCTCCTTCACCGAGTCGGCAACCGAAATCAGGCCGAACAGCCGGTCGTCGGACGCGACCCAGAGCGGCGTCTGAGCGGCCGACTCCATTTGGGTCGCACGCCCGGCCAGCGCGGAGGTCTCGACGCCACGCTCTTCGAGGAACGACCGGGTACCCACCAGTACTCGAGCGTCATCGACCCAAGCGCTCACCCCGCGACCCGGGAAGGATTGGAACCGCTCGGCCTCTGAGGGCCTCAGGCCCCGACGCCTGGCTTCGTCCAGGACGGCCACCGCCAGGGGATGTTCGCTTCTCAGCTCCGCGGAGGCGGCGACGCTCAGTAACCTCGCTTCGTCCCCGTCGACCGAGGCGACCCCGCGCACCACCGGTTCCCCTCGCGTGATCGTACCTGTCTTGTCGAGCACGACCACGTCCACCTGTTTGGAGCGCTCGAGCGCTTCAGAGCTACGAAAGAGGATACCGAGCCGAGCACCGCGCCCGGTTCCTACCATTACCGCGGTCGGGGTAGCCAGTCCGAGCGCGCAGGGGCACGCGATGACGAGCACCGCGACCAGCCGGATGAGCGCATCCGCGAAACCCGCTCCCACGACCAGCCACCACGTGAGGAACGTCGCCAGGGCGAGCGCGATAACGACCGGAACGAAAATGCTCGCAACTCGGTCCGCCAGCCGCTGGATGGGTGCCTTGCTACCCTGAGCCTGGCGCACGAGGCGAATGACTTGGGCGAGCGCGGTCTCGGCCCCCACTTTCGTGGCCCGGAATTGAAACGCCCCCGACCGGTTGATGGTGGCCCCGATCACATGGTCACCGGGGCCCTTGTCGACAGGCATGCTCTCCCCCGTGAGCATGCTCTCGTCTACGGACGACTCCCCGGCCAGGATGACTCCGTCTACCGGGACGCGCCCTCCCGGCCGGACCAGGACGATGTCACCCACCAGGACCTGGTCCAACGGCACTTCCTGCTCTTCCTCACCACGGATGACGCGCGCCGTGTCCGGACGAAGGCTCATGAGCTCTCGGATCGCCCTACCTGTTTCTCCCTTCGCTCTAACCTCGAGCAGCTTTCCGAGCTTGATGAGCGTGATGATCAACGCGGCGGTTTCGAAGTAGACGTGCTCTCCGGCGGCGGCGCTGCCCAGACTGAGCGCGAGCGCCACGAAAACGGAGTAGACGAACGCGACGGACGAGCCCAATGCGACGAGCACGTCCATATTCGCGGCTCGATTTCGCAGCGACTTCCAACTGCCCACGTAATAGTCCCACCCCACGTAGAACTGCACCGGCGCCGCGAGCGCAAACATGAGCCAGTTCACCCACGGCTCGTGCGCCCAGGGGCCCAGCCGGGAAAAGTCTCTCGCCATGCTGAGGCCGAAAAGCGGCCCCGCGAACAGGACACCGGTCCAGAACATCCGGGACTGCCTGCGCACCTCCGAGTGACGGGCCTGCGCTTCGGCGTCGTCGAGCCTCCATTCTTCGGCTTGAACGACTCCGAAGCCGACCCGCTCCACCGCGGCCGCAAGCTCGTCCAACCCGGTGGTCGACGCGTCGAGATGCACCGTCGCCCGCTCGGTCGCGAAGTTGACGGACGCCTCCGTCACGCCCTCGGTCTTTCGCAACGCGCGCTCCACGGTCGCCGCACAATTGGCGCAGGTCATCCCGGTGATGGGCAGGACGAGTTCGCGCTCCTTCAAGGCCTCAGCAGGCATGGTGCGTCGCGACTCAGCCTGACGGGGGATGGTTGATCTCTTTCATGAGACCCTCGATCACGACCCAATCTGTGGCCTTCGGATCCCACGTTATGGTCACGTTCTTGGAGACCTGTTCGGCCTTCACCTCGGAGACGCCAGACATCTCCGAGACTTCGCGCTCGATAGTCGCCACGCAGTGTCCGCAGCTGATGCTGGGCACGTTCACCGTCTTGCTCGTCATGTTCCCTCCTCAAAAAGTCGGTCTACGCTTTGCCGGTCGCCTCGAATACCTGAACCAGTTCACCGAGCACCTGCTCCTTTTCCGCATCGTCGGTCCCCTGGATCGCGGTCGTCACGCAATGATGAAGGTGCTTGTCGAGCAAGAGGCTGCTGACCTTCTTCAGCGCCCGCTGGATCGCCAACACCTGATTCACGATGTCGATGCAATACGCGTCGTCCTGGACCATGCGCTCGACACCCCTCACATGGCCCTCGACGCTCTTCAACCGTCGTACGATCGCGAACTTTTTCTCATCACCCATGCCGAGATCCTTTCTGACTCGAGGGTCAAGCCCAACCCCCCTGGGGGGGGGATATGCACTACCGAAGCTATTCAAGACTCCTAGCGTGTCAAGCCACGTTCGGCAGGTCCTTGTGGCGTGCCGCGCGACCGAACACCTTCCCGACATGTCACTGAAATCATCCATCAAGACCGTGCTCACGCTGGGCCAGGGCGTGGCTGGCGGCCTGCCCGACGCCGCGTCGGACATGGAGCCGATCGAGCTGTTCAGGGATTGGTTACGAGCCGCGGAGGAGTCCGGAATCCTGTTGCCGGAGTCCGTCACGCTCGCCACCGCAACGAGCGATGGCGTCCCGTCCGCCCGCATGGTCCTGTTGAAAGAAGTGGACGAGCGGGGCTTCGTCTTCTATACGAACTACGGTAGCAGGAAGGCGGCCGAACTCGATAGCAATCCCAACGCCGCCCTGTGCTTTCACTGGGCGGTCCTCCATCGACAGGTCCGGGTAACGGGGACCGTCGAACGAGTGTCCCAAGAAGAGAGCGCCGAGTATTTCTCCTCCCGTCCAAGGGGCACGCGCCTGGGGACCTGGGCGTCGAAACAGAGCCAGACGCTGGATTCGCGGGCCGAGTTGGAGGCGCGCCTGAGTGAAGCCCAGGAGAGGTTCGCCGAAGACGACGTGCCCCTCCCCACATTCTGGGGGGGTTATCGACTCAGCCCGCGCCGGATCGAGTTTTGGCAGGGCCGTGCCGATCGGCTCCACGACCGCCTCGTCTTCACGCGGTCCGACGACGGTTGGGATACGGAACGGCTCTATCCGTGAGCAGGAAGCCGGCCGGGCCTCGACAACCCCGGTCAGGTAGCTCCGATAGCCCCGGACCGACACGACAGGAGAAGCTAGGCCGCCTCGTTGCGCTCACCGGCGGAGTTCATCCAACGCATCACGAGCCGCCACGAGGCGCGACCTCTTCGTCGAGCACCCGCCCATCGAGCAGATCATCGCAGAGCTCTACGCGCTTCACGAGGACGAGCCCAGTGACAAGCGCCGGACCGGGGCACCTTGAGATCCCACGCGTTGGCGCCGTATCGAGCCATTTTCAGCTCGCGCACCAGGGAGGAGCTCCAGTACAGGGCGGCCGCGCTAGGCTGAGCGCATTCAACGGCCACGCTGCACGTCGCACATGCGTCTGACCCCATCGCTCCGTTGTCGACTCGTGGAGTCGATGATCACCAACAATCTCTGGCCTGGCTCCACGTAGACCGTCCTGGTGAAGCAGCGGTCGTTGGCGAGAATGTCGATCTCGAATCTGAGTTGGTCCGTGCTGAGCCACGGCATGGTAAACTCGCCGTCGGCCGCGCCTTGAACCCGCCCCAGGCGCCGTCGAGTGCCGGGCCTGACGGCGTAGATGACGCTCTCATTGAAGTTGGAGTTGCGCACAGCAATTCGAATCTCAGCGGCACCACCGCCGGATCGCGACCTCGCGGACGAGCCGGCGAAGGGATCCCGAACCGTGGTACGCCCCACGGCGCACGCCGACGAAGTGATCAACAATGCTAAGACGGCGACGGCCAAGGCCAAACGGTGTGGGGCTGCGGAGTAGGCCACTGAGACCTCCCGTTGGGTGTATCGACGAGCGCGTCAGGAGAGGAACTTGGGGCCGTAGCATACGAACGCGCCACGCCCCACTTTCAGCAGCCCCATCTTGAGAGGAGCGCCCCCGTGGCCGGCAAGAGGCACTTCACGCGCAAGACGTTCAAGTTCATGGCCGACCTCGCGGACAACAACGACCGCGAATGGTTCGCCGAGAACAAGCATCGGTACGAGGCCGACGTCAAAGACGCCTCGCTCGGCTTCATCGAAGACTTCGCTGCAGAGCTTCAGAAACTCAGTCCGCATTTCATGGCGACGAACCGCTCGCTCTTCCGTATCTACCGCGACGTGCGCTTTTCGAAAGACAAGAGCCCCTACAAGACACACGCCGGGATCCACTTCCGTCACGAGCAGTCCAAGAACGCGTACGCCCCGGGGTACTACCTGCACCTCGAGCCTGGTTCTGTCTTCGCGGGCATGGGAATCTGGCATCCCGAGGGGAAGGCGCTGCGGGCGATCCGGGACCACATCGTCGCGGAACCCGCCGCATGGAAGAAGGCCTCGCGTGGGAAGAAGTTTAGGGATACCGTTCAGTTTGAAGGGGATCGCTTGAGTCGCCCACCCAAAGGGTTCGATCCCGAGCATTCGCTCATCGAGGACCTGAAATGGAAGGACTTCATCGGCGTGAAGCACCTGACCCAGTCTTTCGCGACGAGCCCCGATCTGCCGAAGGAGCTCGCCAAGGTTTTCAAGACCGGCACACCGTTCATGCGCTTCTTGTGCGACGCGTTGAGCGTTCCATTCTAGTGGTGGCCCACTCGTGAGCCCCGGCCTACAGGCAGCACTCGCGCTCTTCCCCATCGCCTTGGGCGGTGTCTTGCTGGTGGGCTTCCGTGTACCTGCCAAGAAAGCCATGCCTGCGGCGTATGCCGCGGCCGCGGTCGTCGCGTACTACGCGTGGGACATGGCGGGGTTTCGGATCGTTGCGGCTTCAGTGCAGGGTCTCTTCCTGAGCTTCGACCTGCTCTTCATAATCTTCGGCGCCATCCTGCTGCTGCACACCCTCGAGCGATCCGGAGGCGTCGGTGCGATCCGCCGGAGCTTCAACGGTATCAGCGACGACCGGCGGGTCCAGGTGGTCATCGTAGCGTGGCTGTTCGGCTCGTTCATCGAGGGAGCCGCAGGGTTCGGTACGCCGGCAGCCGTCGCGGCCCCTCTACTGGTTGCGCTTGGGTTCCCGGCGGCTACCGCCGTCATGTTGGGCATGATGGTGCAGAGCACAGCGGTCACGTTCGGCGCCGTCGGCACGCCGATTCTCGTAGGCGTACAGGGGGGATTGGGTGGTGGGGCATTTGCGGCCGATCTCGCCGCTGCCGGCATGACCATGCCCGACTTCCTCCAGGCGGTCACGGCCAAGGCGGTCTTGTTGCACGCGACCGCGGGTGTGCTCATGCCGACTTGGATGGTCGTCATGATGACACGCTTCTTCGGCAAGAACAAATCGTGGACCGAGGGACTGTCGATTCTGCCGTTTACGCTGCTTGGAGGCCTCGCGTTCACGCTGCCCTACGTGCTCTTCGGCACTTTCTTGGGACCCGAGTTCCCATCGCTGCTCGGGGCGCCGGTCGGACTCGCGATCGTGGTGTCCATCGCGCGCAAAGGTTGGCTGCTTCCCAAAGACACGTGGGACTTCCCCGCCCGTGACTCTTGGGAGGACGATTGGGTAAGCGGCATCGAGGACGAACTCGCTGATGTTCCCGCGGGAAAGAACATCTCTACCCCGCTGGCCTGGGCGCCTTACGCGATCCTCGGGGCCCTCCTCGTCTGGACCAGGGCCCCGGAACCGGGCATACGGTTTTTCCGCAGCGGGGAGACATTACCCCTGGGTGATTGGCTACGCGGGTTCCAGGTCGAGTGGGCAAGCATCCTCGACTCGGGCATCACCGCGACGACGACTCCGATGTATCTGCCCGGCTTCGTCCTGCTCGTCGTGGTGGCGATCACCGCGGTTCTCCACCGCATGAAGAGCAGCGACGTGGCCGACGCCGTGCGCTCCTCGAGCAAAGTTCTTGTGGGCGCGGGTATCGTGCTCGTGTTCACGGTCCCGATGGTCCGCGTCTACATCAATTCCGATGTGAATGGCGCCGGCCTGCTCTCGATGCCGCTCGCCATGGCGGACTGGGTCGCCAACAACGTGGGTCAGGTCTGGCCATTCTTCGCCGGTTGGACCGGCGCTCTGGGCGCCTTCATCGCGGGATCCAATACGGTGAGCAATCTGATGTTCTCCGCCTTCCAGTACGGCGTGGCCGAGCGCTTGGCGATGTCGACCGTGATGATCGTTTCGTTGCAAGCCGTCGGCGCGGCCGCCGGAAACATGGTCGCGATCCACAACGTGGTCGCGGCTTCGGCGACTGTGGGCCTGCTCGGGAAGGAGGGGGCGACGCTCCGTAAGACCGTCCTGCCCGCGATCTACTACTTGCTGGTAGTGGGCGTGCTCGGGCTCATTGCGGTGCATTGGCTGGGTGTGACGGATCCGTTGATGGGGTGAGGTCTTCCATGACACCCACCACAACACTCGCCACCTGGTCCGCACCGCCGCCCGTGTGCGGCCGCCTCGGTAGCCTCAGCAACTCCGGTATCCGGTCGATCCACCCACCTCCCTCAAAGTCTTCAGGAGGGACCTCGAATCCGAGTAATTCGCGTCGGACGAAGGCCTCCAGCGGCGGCATCTCCCTGAAGTCGCGGCGGCTTACGTAGGCATACGGGAGGCCTTCGCTCCACGCCTCGGCCGTGATGCCGTATCCCAGTTTCGCCACCAGCGCGTCGGAAGCACGTAGCAGATCCGGCATGAAGATCGGAATCTGGTTGCTGAACAGCCTCAAGTTCGCTTCGCGAGTCGTCGCATTCGCACCGGTCACGATGAAAACCAGGTCGGACATCGAGCGAAGGCGGTCGAGGAAGTGCATCTCCTCTGCATAGCCGCCCATCGTGATCACGACGACCTCTTGATCAGGAGAGACACCCAGGCGGGCACGCACTTCGTCGCGATCCATCCTCGGCTCGCGACTGATCGGGTCCACTAGAGTCTCTACTCCGGGGTCGCGCCAACAGAGTGGCTCGGTCTGCAAGTGCATCGTGGCTCTTGTCCACCAATGGTCGAGTTCGTCGCTCAGGCGCTCGAGCTCGGGCGCTCGTTGGTAGAGCGGCTCGTACAGCCACGGCCACGAAAAGCTCTCGATCAGAACAGACGGTACCTGTGCGCGCTCCGCCACCGCGATACCGAGGGACGAGATGTCGCAGAGGACCGCCGAGCAGCCCGCTTCGTGCACACGCGCGCTGAGTGCGTCCAGCAGCACCGGATCGAAGGGCACGAGGTCGTTCAGCGCCTGCACCGTCCTCCGCAGATCGTACCGAAGCGCTGAGACCTGAACAAAACCGACGTCGCAGACAACCTCATGATAGCGAAAGAGCCCTGCCAGGGACTCGTCGAAAAACCACTGCGGCACGGTCGTGAAGATCTCGAACTCCGCGCCGGTGCGCTCGTGCACGGCGGCCATCACGGCCGCAGCCCGCGCTGCGTGTCCGAAGCCGTGAGGTGATACGAAGAACGCCAGTCGCGGAGGCGTCACTCGGTCCTTCGCGCTCCATTCGCATCGAACACCGCCGCGATTCCGTCCGCGGCATTGGCGATGCAGCGCTCACCGATCTCGACACTCATCCCACGCGCGTCACCCAGGACTCCGTTAGGCGTTACCGAACGGAAACCGTCGCGGAAGATCCTCTCGGCGAGCTCGTGGTCGAACGCCTGCACGTGGCCCTCCGCCGCGCGGTCCTCGTGTACCAGATCGGGCCGGATGCAGAGCATCTCCGACGACTCCGAGATGTCCGCGTGGCCCCCGACCCTGCCCTCCAGTCCGGGAGCCTCTGTCGCCACAGCGCTCTTCCAGAACGTCATGAACCCCACCAGATCCGTGTACGCCTCGACCGCGCAGTCCGGGGCGACCGCGCGGCGCAGATCGTCGAGCATCTCGGCGAGGGGGGCGAAGTTCCCTCCGTGGGACGGTACGAAGCACACGCGCTCGAATCCGTGGCGTGCCAAACTGACCGTGTAGTCCATGCAAACGGCTTCCAGCGTCTGGCGACGAAGGGACAACGTGCCCGGGAAGGCCATATGGTGTTCCGAACATCCCACGCGAATGGTCGGGGCAACGAGACAGCGACCGAGACGGCGAGCAACCTCGACCGCGAGTCGGTCTCCGCGCGCGGCGTCGACGAGCAGCGGGAGATGGGGACCGTGCTGTTCTACCGCGCCGACCGCGACAACCACGGTCGTGAAGCCCTGCTCCAACGCCAGGCCTACCTCGGGCGAAGTCATCTCTTCCAGCAGCAAGTTCTTTTCTGTCATGGCGAGAACGTACATGCCGGCCGACGCGCGCTCCAGACACGGCGCTCAGCAGCGATCTTGCGGTCGTGTACGAGGGGCCCTCGGTGAAGCCCCAGTTCTGGCGTCCAGGGCCCAGGCTTCGATTGTTGCTGAGGCCGCCGACGACAAGTCCGGCACCAGAGATGGTGAACGCGGGCCCATCGGTTTCAAACCCGGTTTCGACGGACGCCGGTTGCTCGAGGCCACACGCGCCGAGCCAGACGGCAACGACGACGAGCAGCGAGGTGCGGGGGGCTTGCATGACGTGCTCCTTGGTAGAAACGGTCCTACCGAGGAACGCCACAAAACCGAGCGGACGTGTTCACTTTTCTTTCCGCGCCGCAGGATCGTACGTTGCCAGCCCATGTCAGCGCTTCAACCGACAGGAGTCAAGCATGCGCGGCCGCATGATGCAGACCCCCCTCCTCATTTCGTCTCTCATCGAGCACGCGGGCCAGGTCTTCAGCGACCAGGAGGTAGTCTCACGCACGGTGGAGGGGCCGATTCATCGATATACCTGGCGAGACGTACGGGACCGGTCGCGCCAACTGGCACAGGCTCTCGAAGCGCATGGTATTTCGGGCGGGGACCGGATCGGAACGCTGGCCTGGAATACCTACCGCCACCTCGAGCTCTACTACGGTATCTCAGGGATGGGCGCGGTATGCCACACGCTCAATCCCCGGCTGCACCCCAGTCAGCTCATCTACATCATGAATCACGCAGAGGACCGGATCCTCTTCCTCGACCTGACCTTCATCCCGCTCGCCGAGGCCGTGGCGGACAAGCTCACGAGCGTCGAACGGTACGTGGTGCTCACCGACTCGGAGCACATGCCGGAAACGACGCTCAGCAATGCCGTCGCATACGAGGACTTCATCGGCGAACACGACGGCGACTACGAGTGGCCGACCCTCGATGAAGACGACGCGGCAGCCCTCTGTTATACGTCGGGCACCACCGGCCACCCCAAAGGCGCTCTGTACAGCCACCGCTCGACGGTCCTTCACGCGTACGGTGTGGCGATGCCCGACGTCTTCGACATGCGTCCGAGCACGTGCGTCTTGCCGATCGTACCGCTCTTTCACGCGTGCTCGTGGGGCCTCGCTTATTCCGCGCCGCTGACCGGCGCCAAGGTGGTATTCCCTGGGCCGCGCTACGATCCTGAGGCGCTCACCGAGCTCATGACGGGCGAAGGAGTGAACTACTGTGCCGGGGTGCCGTCGGTCTTCATCCCGCTGGTGCAGTACTGGCGTGACAACGGGAACGCGCCGCCTTCATTGCGCATGGCGGTCATGGGAGGCACGGCCCCGCCGCCATCCCTTTGCGCCGCGCTGGAGGAAGAATTCGGGATCGAGTTCCGGCACGCCTGGGGCATGACGGAGACGAGCCCGCTCGGCTCCATCAACACGCTCATGCCAGCACACCGTGAGCTGCCGATCGAGGAACGCAGGCTGTTCCAGACCAAGCAAGGCCGACCACCGTTCGGGATCGAGGCGCGCATCGTGGGCGAGGACGGCGGCCGCCTGCCCCACGACGGCGTCGCCTTCGGAGAGCTGCAGGTGCGTGGCCCCTGGGTGGTCGACGGCTACTTTAAGGACGACGAATCGCAGCTCACCGAAGACGGCTGGTTCCCTACGGGTGACGTGGCCACGATCGACCCGCTCTGCTACATCCAGATCACGGACCGTAGCAAGGACCTCATCAAGTCCGGAGGCGAGTGGATCAGCTCGATCGACGTCGAAAACACAGCGATGGGTCACGCCGACATCGTGATGGCAGCGGTCATCGGCATCCCGGACGACCGGTGGGACGAGCGCCCGATCATGATCTGCGTGCCCGCGCCCGACTCGAAGCCCAGCAAGGAACACATCATCGAATTCCTCTCGGGCACGCTGGCGAAATGGCAGCTGCCCGACGAGGTGATCTTCGTCGATGAACTCCCGATGGGCGCCACCGGGAAGGTGCAGAAGACGAAACTGCGCGAGCAGTACGCGGGCGGGTGACGGCGGGGGCCGCCTAGCCTCGGATCTGGCCCGTGCCCTCGACGACGAACTTGCGCGTGGTCAGTTCACGGGCGCCCATCGGGCCGAAGGCGTGAAGCTTCGACGTGGAGATTCCGATCTCCGCGCCGAGCCCTAGCTGGCCTCCGTCCGCAAAGCGGGTACTGGCATTGACGAGCACGGTACTCGCCTGAACGGCCGCTACGAACCGCTGGGCCGCGGAATCGTCAGCCGTCACGATCGCCTCGGTGTGGGACGAGCCGTGATTGTCGATGTGTTCGGTGGCCGCAGCCAGGTCGTCCACGATTCGTACTGCGAGAATCAGGTCCAGATATTCCGCGTTCCAGTCGGCCTCGCTCGCCGGCACCACGACGTCACCCAACAGCTCCCGAGTGCGAGCGCACCCACGTAACTCCACCCCCGAGTCGGTGAGCGCTCGGGCAATGACAGGCAGGAGATCGGGCGCGGCCGTCTGATGGACCAAGAGCGTCTCGAGCGCATTGCACACGCCCGGACGCTGCACTTTGGCATTGCTCACGATGTCGGTCGCCATGCGCGCGTCGGCGGAGGCGTCGACGTAGACGTGGCACACTCCCTTGTAGTGCTGGAGCACCGGAATTCGGCTCTTCTCAGTGACCGCGCGGATGAGACCCTCCCCACCACGCGGAATCACGAGGTCGATGTACTGATCCTGCTCGAGTAGAACGTCGACCGCTGCGCGATCGGCGATGGGGATGAGTTGGATCGCGTCGGGCGGCACCGCGGTCGTTCCGAGTCCTACGCGCAGTGCATCCGCGATGGCCCGATTGGAGTGCAGCGCCTCCTTGCCGCCTCTGAGGACGGACGCGTTCCCAGCCTTCAAACAAAGCGCGGCAGCGTCCGCCGTGACGTTGGGCCGGCTCTCGTAGATCATCGCCACGACCCCCAACGGGATGCGCACCCGGCTCACCCGCAGCCCGTTGGGGCGCACGAGCGCATCAGTGACCTCACCGAGCGGATCCGGCTGCTCGGCGATTTCCCGCACCGCGGCCGTGAGCTTCTTGACACCGGGGTGGTCCAGGAGCAAACGGTCCCGCATTGCGGCGCCAATCGCGGTAGCGTCGGCCGCCGCGAGGTCCAGCGCGTTGGCGGCCACGATCTCATCCGCGGCGGCGGCCAACGCGTCCGCCATGGCGTGGAGCGCGACCCGGCGCTGCTCTCCGGAGGTCGTCGCGAGCTGCCGGCTCGCCGCCCGCGCCCTGCGCGCCATGTCCGGAATCAGCAGATCCACCGAGCCGCCAACCGACACCGTCACAACCCCTTCTCCTCATCGATGATGAACATGCGGTCGGGACGCATCACCGCCGCGCCGACCTCCCGCCCGAGCACCTGCTCGAAGTCCCTGCTGTGAAGGCCTCGGATGCGCTCGAGTTCTCGGTCGTCGAATCGCACGATGCCACGCGCCTGCTCCACTCCTCTGAGATCGACCACCGAGACAAGGTCTCCCTTCCTGAAGCGGCCTACGACCTCGACGATTCCCCTCGGTAGTAGGCTCGCTCGCCCACGGATGGCGGAGACGGCGCCGTCGTCGACCACCAACCCGCCGGCGAGACCGCGTTGCACTGCCATCCAGTGTTGA
The DNA here is from genome assembly GCA_036338615.1 of Gemmatimonadota bacterium. Classification (GTDB taxonomy): domain Bacteria; phylum Gemmatimonadota; class Gemmatimonadetes; order Longimicrobiales; family Gaopeijiaceae; genus UBA1138. The sequence goes on from JAYZBT010000064.1 coordinate 19,636, forward strand.
CGGGCCCGAAGCGGCTGGTCAGCCGGGGCGATATAGGTGCCGACGCCCTCGCCTCGGAGAACGGCCTCGATGGTGCCCGCTTCGTCACCGGAAGCGATGACGGTCGGAATTCCGTAGCTACCCGCCCGCTCCGCCGCCTCCAGCTTCGTGACCATGCCACCGATCGACTCCGCCGACGCTTTCTCGAAGCAGAGCTCCCTCAACTCCGCGGCACTCCGCGCGAAGGGGATCGGCTCGAGGTCCGGGTCGAGTCTGGGGTCACTGGTGAATACCCCAGCGACGTCCGTCAGCAGCACGAGGAGATCGGCGTCCACCAGAGCCGCGGTAATGGCCGCCAGGTTGTCGTTGTCGCCGACCATGATCTCGTCCACACTCACGGTGTCGTTCTCGTTCACGATCGGGACGACTCCACGATCGAGAAGTGCCGAGAAAGCGTCGCGTACGGTAATGTACCGACGCCGGTCGGAGAGACAATCGTTGGTCAGCAGGACTTGAGCCACGTCACGGCCTCGGTCTCTGAACGCGGCTTCCCATTTACTCATGAGCCGGGTTTGTCCGACGGCTGCCGCAGCCTGGCGGTCCCGGACCGCCTCGGGAGGCGTGCCGAATCCCAGCGCGCCGAAGCCGGCGGCCACCGCACCGCTCGATACGATGACCACCTCGACGTCCGGGCTACCGGCAACCGCAGCCGCCACACGGACGAACCTCTCTTCGCACAACTCGGTGCTGCCAGCCGTGAGCGTGCGACTCCCCAACTTTAAGACTACGCGCTTCGGACGAGGCCTCGACGCGTCTGGCGCACGGGCCGCCTCGGCCGGCTCAGCTTTGGCATAGGTCCTTCGTATCGCAATATCATGCATGGTCAGAGAATATATATGCGGCCCTCTCGCGGGAGAACCCCCGAGCCTCGCTCCTGCGGGAAGGATGAACTCCGGCGGTGAGCCGCAGCAGCGCTCGGCCGGAGCCGCAAGAGAAAGAGACCCGGAGCGCAGTCTTCAGCGCATCCGGGCCTCGTCACTGCCGGGTGGCATAGTCCCTCCCGCGAGTAACCATCGCCGACCGCTTTCTGCGACGTGGCCACGGGGCCGACGCACCGTGTGCCGATTCCGCCCAAAGACGGAAGGGCTACGTAGCGCTGCTCGTCTCATGCCACACTCCGACTCGCGTCCCCCATCAGGAGGCCGAGGGTCTCACAACATCCCCAGTGGCGGCGGTACAGTGCGGCCCACGGGGCAAGCAGTAACCATCATATGGGGGGGCGAGAAGCCCGTCCGCAAGGCCCGATTCCACCGTCCTCCACAGAGGACAGCCAAGGAAAAGGCCGGAACGCGCATAGTACCCGCCAAGCGTTGCACTACAACATGTTACGAGACCGCCCAAAGTACGGCACGGCCACTGCATGCACGGCATCTCGACCGCAAGGGTCCGTGTGTCGGCGGCGTAACGCCGCTTCTGGTGAGGAGGGGACGATGTTCGGGACCGAAACGAGGAAATGTAGAAGGGCACTTACACTCGTGATGCTGCTGTCGACAGCGGCGTGCTACGAGCTCACATACAATACTGGCGCGGGCGCGCCGAACGCTCCAGTCGTCTATCAGAGCTGGCACAACCATAGGCTCGGGGGCCTGATCAGCCCCAACCAGAAGATCGCGATCGCTGAGATGTGCCCGTCCGGTAACGCGACGATCCACGAAGAGGTCTCTTTCCTCAACGGACTCGTCGGCGCGCTCGCCGGAGAGATCTATGCGACGACGACGGTCGAAGTCCGTTGCGACACCCGAAGCGCCGACCTCGACTTCAGCGCCGCAGACGTCGAACACATAG
>JAYZBT010000065.1:0-14697 GCA_036338615.1 Gemmatimonadota bacterium
AATGCGGGCATTCGTGGACGTCCAGCTTCGCCCACTCCGGTGGATCCGAGACGGTCCGGTCGAGCGGCCGTGCGCCGACCGATACGGTGAACGAATAACTCGTCCCGTCCGGCAACTCGAATCGGTAGGCTACGGAGGTCGAATCCGGGTTGTCGAGCATATGGATACCGGGAGGGTGGGGAGGCGGGCAGCTAAAGTGCCTCCAAGACCAGCGGTTTGCCAGGGACGCGGACCGTGGCTAGCCCCCCACCACTCCAGTCCCTAGCGCCATGTTTTCGGGACATAGCGCGGGACCCGCTCCGCGTAGTCCGCGTATGCGTTCCCGAAGCGCCCCCTCAGCTCTCGCTCCTCGAGCAAGACCACCATGTGAATCATCGGGATACTTGCAATTGCGACGATCCAAGGGCCGACGAAGTTCGCAATGCAGGCATAGCCGAAGGTGAGGAAGGTGATCTCCACATACCGCGGGTGGCGAATGCGCGCGTAGATGCCCTGGTCCAGCAGTTTCCCCTGCTTGTCTTCATCGGCCTGGATTTCAGGGATTCCGGCCAGGATGGAGTTCGTGAGGTGCTTCTTTCGGTGCCGGAGGATCGAGAACCCGGTGACGATCAGCACTAGGCCCAGACCCACCAGTACAGCGTTGGTCCCCAGATCCCGGCCCATGATCTGGGTTCGCACCGCGTAAAGTCCGGCGATGCTCACGATGAAGAAGGCCGCGATGGCGATCATGCTGATGACCACACCCCGACGCCGCCAAAAACCCGCGAAGGGATGAACAGCGAACCACATGAACACACCGGGTGGTAGCGAAATAACGAGGAGGACGCCCAGAATGAAACGGAAGCTGTCCATTGGATAAGATCTAGGGTCACTGAAATTAGGAGCGACTATTTGTGTGCGGACCCACTTTTTGCGCAAGTGGGGCCCCGGCTCGACGACCTACTGTGGGAGCAACTCTTCCAAGGCGAGCCGCGTTTTTGGCAGAAGCAGACACTCGTCGAAGTACTGGGTGACGATCGAAAGGGCGTGCTCGACCTGCTCGATGTTCAGGTATCGGAGGAGGTAGCGCACGTCGTCCAGGTCGTGGAACTCCTCGCCGAGCCGCATCGCGGCACACTTCATCGCGAGCAGATACTCGGGGCGGGCGACGAAGACACGAAGGTTGGGGAGTTCCAGATACGGATCGAAGTCGCCGTGCGAACTCAAATCCCCTTTACCGCGTGGTTCAACCAGCCGGCAGTCACGTTCGCTCGGACGGCGACGTCGCACATCGAGCAATAGACCATGCGGGCGGACTCGTTCACTTCAAAGGCCTGTTTGCTGCGTCTTCGCGGAAATGCCGAGGCCCTCCCGACGGGGCCACCTCTTGGGAGAACCCGCTAGGCCTGAGGAACGCAGGCACATCCTGAGCCGCAGCCCTGGAAGTCCGCGTTTCCGCCGGATCCCTTCAGGGGTACGGGGGCACTGAGCAGTTTGGCGATCGGGGCTTCCGCGGGCGTGGTGCCGACGTTCACGCCGGCACTCGCGACCAGTTCGCCCCAGGTCTCGAGGCGCTCGTCCATTCCGTGGCGTACCTCGACGGTTCGACCGTTGGTGGGGCAGCGGTATTCGTAGTACGGCATGACGCTTCCGGTTCGGGTACACTCCACGGGTGGACTCCGAATGGTAAGCCCTGGAGGGGAAGGAGTTCCAGTGCGCACCGAAAGGCTGGGGATGGCACAAACGGCTGCTGACTCCTTATCCTCGGAATTACCGCGGCCTCGAACCTGGAGCGACATGCGCCGGATCCTTCTCATCACCGTTGTGACGCTGCTATACGTGCCGCTCGCCCAAGCCCAAGTAGCGCCCCGGCCGGGAGACCTCATCCTCCTGGGTGGAGTGCTGTGGGACGGCACCTCCGACGAGTCACGCGCCAACCCGGGTGTGCTGGTTCGTAACGGGACGATCTTGCTCGTCGGCGACGTCGACCCCGCGGGGGGCGACGCGGAAGTGATCAGGCTCGGGGACGATGCTTTCATCATGCCGGGGTTGTTCGACCTGCACGCGCACTATGCCGTGGATCTCCTGGCGGAGGGTCGCGTCGACGAGTACACCGTGAATCCCGTGCTCTTCCTTGCAAACGGGGTGACATCGACGTTCCCGGCGGGCGAGGTCGACCCGGCCGAGGCCCGCAGGGGCCGCGCCCGGGTGGCGTCGGGCGAGATCCCTGGACCCCGCATCTACAGCTCTGGGCCGTATTGGGGGAGCGCCAGGCCCGGGTGGCGTCACGAAGCGATGACCCCGGACTCGGTACGGAAGGAAGCCACGTACTGGGCCCTTCGCGGGGTCCGCGGCTTCAAGGCCAAAGGCATCCGGCCCGATCAACTCCAGGCGTTGATCGAAGTGGGCCACGAGCACGGGATCACGGTAACCGGCCACCTCGACTCGGGGGTCCGCAACAGCGTGAACCCACGTGACGCGATCCTGATGGGCATCGACCGCGTCGAGCACTTCATGGGTGGAGACGCCTTTCTGGGCACACAGTCGGCGTATGCCTCGCTCGAGGCCTTCGATCTCGACGACGCGACCACGGTGGCTCGACTCGAACGGCAGGCCCGGCTCTTCGTGGAGCAGGGCGCCTATTTCGATGCCACCCTCACGGCGTACGACTACTGGGCGGGCAAGGAGGCCCAGGTCTACGACTACTGGGAAGACGAACGGGGCTTCCTCACGCCCTTTGCGAGGGCCGAAGTGGAACGGCGCCTACCGCGCGACCCGTCTGACCAATTCGAGCGCATCTATTACATGAAGCGTCGCACTCTCAAGCTCTTCTATGATGCCGGGGGCGGCGACAACATCTCGCTGGGGACCGACCACCCGAGTTGGGGGGAATGGTGGAGCGGCTTCGGCGTCCACCGCGAGCTTCAGGCCTTCGTGCTCGCCGGGATTCCGAACGCGGCTGCGCTGCGATTCGGCACGATCAACTCCGCGCGCGCGTTCGGCGTGGCCGCCCGACTCGGAACCATCGAAGCCGGGAAGTACGCCGACTTGCTGATCGTGCGTGGCGACCCTTTGACAACCATCACCGACACGCGCAATGCCATCCACGTGATCAGGTCAGGGAGGGTATACGACCCCGCGGCGCTGTTCGACTCGGTGCGAGGCCGGATGGGGCCGAAGAGCGAGGACGAGACCGACTGGTGGAAGGGCAATCTGCGGCTCGGGCGCTAGAGGCGAACGGCATACTCCCCGAGATCCGGCTCGCCTCCAGAGCCCTTGTCGCCTCGCCACGGCCCACCTAGGCTTTTTCGTCAGGGCGAAATCCGGACGAGGGTGACCGCATGGACCTAGAAGACAGAGTCGGCATGAGCATCGCTTTCGTGATCTTCATTGGCATCGGTGCTTGGGACGTGTTGGATCCGAACGCGACGGAGGGCTATGACCCGGTGGGTCGTCGAGCGGGTGTCAAACAGCTGGTCGCGGACTTCTGGGGAGTGAAACCGGGCTTGGCCGTGATCGCAGTGGGTGTACTTGCGCTGTTCGGGTTGCACGGCACCAAAGACCAATAATCCTCTCGCACCGGCCCGAATCCATGAGTCTCGTCCTTGCAGGCGTCCGTGTCCTCGACTTCGGTCGCTACATCGCGGGTCCGTATTGCGCCTGTCTCCTGGGGGACATGGGCGCCGACGTGATTCGAGTGGAGAAGAGCGCCGGTAGCGAGGACCGTTGGGTGACCCCGATCGCCGAGGGGGGCGAAGGCAGCCTCTTCATGCAGGTCAATCGCAATAAACGCGGAATCACGCTGAATCCACGTAGCGCCGAGGGGCGTGAGATCGTGCGCAAGCTGGTCGCGACGAGTGACGTGGTCGTGGCCAACCTGCCTCCCCAGACTCTCGAGTCGATGGGGCTCGACTATGCCACGCTCTGCGAGTCGAGGCCCGACATCATCCTGTCGACCGTTTCCGCGTACGGACACGGCGGGCCCTGGAGTCATCGCGTGGGTTTCGACGGTGTCGCGCAAGCGATGTCTGGGGCGATGCACATGTCGGGACAGGAAGAAGAACCCACGCGCCTCTACTACCCGTGGGTGGACTTCACCACGGCGATGCTCACGGCGTACGGGACCATGGCCGCGATCCTCGAGCGACAGAAGTCGGGACGCGGGCAGCAGGTGGAGGGATCGCTGCTGATGTCTGCCCTAACCGTCGGGAACACAACCCTGATCGAGCAAGATGTCATCGCGCCCAATAGAGTCGCGACCGGCAATCGCGCGCAGACGGCCGCGCCCTCGGACTGCTTTCGCACCAAGGACGGCTGGGTGTTGATGCTGGTCGTCGGCCAACCGCTTTTCGAGCGCTGGGCGAATCTGATGGGCGAGGGACACTGGCTCGAAGACCCGCGTTTCAAGGACGATATCTCCCGCGGCAACAATCACGAGGCCATCGGTGAGCGCATGGCTCGTTGGTGCGAGGGCCGGACGACGGAGCAGTGTCTGGCCGACTTGGACGCTGCCCGCCTCCCCGCCGGACCGATCTTGTCGCCGCAGGAGGCACTCGATCACGAGCACGTGCGCGCGATGAGGTTCATGCTGGCGATCGACTATCCGGGGTTGCCCAAGCCGGCGCCTGTAGCCGACACACCGGTGCGGCTCTCGGAGACCCCGGGCGGTATTCGACACCGCGCTCCGGTCCTGGGTGAGCACACCGGCGAGGTACTCGCCGAGATCGGCTACGACGAAGCGGCGGTGGCTCGACTGCGCGGCGACGGTGTCGTCTAGGGCACGGCTTCGCCGATGGGGCTCCGCGGCCGCCGGCGTCTTTCTGGCGGCATCGCTGACAGGGTGCTCCGAGTCCCTCGAGATACCTCAGGTCGATGCCTTCCACTCCGTCGAGGTCTTCGACTCCACAATGGTCGAGTTCATGTCGCGGCACGGTATCGAGTCCGGCGCCCTCGGCATCATGAGGAACGGGGAAGTCGTTTTCGAGAGGGGCTTCGGATGGCGGGACTCCTTGCATCAGGTCGCGCTTGCCCCTAACGCGATGATGAGGCTCGCCAGCGTTTCGAAACCCATCACCGCGGCAGCCATTCGGGAGTTGGTCGCCGAGGGATTGCTAGAACTCGGTGATCGCGTGTTCGACCTGGGGCAGGAGGGGGGAGGCGTGCTCGGGCTGGAGCCGTTTCCGGTCCTGGGGGACGCGAGGCTCGCGGACGTCACCGTGCTCGACTTGCTGCGACATCGCGGAGGTTGGGATCGGGGGATTGCCGGGGACCTCACCTATCGTGAGATCGATATCGCGGAGGCGATGTCGCTGTCGAGCCCGCCCGGGCGCGTGAACACCGTCCGCTACATCCTGGGACAGCCGTTGGAATTCGCGCCCGGTTCGGCGTATGCGTATGCCAACATAGGGTACCTCGTGCTGGGCCTCGTCATCGAAGAGGTCTCCGGCCGTGACTACCTGAGCTACGTCTTCGAGAAGGTGCTCAATCCGTTGGGCGTCTCACCCGCAGACCTCGTGCAGGGGCGGACCTTCCCGAGCGCGCGCAATCCGCGTGAGCCCTGGTACGACTACTCGGGCATGGGGCCGAACGTGTTCGACCCGCAAGGATCGGCTGTGCGACTTCCCAGCGGCGGTTGGGATCACGAGGCGCGCATCGCGCAAGGCGGCCTGGTCGCGGCAACGAGGGCTATTCTCGAGTTCCTCGACGTCTACCAAGTGGCCGGAGACGGTATCGGCACGCGGCGCAGCGGCTCGGAAGGATCGGGTTGGAGGTGGAACCACGGGGGGAGTCTGCCCGGCACGAACACACTGGCCCGCCAACGTGGAGACGGCGTCAACTACGTCGTGCTGTTCAACTCACGCCCCGCGTCGGGAACGGCCTTTTCGTCCCTCATCAGAACCGAGATCGACGCCCTGCTGGACGCGGGTACGATCCTCTGGCCACAGTAGGGTCATGCACACGAATTAGGGTGCCGGCAGGCAGGCCTGGGAGATCTTCATCGACGACCCGGGCGACCCCGAGCAGGGTACGAGGGGTCAGCCGGACCGAGCGAATCGGCGCTGGACGAGGTAGTGCCGAGACGGGGTCACGCGGTGACCAGGGCTCGGTCCCATCCGAGAACGACTTCGACCTCGACGCTCATCTCTCGGCTCAGCCTCAGGTGGTGCTCACGCACTTCGTTCAGCGTCCAGTGGAAGGACGCGATGTCGCCCGTCACTTCCATCCCGGCCCGCCCGCGAGTCCGTCTTGGAGGGCGAGGAGATCGTCCGCTCGTTCTATCGGATTGGCACGACCCTTCTCAGCCGCCCGGAAGCCCCGCGAGAAACTCCAGCAGCAAGCGGTTCACTTCGTCTGGTTTCTGCTGCTGCACCCAATGACCCGCTCCAGCGAGCACGTGCGCGCCACGCGGTTCTGCAGCAGCCCGACTCAGGCCCGCAGCGAGCACCTCCTGCGTGGCTCCCGCAATGACCGGATCGCCGTCTCCCGCAATGAACATCGCGGGCTGAGGCACGAGCTCGCCCCTGAGTTCGGGTGTCATCTCCCAGTTGCGATGGAAATTGCGGTAGTAGTTGATGCCTCCGCGAAATCCGGTGCGCGTGAATTCCGCCACGTAGTAGTCCAGCTCTTCGGAACTGATCCAGGGCGGGAAGTCCGTGGGCTCTCCGATCCGCGGTATCCAGCCGCCCGCGGCCCGTAGTGGGTCGCTGACCTGAGGTGGCAGGCGGGTAGCTCCCGTCAGGTAGAGTCGACTCAGGATGCCTCTCGGGTCCGCGTCGAACTCCGCCTCGGCCAGGCCTGCACCATCTTGGCCCAGTTCCTGGAAGTAGAGGATGTAGTAGAAGTTGTCCCCGTACTGACGTTCCCAGAGTTCGATCGGGGATGTGGCCCCGAAGCCCCCGAACGGGACGCTCATGTTGACCACGGCACTGAAGCGATCGGGCTCCATGCGAACGCAGTCACGAGCCACGACCGCTCCCCAGTCGTGTGCCACCAGAACCGCGTCTTGCTCGCCCAGCGCGTCGATCAGCCCGACCAGATCGCCGCAGAGGTGGAAGATGTCGTAGTCCTCGATGCGCGGGGGGGCGTCCGTGCCGCCGTATCCGCGCATATCGGGCGCGACGGCGTGGTACCCGGCCGCGGCGAGCGCCGGGATTTGGTGCCGCCAGGAGTACCAGGATTCCGGCCAGCCATGCACCAACAGCACGAGCGGGCCTTCTCCCTGCTCGACGACCCTCATGCGGATCCCGTTGACGTCCAGGTAACGGTACTCGGCGCCCTCGATCGGGGGACTCTCGCTCACCATGTCAGCTCCGGCCTCGGGGTCGTCACTGGCGACGGGGCCGCAACCGCCGACGCAAAGCAGCAGCACGGGCCCCAGGGTCCGGAGAAGCCTTTGGGCTTCGCGGCTCCGCGTCGGCGTCACTAAAAGATGGGAGAGCGGATGTACGTGTCGGAACGGGCCCACGCCTCGCGGAACCGAGCGCGAACGCCGTCGGCTTCGTGGTCCCTATCGAGGGCCCGCAGCGACCGCTCCAACCCGAACAACGACCAGCCGTTGTTCGGGTGGTCGATCAGCTCCGCTCGGAATACCTCGACGGCTTCATCGTGCCGCTTGGCCTCCCAAAGGGCGTCGCCCAGCCAATGTCGAATGGAGAACCCGAGCGGCTCCGGTTCGTCGTAGCGGAGCCCGTCTTCGATTTCGACCCCGGCCTCGAAAACGGCGATCGCGCCCTCGAGGTCGTCGTCCGCGCGGAGCAGCTCGCCCTCCAGGATCGCTCCGACCACACCGAGCAACTGCTCGGCGGAATGACCCCGGAATCTTCCAGAGCCTTCCGAGGCTGCCGTCTTCACCTCGTGCAGGTAGAAGCGAGCCGTGCCCTCATCACCGGTGCGCAGATGCGCATATCCTTTGCTGAAGTCGTAGAGGCCGCGGAAGATGTCCCCCTCCGGCGGATCGTCGAGTGCCAACACTTCGTCGAAGCGGCCGAAGCGGAAGAGCGAGAGGGCTTCGTAGAACGAGTCTCCGCCCATGAGGTCGGAGTATTCTCGGCTGGCCTGCACCGCCACCGCTCCCTGGCCGTCGTTCGAAGCGGCGAACAACAACATGTGCAGGTTGTGGGACGGGTAGATCGCGAAGCCGTCGCCGTACTCGGCTTTCAGGTCAGAGTGCCATGCATCCGTGTTCGCCCGTACGGCGTCGCCCCAGCGTCCAATGCGATTGAAGGTGTGCGACGGCATGTGTTGGATGTGGCTCGCACCCGGGATGGAGCTGCCCAAGAAGTTTGCGCACTCCTCGGCTCTACCAGGCTCGACGGAAGGCTCCGTCGAGTGGATGTAGAGGTGGCAGGTACCGGGATGAGTGATATCCTGGGCCAATACCGACTCGAGCACGGCGTTCAGGCGCATCACCGAGGGCTGGTCCATTGCCCATGCGCCACGGCGCGGCTCGAGCAGCATGAGCGCCTCGCCGGCGAGAAACCCGATGTCGAGGTCGGTCGGATAGGTTTCGTACAATGCGTTGATCCGGTCGGCCCACTTCTGGTCGAGCTCTCGCCGCTCGTCCGCGTCGTGTTCGGGCACGTACCGCACCGCCATCGCTTCGATCAAAGCCCGCTCGAGGTCGGTGGTATGGCCGTCCATGACCTCCAGCGCCTTCTGGATCGCCGCGTGAGCTCGGGGTGCGTCCGCAGCCACCATGGGGCCGTTGAGGTACGGCCCCCAGGCCCAGGCCTCGCCGAAGAAGCACATCGCGCAGTTCGGGTCGAGCTGCGACGCTTCACGGAAAGAGCGCGCAGAGAGGTTTGGTTCGAAGGCGTACAAGAGTTGGACGCCCTGGTCGAAGTACAGCTGCGCTTCTGCAGAGCTCGTAGTGATCTCACGCGAAAAGGGCCCGAGTCCCCTGCCGTCGTGGTGGAGCGGCATCGGCTCGTCGAAGCCGGAGGGGAGCTCTGGCCCATTCTCTTGTGCGGCCGTGGCCGCGGGGATGAGCAAGCAGATAATGGCGGCGAGCGGCAAACATCGGCGCATGGCGTGACGACTCCGATACGAGGTTGATTCGAGTCCGAAAATGTGTGGGCGCCGTCGGCCGACGTCCAGACTGGCCGATTCTCCGTGCGGAGGTCAGGTTCCCCGCATCGACCGCGGTCCACAGCTGGAAGGAGACATCGATGTCATCGAAGGACGGTTCCCCCATCTCCCGTCGCGCCTGGTTGGGTGCGACCTCTGGTGTCGTCGCCGCCGGCCTGCTCAAGACGCAGGCGGACGCGTTCAAGCTGGCAGCCCAAGAGGCTCCAGCCGTCGCCTCGGATCCTACCAAGGTGCCGGGCCGCGTCACTTCGGAACTCGGTCAGCGCGCTCCGGCGGAGCAGCCGCGACGACTCACGCGTGCGCCGGCGCTCTCGAGTTCGTCGCGAACCCCCCTGGAAGACCTGTACGGCATCATCACCCCGTCGGACCTGCACTTCGAACGGCATCACGCGGGCGTCCCTAGCATCGTCGCGGAAGAACACGAACTGCTCGTGCACGGCATGGTCGACCGGCCGATGGTATTCACGATGGCCGACCTGAAACGGTTTCCTCAGGTCTCGCGCATTCACTTCATCGAGTGTTCGGGAAACGGGGGCGGTGCGTACAACCCGAACCGCATGCCCACCGCGGCCTCTCCCCAGTCCCTGGACGGGCTGCTCAGCACGAGCGAGTGGACGGGCGTTCTGTTGTCGACGATCCTGCGCGAAGTCGGGGTCAGCGCCGACGCGAGCTGGATCCTCGCGGAAGGCAGCGACTCCGCCATGATGTCCCGGAGCGTCCCGCTCGAGAAGTCTCTCGACGACGCGATGCTCGCGTACGGTCAAAACGGGGAAGCGATCAGGCCCGAACAGGGATACCCGTTGCGTTTGGCCCTGCCCGGCTGGGAGGGCAACGCCAACGTGAAGTGGTTGCGGCGCATCGAGGTGACCGACCGACCGACGATGACGCGTGACGAGACCTCTCGCTACACCGACCCCCTCGAGGGCGGGACCGCCCGTCAGTTCAGTTTCGTCATGGACGCCAAGTCGATCATCACGTTCCCGTCCTATCCGTACGTGCTCCCGGAGAGCGGATGGTGGGAGATCAAGGGTCTCGCGTGGTCCGGGCGAGGCAAGATCACCCGTGTCGAGGTGAGCACGGACGGCGGACGCAGCTGGAGCGACGCGGAGCTGCAACCTCCCGTCTTGTCGAAGGCGACGGTGCGTTTCCGTCACCTGTGGAACTGGGACGGCCAAGAGTCGATCATTTTGAGCCGAGCGATCGATGAGACGGGGTACGTGCAGCCGACCGTCCAGCAGCTCTGGGAGGCGCGAGGGGAGCGCACCCGATATCACCAAAACAATCAAAGGGCCTGGAAGATCAGCCGGGACGGCTCCGTCACGTTCGGCCTCGGAGACCTGATATGAGGCGTGCTGGTGCAGTGCTTTGTGCAGTTCTCGTGGTGGGCTGTAGTGGGTCGGGAGAGAGCCTTGCGGGCGGTTCAGGGTCCGTCGTGTCCGGGGTTGGGGGGAGCGCCGTGATCACCTCTCTCCCGGCGAACGCACCAGACCGGTTCGACTTCGGTGCGGCAGCCAGCGACGCGCGGGTCGCGATGTGGGACATCTCGGTGAAGCCGGACGGGGAAGGGTTGCCCACCGGCCGTGGCTCCGTCGCCGAGGGTCAGGGGGTCTACCTGACCTACTGCGCCGCATGTCATGGTGCCACCGGCACCGAAGGTCCCAACGACCGACTCGTCGGCACGGACGAGTGGGATGAATGGCCAAGCGGGCAGGCAGTGGGCAACTACTGGCCGTACGCGACCACGTTGTTCGACTACATCCGGCGGGCAATGCCACAACTGACCCCCGGCATCCTGACGTCCGACCAGACCTATGCGGTGATCGCGTACATCCTGAATATGAACGGGTTGGTTCCGGACGATGCGGTGATGGACGCGACGACCCTGCCAGCAGTTGAAATGCCGGCACGAGATCGCTTCGTCGTGGACGACCGTGTCGGTGGGGCCGCGATCCGGTAGCCTACTCGGCCCTCAGAGCCTCTACAGGATCGACTCTCGTTGCCCTCAGCGATGGGGCCAGCGCGGCTCCAGCGGCGATCAAAACGAGCATCACGGAAACGGCGCCCAGCGTAACCGGGTCCGCAGGGCTGATCTCGAAGAGCATCGAGCGCAGAAGGCGCTCGAGCATCCCGTCGAGCATTAGATCTCTACCGCTTCTTCGAGTCCGTCCCACGCGCTCACCAACGCTTCACGCGCCTGGCGCAGAGCTGCCTTTCCGGCCTCGGTCACAGTGAAGTAGCGCCGAGCTCGGACGCCAGGCATCCCTTCTGCACGAGCTGATCGGCGGAGGGGAGTTCGCTTACGGACTTCTCAGTCGCCGCGGGGTGGCACCAGTCGCATGAGGTCGTCGACCATCTGGCCGGCCATATAGCCGAGCAGGGCGCGCGTGGCGGCAACCTGATTCACGGTCGTCAGTTCGAGCGTGAACAGGGCCTCATTGTCAGTGCCCACGACGGTCTGCACAGCGGTGAGCCGGATCGGTTCGCCTGCTTGAAGGCGTATGAGGTGCGTCGGGTCGAGCACGACGGGCACTTCGATGACCTCACCCGTGCCCGCGGGGCCGGTCCAGAGAACGTCCGCGTCCTCCGCCTCTCCGAAGTGGAGCACGTAGCTGTCCTCTCCCGCAAGTGGTTGCGGCAGGGTAGCGCGCACCGCCAGCGACGGCGCGTATGCCAGGTCCGGATGATCGAATTCGAAGCCTAGAGAATCGAGGATTGCGTCCAACGCCGAAGCGTTCTCTTCGCTGAGGTTTGCGCGCGGCTGGATGAGCGGCGAGAAGCCGACCGTGAGCACCACGTTCCCGTGACGGCCGAACGCGACGGTTCTCGCTCCCGTCAGCGCCCCGTCCGCACCGACTTGCAGGCCGCCGGGTTGGGACCAGGGGCGTAGCTCCTGTACGTCCCAGAGGTCCTCGGGCGTGTCCACGAACGCGAAGCCCGGCACCGTCGCCGTGTCTGCGGCCGCGTCACAAACGGGACCCTGTTCGGTGCCACAAGCCTCGAGCACAGCGCTGCGTATGAAGATCGCGCCGTCGCACGGGTTCGCATCGGCCGCCAGGTCGCCCGACGCGTCGATGAGCGCCTGCGCCTCGGTCTGGATTTCCGTGACTCGAACCTGGACGGTCGCGCGTACTTGTTCGCGGCTGATGGTCCGTTGCTGCTGGAGCGCTTGGTTCCCAGTGTCGACGATGCTTTGCGCCAGGCGACCGTCGGCGATGAACCAGGCGTGGACGGCGGACTCGGTCGGATCCGACTGATCGAGCGAGTCCATAACGCCTCGATCTTCGAGCGCGATCGCCTCGAGCAGTATGCGCCACCGCTCAGAGCGCAGTCCGAGCGGTTCCAGCGAGGCGTTCAGGTCGGCCAATCGGCTCAGCACGCCCACGCAATCACGCGACCTCGCCAACTCGAGATCCGCGAATCCCGACGGGGGCGCGTCCTGCGCTGCAATGGAGGCGGGACAAGCGAACGCTGCGAGGAGAATGATAGGAATCCTCACGTGATCAACCCGTCCTGTCGGCGTTTCTATTGCTCACAACTCGTCCTGCTTCAGATGGATGGCTGGCCCGTGTGCTTACGGGGTCTGAAAAATGCCTCCAGAACCGAGCCGCGTCCATCGCCCACGACGAGTCAGCCGTCTTGCTTACGGCCCTCGAAGGTTCCTGAGCCCACGATCCCGTAGTCACATTCGCCGATCATGGTGTCGCCGTCGACGATCCCCGAGAAGGAGATCTCGCCTGCTTCCGCGGATTCGAAGCCGAAGGTCACCACGTTGTCCTCGATCGTGCCGGTGATCTGCTCTTCCCCCATAGTCCCGGCGTACGTGCCGGTGATCTTCCCGTCTTCGACCGCGAAGACGAAATTCGCATCCCCGCTACCTGCGTCCAGGGTGACGGAAAGGATCCAATGGCCGGCGATATCTTGCGCGGCGACCGGTGCCAGAATAGCGCCCGAGCACAGCAAGAGTGCGGTGAAGAGTGAGGCCCTGAGGACCTGAGTCATCCTGGCGTTCATTTTCCTGCTCCTTGCTCACTGATGAGTGGATTCAATCCGCGTTCCGCCAAGAGGCGATTGAATGCGGCGAGGTCCTCTGAGATGACGGTTTCGAGATTCGTACGGGCGTTGGTGAGCACATTGCGCAGCAACCCCTGAACTTCGCCTTGCTGGTCCGTGGGCACAAAGTCGGCGGTGCCGACCCCGTTGGCGAGGTGCCGTAGTTGACCGGTGACCTTGGCCGGATAGCGCACCCCGTCCTGGCCGGTGCCGGTCGAGCGAAGCTGGATCAGTTCCTCTTCGATCTCGATGAGCGAGGCGTCGAGATCGGCGGTGCCCTCGATCAGGTCCGTGGCGTTGCCCTGGTCCTCGAGCACGTCGACGAGATCGTACAACTGCCTCCTCACCCATTCGATGCGATTGATGGCGTCCGCCGCGGCATCGTAGTCGTTGCGGATCTCAGTCATGAGATCGAACTGGGCCGTGATGGTCGCCAAGGTGCCGTCCGAGTTCGGGTCTCGTAGCACATCGAGTTGCTGCGTATGTTGCTCGCCGTCGACCTCGAGCGTGACCGTGTACGTGCCCGGCGGCCAGCGCAGCGACATGCCGTTCTGGATGCGCACTCGCTCTGGACCGTAGTCGACCCAGTCGGCGTACAGCGGTGGGACGCGGCGACGGACCGGCGTGCTCGACTCGCCCTGGAAATTCCAGAACACCCTGTTGATACCGGCCTGGCTCGTTCCCTGAAGGGTGCGCACGAGCGTGCCGGTCGCGTCACGGATGCGCAGCACCACTGGCGCTCCCGCGGTTTGCTCGTCGAGCCAATAGTTGAGGTGAGCCGCGTTCGGGGGATTGGTGCCCTGACTGAGGTCGATCGTCATCGAGGCGGGCGACGTACGCGGGTTGAAGCGGTATGCGTCCCGCGGCTCGAACAGGTGTGACCTCTGCGCCCGCACCTCGTCCGTGAGCTGCTGCAGCGGCGTGAGGTCGTCCATGATCCAGAAACCGCGCCCGTACGTGCCGATCACCAGATCGTTGAAGTGTTGCTGCACGACGATTCCGTACATCGGGGCCGGTGGCAAATCGTTGAGCAAGGGCTGCCACTCGTCGCCGTCGTTGAAGCTCACGTAGAGGCGATTCTCGGTCCCGAGGTAGAGAAGGCCAGGTCGCACCGGGTCCTCGTGGATGCTGCGCGTAAAACTCAGTATGTGGTCGGGGATGCCGTTAGTGATCTTCGTCCAGGATGCGCCGTAGTCCTCGGTCCGGTACGCATATGCGGTGAAGTCGCCCACCTGGTGGGCCTCCACGACCAGGTACGCCTTGCCCGGATCCCATTGAGATGCGTCGATCCCACGCACCACTCCGTCGGCGGGCCAGTCCGGCAGATTGTCGGTCACGTCCGCCCAGTTGGCCCCGTCGTCCCGGCTCACGTAGACCTTGCCGTCGTTGGAGCCGGAGTAGAAGACCCCCTGCTGTGCGGGGGACTCGTCGAAGGCGTAGATCACACAGCAGTACTCCACGCCGATGTTGTCCGGTGTGAGCCCGCCGCTGATTCCCTGGCGGCTCTTGTCGTTCGTCGTAAGGTCGGGGCTGATGACCTGCCAGCTCTGGCCGCCGTTGCGCGTGCGGTGCACGTGTTGG
>JAYZBT010000066.1:0-5920 GCA_036338615.1 Gemmatimonadota bacterium
TGGACGATACCGCGCACGAGGCCTTCTTCGTGTTCTGTGGGGTTCGGGAGCCCCATCGGGACCAGATTCAGGTTGTGCTCGAGCGCCAGAGCTTGATCGCTGTCACCGAGACCGGGCCGGGCACGTTCGAGTTGCTCGGCACGCCGACGCTGGTCGAGGCGGACAGTTGGAGCTCGTTGGAGCGACGTGGGCTCTTGGAACCCGACGGTCTGACGGAGTTCTTGCCCGACGAGGAGGCGCGCGCGGCACTCGACCGCCTCGTGGATCGACGGGTCGCGTTTCGCAGCCCGGGCTCGGGCCGATACCATGCGCTGAGTCGACTGGTTCAGCATCTCTTGTAGACGCTTGATATTCGTCCCCTCTGGGAGGGAGCATGTCCGACCTTGCAAGACCGGAGCGCCCGCGGGGACCCGCGACGCTCGGTATCCATGGGAACGACCACCAGAAAGTCCCCGGAGAGCCCGTGGTGCCCCCCATCGTGCAGAGTGCGACCTTCCATTGGGCCACGCCCGATGACGGCGAGTTGTTGTACAGCCGGCATGGTAACAACCCCAACATCGTCATGGTCGGTCGCAAGATTGCGTCGCTGGAGGGAACCGAGGACGCAGTCGCCCTCTCCAGCGGAATGGGTGGTATCGCCATGGCGTTTCTCGCACTCGTAGAAGCGGGGGACCACATCGTTGCTTCGTCTCACCTTTACGGGGCCACGCAGGCGCTGCTCACGGATGAGCTTCCTCGACGAGGTGTCGAAACGACCTTCGTCAGCCCCGAGGCGCTCGATGCTTGGAGGGGGGCGGTTCGACCCAATACCCGCGTCTTCCACATCGAGTTGCCCACCAACCCGACGCTGCGCTTCTTCGACCCCAGACCCATCACCGCGCTCGCGCGACTACATGGAATCACCGTGACCTGCGACGCCACGTTCGCCTCGCCGGTGAACTTCCGGAGTATCGACGCGGGCATCGACGTGGTCATTCACAGCGCGACCAAGTACCTCGGGGGGCACTCCGACTTGATCGCCGGAGCGGTGGCCGGCTCCCACGAACTCGTCGCGGAGGTGACGCGCCTATCGCGACTCTACGGTCCGGCGCTCGACCCCAACAGCGCGTGGCTGCTGGACCGGGGTATCCGGACGCTCGACGTGCGAGTCGCCCGGCACAACACGAACGCCGAGGCGATCGCGGAGTGGTTCGAGAAGCGAGAGGAGGTTTCGGCTACGCTCTATCCCGGCCTGACCAGCCATCCCGACCACGAGATCGCGTCCGAGTTGATGCTGGGATTCGGCGGCATGGTGAGCATCGTGCTGAAGGGGGGAGCAGAGGCCGCGGATCGCTTCATGGCCGCGCTGAGCGTGGCGCTAGCGGCTCCGAGCCTGGGAGGCGTGGAGACGCTGGTTTCACAACCGCGCCACACTTCTCACGCGTCGCTGAGTATCGAACAGCGCCACGCCTTGGGTATTCCCGACGGCTTCGTCCGCATCAGCGTCGGCATCGAGAACGTCGAGGACCTGATCGCGGACTTCGAACAGGCGCTTGAGGCGCTCGACTCGTAGGACGCCCCGGGCCCGCTAGCGTCCGCCCATGAACGGGTAGGTGTAGTCGGTCGGAGACACGAACGTCTCTTTGATGGTGCGTGCGCTCACCCAGCGCAACAGGTTCAGCATCGAGCCGGCCTTGTCGTTCGTTCCGGAAGCGCGGGCCCCGCCGAAAGGCTGCTGGCCAACGACGGCCCCGGTCGGTTTGTCGTTGATGTAGAAGTTGCCGGCAGCCTGTCGAAGCACGTGCAAAGCCTCTCGGATGGCGCGGCGATCCTTCGCGAAAACGGCGCCAGTCAGCGCGTAGGGTGAGGTGCGGTCGACGAGCTCCAGGATCTCGGACCAATCGGCGTCCTCGTATACGTAGATCGTGATCACGGGCCCGAAGATCTCGTCACACAGGGACGTGGATGTGGGGTCCTTGGTGAGGATGATCGTGGGCTGAATGAACCACCCCTCAGAGTCGTCGCATTCCCCCCCCACGATGATCTCGGCCGTGTCGGAAGCGCGCGCCTCGTCGATGTATCCCTTGATCTTGTCGAACGCCCGCTGGTCGATGACCGCGCTCACGAAGTTCGTGAAGTCACGAGGGTCGCCCATAGCGAGCGAGGCAGTCTCCTCTACCAGCGGACCCTCTAGTTCGGCCCACATGCTTGCGGGGATATATGCCCGAGACGCGGCGCTGCACTTCTGCCCCTGGTATTCGAACGCGCCGCGCACGATGGCGGTCTTCACTTCCCCCGCTTTCGCGGTGGGGTGTGCGACGATGAAGTTCTTCCCCCCTGTTTCGCCGACGATGCGCGGGTAGCCACCGTAGGTGTCCATGCTGTTGCCGATCGTCTTCCAGAAACTGTTGAAGACCCGCGTCGACCCCGTGAAATGCACGCCCGCGAAGTCGCGGCGGGCGAGTAGGTTTTCGGTGATCTGGGCGGCGTCACCGGCGATGAAATTGATCACCCCCGGCGGCAGGCCGGCTTCCTCGAACAGCTTCATGACATAGTAGTTCGAGAGAATGGCGGTGTGGCCGGGTTTCCATACGACGGTGTTGCCCATCATGGCGGGGGAACCCGAGAGGTTCGCGCCGATCGCGGTGAAGTTGAACGGCGTGACGGCATATACGAAGCCGTCGAGGGCGCGGTACTCGGACCGGTTCCAAACGCCCTTGTCGGCCATCGGCTGCATCGAATAAATCTGCTGCGCGAAATGCGCGCCGAAGCGGAAGAAGTCGACGATTTCGCACGCCGCGTCGATCTCCGCCTGGTAGGCCGTCTTGCTCTGACCGAGCATCGTCGCAGCGTTCAGCTTCTGACGCCACGGACCGGCGAGCAGCTCCGCGGCTCGGAGAAAGACCGCCGCGCGGTCCTCCCAGCGAGTCGTCGACCACTCGGCTCTTGCTGCCGTGGCTGCCGCCACCGCTCTGTCTACGTGCTCGGGGTCGGCCTCGTGCGCTCGGGCGATTACGTGCCCCTTCGCGTGCGGCATGACGACGTCGAACGTCTTTCCGGTATAGACTTCCTCTCCCCCGATAATGAGGGGGATTTCGACCACCTGTTCGGCTTGGGCCTTGAGTTCTGCCTTGAGTTCGGCGCGCTCGATCGTACCGGGGGCATAGGACAATACCGGCTCATTCGCCGGGGGCGGGATCATCGGGATGCCGTTCATGGAGTGGGGCAGTGGGGAGATGGCGGCGGCGAACGGGAGGTCCAACTGGGCTCGTTCCAAATCTAGCGATGGCGCAAGGGTAAACATCCGTTCCAAGCCTGCCCTGGCAATATTCGGCGATCGGCGGAGATAAATCAATGATCACATACCGGCTACTGCGCCAAGCCAGCGACGGATTGCCGCGGGTTTGGCCCCCGGCCCAGTGGCCCATTTGTGCCGATCTGGGGCTAATCTTTCCCGTTCTCGGTAACTTTCTTCCAGTTCTGGGCTACTGTTGTCCGGCTGGCGCGCTCGCGTAGATCCCCCGAGTGTGCCGCGACTCACCAACGACTAATGCGATTCGACCCCTGTGAATTCAGATGAGCTGCGCCGCTCGGTCATGGCCGCCCTTTCCCGCATCAAGCATCCGGGAAGCGGACGCGACCTCATCGCCGGCGGCCACGTGCAGAATCTCGAAGTCGGCGATGACGGCGTGGTTCGATACCAGTTTCTCCTCCAGCCGTCGGATTCCGGAGACTTGGTGAAGCAAGCCCGAGCGGCCACCGAGGGCCTCGAGGGAGTCACAGACGTCAAGGTGAATGTTCAGTTGCCCCAGATGGCTGCTTCCGGCAGCGGAGGAGGAGGAGGGCGCCAGGGAGGGTTGAAGCCCGGATCGGTCCCGGCCCCCACGCCCAAGCCCGGCGTGCTTTCCGACGTGAAGCAGGTTATCGCCGTGAGCTCGGGGAAGGGGGGGGTCGGCAAGTCCATGGTGGCCGCCAATCTGGCAGCCGCGTTCGCGCTGGACGGTCGGGCGGTGGGGCTCTTGGATGCCGACATTTACGGGCCGAACATTCCTCTCATGTTCGGCGTGAATCGCCGTCCCTCTGTGAGCGGGGGCAAGGGACAGGAGCTCATCGAACCGCTCGAGGCACACGGCGTGAAGCTCATGAGTCTCGGTTTCCTGCTGGATAAGGAGCAGCCGGCGATCATGCGGGGCCCGCTGATCTCCGGCGTCCTGAAGCAGTTCTTGCAGCAGGTCGACTGGGGCCCCCTCGATTTGATGGTCGTCGACATGCCGCCCGGCACCGGGGACGCCCAGCTCTCGCTCGTTCAGACGATCGACTTGGACGGGGCGGTGATGGTTACGACCCCGCAAGATGTCTCGACTGGGGATGTGCGGCGTGGGGTCAAGATGTTCGAACGCGTGAACACCCGGGTGCTCGGCGTCGTCGAAAACATGAGTGGACTCGCCTGCCCGCACTGTGACGAGATCATCGATGTGTTCGGATCCGGTGGAGGAGAAGCGCTCGCAAAGGAAATGAAGCTCTCGTTCCTCGGGCGGATTCCGCTGGACCCCGCCGTGCGCGTCGCCGGGGACGAAGGCGCGCCCACAGTCCTCTCGGCACCCGAGTCGGGCGCTGGCACGGCGCTCGTCGCCGTGATGAAGGCCGTTGAAGAACGCCTTTCGGCGGTGAAGGATGGCTAGAAGGGCTTCTCCAGCCACCTGCGGTCGGCCTGGACCGCCGCGCGGTTGAGCAGCGGGAGCGAGAACACTGCGCCGAGTCCCAGCACGAGCCCGAGAAGGGCCGCGAGCACGAGGTTGACAGCTCCCCTGACGTGGATTCCTGTCGCCCCGCTCGCCGGATCCACGATCTCGACGTAGGCCGGGTCGGTCCCACCGGTGATCTGTGCTTGGTACAGCTGGGACAGGATGAACTGGTAGGACTCGAGGTCGATGTGAGTCCAGGCCTCGAGTCGGAGCAGCTCGCTCTCTCTCGTGGCCGATTCGGTGCGTCGCGCCGAAAGCACGGCTGCGCGCGACTCACCGAGCGTTCTCGCAGATGCCTCCAACTGGGCCTGGATGAACTGTTCGCGCGAGCGTGCGGAGGTGCCGACACGGTTCGCGCCATGCTCGCGAAGCGCTATTGCCGCCGCGTTCAGAATCTCTGGTGCGAGCACCGCGTCGTAGTGATTGAGGCGCACGTCGACCATGTTGGTCTCGGGACGCGTTACAGCGGAAAACACGATGGACCCAGCAGCGGCGCGTGCCGGCAACGTCTGCAACTCGAAGAGGAGCGGCAGCTTGGCCGGAACCCCCATTACCACGAAC
Organism: Gemmatimonadota bacterium; assembly: GCA_036338615.1. Classification (GTDB taxonomy): domain Bacteria; phylum Gemmatimonadota; class Gemmatimonadetes; order Longimicrobiales; family Gaopeijiaceae; genus UBA1138. Next base: position 5,286 of record JAYZBT010000066.1, read on the forward strand.
CGCACGAAACCCGCGTGCAGGAGGTTCCCAGCCGGCGCTTCGGCCATTAGGGCGCCATCATCCGCGAGCAACTGGGCGTGCGTGCCCTGCGCGTTGTACACCAGACGGTACGACTGGAAGTCTGGGGTCTCTGGCGAAAGCCACACGTTGTGCATGATCAGAGACTGCGGCTCCTCGACCGGGACTCGCGCGAGCCTCATGCCGAGCGACTCGGCGACTCGCTCTTGAATCGACGCCGAGGTCAGGATCTGCATCTCCGACTGGATGGGATCGACAAAGAGACTCATCGACTGGCTTGTTGCAGGTCCGTCGCTCTGAGCCTGTGTGTCGTTGACCTGCAGGACCAGGGTAGCCGAGTAGACGGGCCGCTCTCCGGAGGACGCCCACACCGCAGAGGCCGTCGTAACGCAGCAGATGAGCAAGACGACGGAGAGGCTGGGTGCGTTACCCATGGTCGTGTCGCTCCGGGGGAGTGTGATCTACTCGACCCCGCTAACGACTAGGCGCGCGTGGCGAAGAAATCAAGGATCACATGTCGCGCCGCGACTTACTCGCCTTCGAGCCACCTTCGGTCCGCGGCGGAGAGCGAACTGCCACCTCTCATCTTCTCGAAGATCTTCACCGCCACCCAGCCC
>JAYZBT010000067.1:0-7022 GCA_036338615.1 Gemmatimonadota bacterium
AAAGCTCCCTCCCAGGACACGCATGTCCGATCATCAACGCAAGATCCGAGTACTCGTCGCCAAGCCGGGGTTGGACGGGCACGACCGGGGGGCCAAGGTCATCGCGAGCGCGTTCCGTGACGGAGGCTTCGAGGTCATTTATACGGGGCTGCACCAGACGCCCGAGATGATCGTGAGTGCCGCCGTTCAAGAGGACGTCGACGTGGTGGCGATGTCGGTTCTCTCAGGCGCGCATCTCACGCTGTTTCCGCGTGTGAAGGCGTTGCTCGACGAAGCGGGCGCCGACCAGGTCCTCCTGACCGGTGGTGGCATCATCCCCGAGGACGACATGGCCGCGCTGGACGCTCAGGGCGTGGGCAAGCTCTTCGGTCCAGGAACCCCCACCACCGACGCGATCGACTACATCCGGGAGTGGTTCGCGGCCCAGGAGACAGCGTGATCCGGGTACGCACACATTCATGAAGGCCGACGAATCTCGCCGACCCCGAGGCCGGATGGCCGAACTCTCTGTCGAACTTCGAGAGCTCCGCGATCAGCTCTACGACGGCGGTGGCTCCAAGCGCATCGAACGCCAACATGCGCAGGGCAAACTGACGGCGCGAGAACGCGTCGACCTCCTGCTGGATGACGGCGCCGCATGGGTGGAGATCGGGCTTTTGGTCGCGTACGACCTCTACGAGGGGCAGGCACCCAGCGCTGGCGTCGTCACCGGTGTGGGGCGGGTATCGGGCCGGGAGGTCGTCGTCGTCGCCAACGACGCCACGGTGAAGGCTGGGTCGTGGTGGCCCGAAACCATCAAGAAAATCCTGCGGGCCCAAGAGGTCGCGATGCGGTGCCGCATCCCGATTGTGTATCTGGTCGATTCGGCCGGCGTCAACTTGCCGTACCAAGGCGGTGTCTTCCCTGGCCAGTACGGAGCTGCCCGCATCTTCTACTACAACTCCGTAATGCGGCGTTATCTGAACGTACCGCAGCTTGCGGCGGTCATGGGTCCGTGCATCGCGGGCGGGGCGTATTTGCCAGCGCTCTCCGACGTGATCCTCATGGTCGAGGGCACTTCGTTCATGGGGCTCGGGGGGGCGAACCTCGTGAAGGGAGCGACCGGTCAGAGTGTGGGATCAGAGGAACTCGGCGGCGCGCAAATGCACACCGAGGTCAGCGCGGTGGCGCACTATATGGTCGAGAACGACCAGGCGTGCATCGCTCGGTTGCGCCGACTCGTGGAGGAGCTTCCCCGGGGAGAGGCTCCCGAGGCGCGCACCGCGACACCGCCCAGGAGGTTGGCGTACGAACTCTACGACCTCATGCCGGACGATCACCGCCAGCCGTACGACACCCGCGCCGTGCTGGAATGCATCCTCGACGGTGAGCAGCTCGACGAGTTCCAGCCCGGCCACGCGCAGGAGATGATCTGCGGTACGGGCTTCCTCGACGGTCACCCGCTCGGGGTCATCGCCAACGCTCGGGGCATGTTCAAGAAGCCCGGCGGCGGGGCGCCACGACTGGGCGGGATCGTTTATACCGAGAGCGCGAGAAAGGTCGCCTACTTCATCGAGACCATGAACCGCCACAAGACGCCGATTTTGTTCGTCCAAGACGTGTCGGGCTTCATGGTCGGACCAGAGGCCGAGCACTCGGGCATCATCAGGGCGGGAGCGGAATTCGTGGAGGCGATGGCGACCGCGACGGTGCCCAAGATCGTGCTTACGCTCAACCACGCTTCGGGTGCTGGATACTACGCGATGGCCGGACAGGGCTTCGATCCGGACTTCATTCTGTCCCTTCCGACCGGGCGCATGGGTGTGATGGAGGGAGACAGCGCCGTGATGGCCCTGTTCAGTGCACAACTCCAGCGTCTCAAAGACGAGGGTCTGGTACCGGACGAGGACCTGACTACGAAGATGGACGAGGTGCGAGCCGAGTACGATCGCCAGTTGGACTCCAGGTTTGCCGGGGCGCGAGGCTTCGTGGACGAAATCGTATTGCCCGAGGAGCTACGTTCGGCCCTGGGCCTATTGTTGCGAGCCGCGCTTCACAACTCTGGGCCGCATATCGGCGCGTTTCAGATCGGGAGTCCGGGCGCATGAGCGACGAGAGCCGCCCCGTTCGCGTCGCGAGCGGACAGGGTTTCTGGGGCGACGACCTGGAGGCGCCTGTCCGCCAGGTCGTGGGCGGTCCGATCGACTATCTCATGTTGGACTACCTCGCCGAGGTGACCATGTCCATCATGCAGAAGCAGAGGGCTCGAGACCCGCAGGCGGGATACGCGCGGGACTTCGTACCCCTGATGGAGCGTATTTTCCCGGCCTGCGTAGAGCGAGGGGTGCGCGTGGTCACGAATGCCGGGGGCGTCAATCCACTGGGTTGTGCCGAAGCGGTCGCTGACGCCGGACGCAGGGCGGGGGTCACGGGGCGCGCCAAGGTCGGGCTCGTGAGCGGTGACGACCTTATGGATCGACTCGATGAGTTGCTCCGGGACGGTCACGAGCTGACGCACATGGAGATCGGCGCTCCGCTCTCCGAGGTGCGAGACCGGGTGCAGAGCGCCAACGCGTACATCGGGGCGGCTCCGATCGTGCGGGCGCTCGAGTTGGGCGCCGACGTGATCGTGACCGGTCGCAGCACAGACACGGCGCTCACCTATGGACCTCTGATGCACGAGTTCGCTTGGTCGGACGACGACCACGATCGTCTCGCGGCAGGGGTGGTGGCCGGCCACATCAACGAATGTGGTGCCCAGTCCACGGGTGGGAATTGCATGGCGGACTGGTGGCAGGTGCCTGATCTGGCCCAGGTCGGATTCCCGATCGTGGAGGTCAGCCCTGACGGCACTTTCATCGTGACCAAGCACGAGGGCAGTGGCGGTTGGGTGACTCGCGCCTCTGTGACGGAGCAGATCGTGTACGAAATGGGTGAGCCATCGACGTACATCACGCCGGATGTGATCGCCGACTTCACCAGCATCCAGTTGGACGACCGCGGCAATCACCGCGTCCACGTACATGGCATCACGGGGCGGGCGCGAACGGACTTCTTGAAAGTTTCGATCGCCTATTCCTCCGGCTGGAAGGCCACCGGCACGCTCACCTATGCGTGGCCCGACGCAGCGGCCAAGGCGAGGGCCGCGGATGTGATACTCCGTGAGCGTTTGCAGCGGCTCGGACTGTACTTCGACGAAATTCGGACGGAACTGGTCGGCTGGGATTCGACCCACGGGACGCTGGCGGGCGCCCCCCCGGCGGATCTGCCCGAGGTCCAGCTTCGTATTGGCGTCCGAGCCGAGCAGCGCTCCACTGTGGAGCGCTTCACTCGCGAGATCGCGCCGCTCGTGTTGACGGGCCCACCGTCGGTGACCGGCTTTGCCGGTGGCCGCCCGCGGGTCCAGGAGATCATGGCCTATTGGCCGGCACTGATTCGGCGGGAGGCGGTCGAGCCGCATCTGGCCGTCGACGTGAAGGAGGTCTGAAGCGCATGGTCCGAATCCAGCTCGTGCACCTCGCGCACACGCGCTCCGGCGACAAAGGCGACACCGCAAACGTCGGTGTCATCGCCTACGACCCGGAGCACTACGAGCTGCTTCGCAGTCAGCTCACCCCTGAGCGCGTGAAGGCACACTTCGCCTCGATGGTGCATGGAGGCGTGGAACGCTTCGATCTCCCGAACCTGGGTGCGTTGAATTTCCTGCTGCACGGTGCGCTGGGAGGTGGCGGTACCATGTCTCTCATGAACGACGCCCAGGGCAAGGTCTTCAGCACCGCGCTGCTGAGGATGGAAATAGAAGTCCCGGCGGATGTCGCCGAGGCTGTCCGCACGCGGGGTCGCGTCCCGACCGACTGGGATCCAAGGAGCGCCGGGGGCACAGAATGAACGGATTCCCCGTCCTACCGTACACGGTCGACAACGGGATCGTGACCCTGACGCTCAATCGGCCGGAAAAGCGCAACGCGCTCAACAAGGGCATGGTTGCCTCGCTCAAGGAATTCCTCGCCCGGGCGGCGACCGACCCGGACGCCAAGGTCGTGGTCATCACCGGGCGCGGGCAGGACTTTTGTGCGGGCGCCGACCTCGAGGAACTCGAAGAAACGGTCGATCTGAGCGAGGAGGAGAACCTCATTGACGCGCTCTCTCTGGGCGAGTTGTTCTACCACATTCGACGGCACCCGCTTCCCGTGGTTGCGCTTGTGAAGGGGCGTGCGCTAGCGGGTGGCTGCGGATTGGCCACGGCGTGCGACATCGTGCTCGCGCGCGACGACGCCGAATTCGGCTATCCCGAGATCCATCTGGGATTCGTGCCCGCGATGGTCATGACGATTCTGCGGCGGAAAGTGCCTGAATCGAAGGCCTTCGAGTTGGTCATCAGCGGCCGTCGCATCCGTGCGGAGGAGGCCAGGGATCTCGGGCTCATTACCCGCGTCTTTCAAGCTTTCACGTATGCGGAGAACGTGAAGCAGTATCTGAAGGATCTCGTGCAAAAGCCGCGCGCGGCTGTGATCCTCACGAAGAAGTTGCTCTACGATCTCGATGGTCTGGACTTCCGCCCAGGCATTCAGATGGGCGCAGAGGTCAACGCAAAAGCGCGTATGACCCCAGAGTTCCGCGAGGGCGTGCGGCGCTTCCTCGACAAGTCGAGCGACTGAGGCGGGCATGTCGCTGCTTAGCCGATCACGCAGGCCTGGTCACATGCTCGAGTGGAAGGTGCGCATGTTCACCGTGGGCGCCGTGGCGGCGATGGCGGGCATCTACTTCGAGGAACGGTGGATGACCGGCTCGGCGATCGTCGTCCTGATCGCTGGTGCGCTGCTCGGGCTCCTCCCTAGGCGGGATTCTGGGGACCCCGAGCACGCGGAAGATCCCCCCGACGCCGAGTGAGACCCGGGAGCTTGAGCCCCGCCGTAAGCGGCGTCGGCCCTTCGTTACGAAGCTCGTAGGTAACATACCCGAGGGAGCGGTTCGTTGTCTTTGGGCAGCTTCCGCGCGGGAGGTGACGATCAATGACGATCAACCGAATTCTGCTGTTGTGTGGCGCCGCCTTCGCGGTGAGCTCATTCACACCTGCTACGGCCCAGGAGCAGACCGACTCTATTCTGGAGATTCGGCTCATCGACGGGTCTACGCTGTACGGCGTCCTGTTGGACGACTCCGAGCACGATGCCGAGACCGCCCACATCCGACTTCTGTCGGGCGATGAGATGCTCATCGCGAGGGCGCGGATCCGAACGATATCCCCCGCCGCGGGACCCCTCAGAGAAGGTGAATTCTGGAGGGACGATCCGAATCTCACACGCCTCTTCTTCGCCCCCACGGCCCGCACGATGCCCAAGGGAGGGGGCTACATCGCCGCGTACGAGTTGCTATTCCCCTTCGTTGCAGTCGGAGTCTCCGACACTCTCTTGCTTGCCGGTGGTACGCCGACCTTCGGCGACATCATCGACGACCGCGTCGTGTATTTTGCTCCGAAGTTGCGAGTGTTCTCAAGCGGACGGACGGACTTGGCTCTGGGTGGCTTCTTCTTCACCGAGGTCGGCAACGAGTACTCCAACTTCAACGCGGGAGCTCTGTACGGCGTGCTCACCCGCGGCACGTCGGACCGTGCCGTTTTGCTCGGCGTGGGCGCCGCCTATGACGACGACGGCTTTCTGGATGAACCAATCGTCATGCTCGGCGCGGCATTCCGTGTCTCTCGAACGATCAAGCTCATTACGGAGAACTACTTCATTCCCGACGTGAGTCTCATCACCTTCGGTCCCCGCTTCTTCGGCGAACGGTTGAGCGCCGACCTAGGCATTGGACTGTTCATAGAGAACCGTGATGTGTTCACGGTCCCCATCGTGAACTTCGTCTATGTCTGGTACGCCCGGGCTGATTGCCGCTAGGTTTCCAGACGCAGTTATCCTATCCGCTCGTTTCCCCGAAGGCCGGTGCAGATCGTTCGACACACGCTTCGTATGCAAGTGCATGCGCGTCTTCTGGACTGGATAGAGAGCGGACGGCTCATCCCCGGCGAGCGGTTGCGGGAGGATCGCCTGGCAATGGACTTGGGGGTCAGTCGAACGCCGCTGAGAGAGGCGCTTCTCGTGCTAGAGCAAGACGGACTGCTGGCGTCACAGCCGCATCGCGGATTCATGGTGACGCCGCGTGACGAAGAGCGGGCGCTCGAGCTCTATCCGCTGATCGGGGCGCTCGAGGCCCTAGCCGTGCGAAGCGGTCAACCATCTCCCGGCGAACTCGACGAAATGGATCGCCTCGCAGAGCAGATAAGATCGACGGATCCAGCGTCCGAATACCCGCACGGGTTGAGCCAACGTTGGCATGAGATCGTTTCGGGGGCGCACACTAACCGAGCTCTCAACGCCGAGTTGCGCCGCCTGAGGCGGCTCGCTCGTCTGCACCGAGGCGTGGAAGGGCCGCCACGAGCCGAGCGTGAGGGGGCTGTTCAGGCGCGCGCTGAGATCCTCCGGGAGTTGCGGCTCAACAGAGCGTCGGCGGCCGCTCGCCGCTTAGAGCGTCATTGGGTGCACAGGCGGGAGAAGGTGATCCCTCAGCAAGAGCTATTGGGGGAAGAGGGCCTGGAGCTGTTCCCCGAGCACGCGGCGGCGCGTCAGCAGTTCGCCGATCTGGACGTTCCGACCTTTGTGCGTCGTCCGCTGGGAGGGCTCGTCGGCCCGGAGACTGATCCGGTAGAGTAGCCTGCGACGGGCTGGTCGCCCCCCCGTTCGGCATCGCCGCTGCACGGTGATCCTCTCGGAAGGACGCTGGTGTCGCTGGTAGTCCCCTTCCGACATGGAGCGGTCTCGCCAGCTCCGCGAGCGTGGAGTATGTGTGTCGATCCCGCCGCCCTCCTGAGAAAGCATCTCGGGTATCCCGGCTTCCGCCCCGGGCAAGAGCAACTCGTGCGCGCGGTGCTCGCGGGTCGGGACGCTCTGGGCATCCTACCAACGGTAGGAACTGAGGCTATCCCCTAGCTTCCCCGTACTTCCTCGCCTTTATCCCGTAAAACCCCAGTATTCACACCACTTATAGCC
>JAYZBT010000068.1:0-13512 GCA_036338615.1 Gemmatimonadota bacterium
CGGTCACGCGAACTTGAAGGGCTCGGCTCCCGGGGTGTCGTCGAGTAGCATCACCTCGACGGGCTGGCCTTCCGCGACCTCATGCGTGCCCTCGGGGATCACTGCGAGCCCGTCGGCCCTTGCCAGTGTTCTCACCAGTCCGGAGCCCTGCGGCCCGACCAAGGTGACGCGCGCTGGCACCGGGCCGGGTGCGATCCCCACCCTGAGAAAACAGGTGAGGTCGGCGGGCCCCCTCAGTGTCTCCCCCGCCACACAGCGCACTCGGCGGCGCAGAATGTTGCTCTGACCCGCCAGCGCAAGCAGGAACGGGCGAACGAAGAGCTCGAACGTGACGAAGGTCGAAGCCGGATTCCCCGGAAGCCCGAAGACGGGCTGCCTCCAGGCGCCCTTTCCTGTGCCTCGGGGAATCCACCCGAACCCGAATGGGCTGCCTGGACGGATCAGTGTCCGCCAGAAGCTCTGCTCGAATCCGAGTTCGTCGAGCACTCGCTTCACCAGGTCGGCCTCGCCCATGGAGGCTCCCCCCACGGTCACGAGCACGTCCGCGTCGGCGCCATTCTCGATGCGCCCTCGTAGGTCGTCCTCCTCGTCGGCCGCGATCCCCAATGGCATTGGGAGCCCGGCGGCCTGAGCGACCGCCGCAGCGAGCATCGGCCCGTTCGACTCCGGGACCCCCGCACCGGACCGGACCTCCTCGTAACGCTCGGGTGTCCTCAGCTCGTCCCCTGTGGTCAAGATCGCGACCAAGGGGCGGCGGACGACGGGAACCGAGGTGAGTCCCAGCGTGCTGAGCACCGCGATCGTACCCGGCGTGACGACCTGGCCGGCCGTGAGCACCGGATCGCCGACGAGCATGTCCTCACCAGCGGGCCGGACGTTGCGTCCGCGATCCCGGTCGCTCAGAACACGGACAGAACCCGACTGCTGCTCGGCATCGGTGTCCTCCACACGAACCACCGAGTCCGCACCTGAGGGCACGGGGGCACCCGTCATGATGCGGGCGGCCTGCCCTGGCCCGACCGGGACTCCGGGCACCTGACCCGCGCGCACGACGTCCGTAATGGCCAGCACGACCGGACTCGAGGGACTGGCACCGGCGATGTCGCCACCGCGCACCGCGTATCCATCCATGGCGCTGTTGTCCCAAGGAGGCAACGTCGCGGTCGCGTTCAGGTCGCGGGCCAGCGCCCGCCCCAACGCGTCGGGGGCGTCCACGACCTCCTCCGGGAGCCGGATGGCCTCTGAGAAGACCCGGGCCTGTGCCTCGCCGAGACTCAGCCAGTCCGCGGTGCGGACCTCGAAGCGAGTGGCTCCCGGGTCGCTCACGGCTGTCCCGCTACCAGCGCCAGACGCCCGCGAGGCTGAAGGTCAGGCCGTTGATCCACTCACCTTCCTCCACGTTGAGGAAATCTCGTTCAGGGTCGCTGAATCCGGGCGGTGTCGGGAGCCTCCAGAGGGAGAAGATCGCGTCGGCACGCACGCCGAATTGGTCTGAGATGAACCAGCGGTTTCCCACGCCGAGCGTGCCGAAGAAAGAGCTTCCGAAGTCGAAGCGGTCTGCAGGCTCCAGGTCCTCTTCCACCGGGTCGGTACCGGCCAAACCGAACGCCATGCCTCCCCCGAACACGATGAAAGGCGCGATATTGTGCCACGCGCGGTCACCGGTGACACTGAACTTGATGCGTGCATCGAGTGTCCCGATGCCCACGTCTGCCTCTCCTGCCTTGCGCTCGCCTTCATCGCGCCCGGGGTTCACGATGTCGCGGCTCCCGCTGATATAGGTCGCGACAGTCTCGAACGACAGCGGGCCCGTGAGTTCGATGCCGAAGCGGCCGCCGACTACCGTGCCGCCATTGGGGCCGTACGCGAATCGTCCCGTGCCTGCGTTCATGTAACCCAGAACGGGGCCGACCTCTTTCTTGGTTTCGAGAAAGCGAAAGGGAGACGGAATCGTCTGGGCATCTGCACCAGACGGTATCAGCAGCAGCGCAAGCAATGTTGCACCGGAAAGTGTACGCAGCGAAACCCGCATGGAGGGAAGGCGCTCCTGTCCCACATCGAATTGATTGACGGTATACAACGGCTCGGGCACATTTTAGCCCGTTGGGCGCACCTCTACCACCATCCGACCCGGATCGTTTCAGCCCTCATGGCTAGCCACAAAGGTACTATGAATGGATGGCTTCTCCCCATGGTTGGGTTGCTGATGCTCCAACCCGGAGGGCTCTCCGCCCAGGACTCGGGCCTTGGGATGGCACGCCTCGTGGCCGAGGAGAACTTTCGGCGGACGCCCAACGGCGAGGTGATCGCTCGGCTGAACCAGGGCACTCCGATACTGGTGGTGGGAAGGGAGGAGCGCTGGGTCCAAGTGGACCTCGAGGGATGGATGTGGACCCGATCGCTGCAGTTGAGCACCGATGGCGTCCTCGATCTCGTGGTTTCCGAGCCGGAAGGAGAGAACCTGAGGGATGCGCCGTCCGGCTCGATCCTCGGTCGCTTGGGACGAGGGACTCTCGTCGAGGAGGTCCGCCGGGAACCGGGGTGGATACTGATTCGTCGTCAGGGGTGGATTTGGTCAGCCTCGGTGGGGGACGTCACGGGTGCGCCCTCGGTAGCATCGCGCACGTCGGGCACGGACTCGGCCCAGAGTCCATCGGGCCCCGCGACGCGGAGGCCCGTCGGATTCACCGAGGTCGGTGACGACGGCGCCGTCATCCTGGCGGCGCCCGACGGAGATACGCTTGCGAGAGCGGTACCACAGGCAGAACTGGAGGTCACCGCGAGGCAGGGGAACTGGGTCCGAGTCCGCCTGGAAGGATGGATGTGGCAGCCGGATACTCCGGTGACGGAGGACGGCGCCGAGGCGTCGACGACCCTCACGCCGGACGATGTCGCTCGAGAGCCGGAGGCGTTCACCGGCCGGGTCATCTCGTGGCGCCTGCAGTTCATCTCTCAGGAGCGGGCCGAGGCGGTGCGCACGGACTTCTTCGAGGCGGAGCCGTTCCTGCTCTGTCGCTTCGGGGGTGACGGCGGACCGTTCGTCTACGTCACGGTTCCGCCCGATAGGCTGGCGGAGGTCGCTGGCCTGGTACCGTTGGAGTTCTTGAGTGTGACGGGTAGGGTCCGTACCGGCGCTTCGGCGCTCACGGGTACCCCGATCGTCGATTTGTTGAGCTTCGACAGAGAGAGGGATAGGAATTGAGGCCATGTTGGCTCGGGGGAGCCGCGGTACTCCTGCTCGCGGCGAGTGCGTGTAGCAAAGACCCGACCGAGCCGGTGCTCTCGCCCGTCGAGATCCTCGTTGCCAGCGGCGATGGGCAGTTCGGCGCCCTGGGCCAGGCCTTGCCCCTGCCGCTACAGGCGCTCGTAAGGACCGCGTCGAGTGGCACGCCCAGGAAGGACGTCGGCGTCCTCTGGCAGGTTGTGGAAGGTGAGGCGACCTTCACTGGCTCACCGGCCACCCTGACCGACGAATCGGGTTCTGCATTCGCGAGCCTGAGGCTCGGCAGCGTGCCGGGCGAGGTGGTGGTCCGAGCGACCGTCACGGAGCAAGAGTCGGTCACGGTGGACTTCACACTGTTCGCCGTGGACCGCCCCACGCTGGACGCGCTCTCAGCCGATGAAGCGACGGCGGGCGCCACGATCAGCCTGAGCGGCAACAGCTTCAGCCCGACTGCCGAGCACAATGTCGTGCTCTTTTCGGGCATACGCGGGCGGGTTACGTCGGCGGGTCCGTCCCAACTCGATGTCGTCGTGCCCACTTGTTTGCCGACGCGTTCTGTCCAGGTGACGGTGCAACTGGGCGCGGTGAAGAGCGAGTCGCGCACGCTCGCCGTCCTCGGGGGCACGGAGACGACCGTGCTCGAAGCGGGCGACTTTCTCGACGTCGCGGATGACGCCGGCTTCTCGTGCCCGCGCATGCCTGGCCTCGACGGTGCCGGATATCTAGTCCTGGCGCAGTCGGCTTCCACCATCGGTGCCGCGCAGCACGCGTTCGACCTGACCGGCCTGGCAGGTGGCGCTTCCACGCTCGCTCGACGAGGAGCGCTCGCTCGCTCGACGCAAGCGGGTTCGGGCGCGCCCCCCTTCCAGGTGAGCTTCGAAGACGCGCTCAGGCACCGTGAGGCGGGACTGGTGCGGGAGGGCATCGGTCGTGAGCGTCGGACGCCACAGCCTGCCGCGTCCGCTGTGCCGAACGTGGGGGATCACCGAACGTTCCATGTGCTCAACGTCGACAGCGAGTTCGACGAGGTGGATGCGGTGGCCCAATACGTGGGCTCCCACGGGGTGCTTTATGTGGACGAGACCGCTCCCGCCGGAGGCTTGAGCCAGGTCGACCTCGCCGCGTTCGGGCGGCGGTTCGACGACGTGATCCATCCGACGATCACGGGTGCGTTCGGAAGCGAGTCCGACCTCGACGCTAACGACCGTGTCGTGATCCTCTTCACACCCACCGTGAATCGCCTCACGCCGAAGGGCGCGAACGGCTTCGTGGGGGGCTTCTACTATGGCGTCGACCTGCTGCCCGAGCGTGCGGGGAGTAACGCGGGTGAAGTCTTCTACGCGCTGGTGCCCGACCCCTCCGGATTGCACTCCGACCCGAGACCGAAGGCTCGGGTACTCGAGGTGACGCCGGCGGTTCTGGCGCACGAGTTCCAGCACATGGTGCACTTCAACCAACGCGTTCTGGCCCTGGAGGCTGCGTCGAACGAGGCGCTCTGGCTCTCCGAGGGCCTAGCGCAGATGGCTGAGGAACTCGCTGCTCGCGTGTACGAGGAGGCGCAGAGCGAGGGCGACACGGAACTCTTCCGGGAAGGCAATACTTCGAGGGCCCGCCAATACCTCTTCAACCCCGCCGCCGTGAGTCTGATCGTGGCCAGCGGTAGGGGGTCTCTCGCGGAACGCGGCGCCGGGTGGCTGTTCGTTCTCTACCTGGCTGCGCAGAAAGGGGAAGGCATTCTCGCGCAGTTGACTGCCACGACCAGCACGGGGACGGACAACGTCGTCGCCCGAATGGGTCTGGGGTGGGAAGAGGTGCTCGCCGACTGGTGGGCGGCGCTGTACCTGGATAGGGAGTCGGTGGGAAGCCGACTCACGTACCCGGGCCTGGACCTCCGCGACCTCCTGGGAACCGACTACGTATTGGAGCCCGAGGTGCTTGCCGCGACGGACTTCGCTCGGTCGGGGTCGCTATGGTCCTCGTCCGCTCAGTACTACATTGTGGTACCGACCTTGCAAGGGTCGGTGACGTTGCGACTCGGTGGTGAGGAGGGAGGGGCGAGCCCCTCAAGTGCGGCTCTTCGCATGCGTGTGCTCCGGCTTAATTAGCGTGGAAAAGCAGGCGAAAGGGACTGAATCTTCTCACCGGGCTCCACGTAAGGAGCAGAGTCGTTTTTAGGCAATCATTTGTTTCTGGCGGTCCATGCGCTGTTCTACTTGCGGCGAGAATCTCGAACCGGGCGCGGTGCGTTGTCCCACGTGCGGGACGTCCACCCCAGTCGGGTCGGCGATAACGCGCCCTGCGGGCGTGCGGAGGTGTCCCAAGTGCTCGTACCAAGGCGAGGGGATCCCATATTTCCGCAAGGCAGGGCACGTCGGAATGCTCGTGGTCGCGTCTGTGCTCACGTATGGATTCGGCGGACTGATCTATTGGGCCGCCCGCCGCAAGCACCTCATTTGCCCCCGCTGTGGCTTGGGGTGGGAACACGCGTCGAGAGCGCTCGCCGTGACGGGTCCAGAGCCCGAGCGCATGATGATCGAGGCGGAACCAGACGAGCCCTTGCCCGGTGCCGGGCTCAAGCGGCGGATCCTGGGAACGGGCATGGTTCTGCTCGCTAGCTTCATGGTTCTGCAGGGGTTCGTGGAGTGGGAGTTGGGACTGGCCGCCTTCGGCTCCGTCCTGGGCGCCGGCGGATCGGGCATGTTCTACTGGGGTTGGCAGGGTCTTCAAGAGCGTCGGAATGCGATCATGAACGGGCTCGAGAGGAAGATCCTCAAGCTCGCGGGCATGAGGGACGGAAGGCTCACGGTCACCGAGGTGGCGACGGATATGAACCTGCCACTCGCCACCGCGGACAAGATCCTGACGTCGATGGACGACGGCTTCCGCATCCGGTCCGAGATCTCGAAGGAAGGCGTGTTGTACTACGAATTCCCGGAGCTCGTCCATCGCAATCAGATCGGTTCCGGCGACGAACCGACGCGACGAACCGACTAAGATCCGGCTAGTTCGACTGGGCTAGGCGCGCGACGGACAGCCCGGCCAGGATCACCGCCGCGCCCGCCACCTGACGCGGCGTAGGCACTTCGCCGATCCAGATCCATGCGGTGATCAGCGCTGCGACCGGAACCAGGTTGGAGTAGACGGCCGTCCGACTGTTGCCGAGGCGTTGCACGCCACGGTACCACAGCAGATACGCAACCCCGATGGCCATCAGGCCGGAGTAGGCGACACCGAGCCAGGTCCCGATCGGGAGCGCGCTGAAGTCCGTCCTGAGCAGGGAAGGGGCTCCGAGTAGCACCAGCAACGGTGTGCCGACCCACAGCGTCCACGCTGTCATCCGTAGGGCTCCGTACCGCCCGACGGGCTTGAGGCCGCCGACGGTGTAGATCGACCAGAGAATGGCGGCCAGCACCATCAAGAGATCCCCTCGCAGTGAGACGCTGCCGAAATCGAGGGCACCGTGTCCGCCGATCACCAGGAACATTCCCAGCACCGTGCCCACGATCCCGGCGAACACCCAAGGCCTGGGGCGTTCGTGTCCGAAGGCGCTCGACAGCACGACGGTCCAAACGGGCGTCGTCGCGAGCAACAGGCTGGCATTGCCTGCGAGGGTCCAGTCGAGTCCGAAGATGAAACACAGCTGGAAGGCGATGTTGCCGAGTACCCCGAGCACGATCACACGCCCCACGTCCGCCGGTAGCGGCCTCTTGGGTCCCGGCAGTCGACGGACCAGTATCCACAAGGCCAGGGACGCGAGAGGGAATCGCAAGGCATTGAGGGCCAGCGGCTCCAAATCCCTGAGCACGACCTTCAGCACAGAGAAATTGACGCCCCAGATTGCCGCCAGGAACAGCAAGCCCAGGTCGGGCGAGAGGTCCCGCTTCCTGCGGGTCATTGAGAGGTGTCCAAAATGCCTCGTTGTGCGACCCGCGCGGCCGTTGCTAAATTGAAAATATGCCCCTCCGAACATACCTAGCAGGAGAGCCGTGTCCACTTCGAACGTGCTCCGATTCGAGGACTATCGTGACCGGCGCGCTCAGCGGTTGCGGATCACTGAGTCGCTCTACAGTTCCTCCAAGAGCCGCCTAGCGCTTCTGACGCACGTCTCCGAGGTCTGCGACGTCACGGGGGCCGATCGCGTTGGCATCGTGTGGGTGGATGAGTATGGCCCAGGCTTGGTCCACCCCCACGTGGTTTTGGACCTGGGCTCGGATCGGCCTCGCCGATCGTTCTCTCCGGAGCCTCTCCGCCAGGCTTGGGAGTTGGGTGTCCCCGGGGCTTTGGACGAGCCGGGCACTTTGGGTGCCCGAAGTTTGTTGGCGGTCGCGCTGGGGAGTGACGGAACGCGTGCCTGGTTCTTGATCACAGAGTCCGGCGCCGCCCGGTCGGCGCTCGGCGATGGCCTCCGCGAGCGCATCATGTTCATCGCCGGCGAGTGCTCCGCGGTCGTGCTCCACCGTGACCTGGACCCGTCCATGAAGGCCGAGGACGGAGAGGGCGGGTCTGCCAAGAAAAGGTTCGCCGGTTGGCCGATCCTCAAGGACATCGAGGGGCGAGAGTCCGACGAGCGTATCCGCCTGTGGATCGGCCAACGCTTCGCCGTCGCCCGGTTGGCTCGCATGCTGATCGACGACGACTTGACGTTGCCGGCGGACCGAGTGGCGGAACAAGTCGTTTCGGCTCGCACGGAAATTGCAGCGGCGGGTTTCGATGAGTGCGCCGAGGTAAGCCTCTGGCATCGTGTTCTCGACGCGTTCGAGGCGGTCCGCCTCGATGAGTTGGCGTCCGCGCTCACGGAGCTCGGTTCTGAAGTAGAGTCGGGCGGGCACGCGAACGGCGCGCTCGAGCTCTACAGCTGTGCGTACGACATTGCCGCCGCGACCGGCTGTACGACACAGGCGATCGACTCGGCACGATTCTCGGGGCGTACGCTGCGGCGCCTCGGTCGTTTCGACGAGTCCAACGAATGGTACTCGGTCGCGAAGGACGTGGCGCTCGCTGCCGGCGACCATCGCAGGGCCGCTCTGGTGCTGGCCGGTCGGTCGGCGGTCGATCGTGTGCGCGGCAACCTTCCGGCGGCGCGCGTCGTGCTTGGAGAGGCGCTGGAGGCTGCCATCGCGGGCGGGGACTCGAGCGCCGAAATGACGGTGTACCTGGAGTGGGTCAACGTCGAGCAGACTTCGAACAACACGCCGCTGGCGTTGGAGTACGGCTGGAAGGCGGTGACGAGGGCCCAATCACAGACGGATCGCCTGACTTGCTTGGCGGTGCTTGGCGGGAGCCTGGCGGAGGCGGGCGAGTGGAGCGCCGCTGAGGACGCGTGGACCGTGGTGGCCCGCGAGTCTCGTGACAACTACTACCTCATCTATGCGTGGGACGCGCTGGCCTACCTCGCCGCGATGCGCGGCGACCGGCGTGAGTTCGAAGTTCGCGCCGGGCGATGTGATGCGCTCGGATGGCAAGACGGCCCACGAGCGGCCGCGGTGGAGATACTGCACTACCGGGGGTTGTCCTACCGCGCGCTCGGCCTTCGGGACGAGGCTCGCGATTGGCTGACGCGCGCGGTGCAATTCGCCGAGGAACACCGATTCGGAAAAACCCTCTTCGACGCCGAAGAGGCGCTCAAGTTACTCGATAGCCCAGAGCCGATGCCGGCGCCAGTACGCATCGTCGCCAGCTTGCCGGCGATACGCCTCGGGCTGAGGGAAATGCGTGAAGGGTCGCTCGGCGCCGGAGTCTAGTTTCCGGCGTCAGGAGCGTGGTTCCCGGCGTCAGGAGCGTGGTTCCCGGCGTCGGGAGTGTGGTCCGGCCCGAGGACGGAAGTCGTGCACGCGCTTGATGTACCCAGAGTGAGCAGCAAGACGAAAAGAGAGCGACGGAGGTTCTTCACGGTTGGTGCCTTGGCTCAGATGATTTGCATTGCCAATGCCAACGTTTGAGTTCCGCGGGTGTGCCGTTAATATCTCTTAACGTTGTGGCTATACCTTTTTCGAAGATCATGGCATTTCTGGCGGTTCTCACCAGCGACTCACAGGTCCGTCGGGCGGTATCGGACGCGCTTTGGATGGATCATGCGCTCGCCCGCTCGATTTCCTGGCGGCGGACCGTTCGCCTGGTCGCGGAGCGTCCGCTGACCGGCGTCGTGCTCGACGCCGAGCGGATTCCCTCGGACGTGGGGCTGATGCCGGCCGTCGCCGAACTCTCGGAGCGATTTCCAAGTCTGTGGCTGGTGCTGGTAGCCCGCTCGGGGACCGATCCCTGGGGGCTCTTTCGCCTGGGGCGGGCCGGGCTCGAGGGCCTCGTGCTCACGCATCTCGATGAACTGCGATCGGGCGTGGCCCGGGCGATTCGTACCGGCTTTGGCCGTAGCACGGAGGCTCTGGTCACTCGCGCGATAAGTGCCTATCTACCGGCCCGCGAAGTGCGGGCGGTGCGTCTCGCACTGTGCGGGGCGCAACTCGGCTGGACAACGGACCAGTTGGCGGAACGCGCCGGCTTCTCCAGGGCGCACTTTTCCGCGCGCCTGAAGGCTACCGGCCTTCCCTCGACCGGGCACCTGCTCGGATGGGCGAAGCTGCTGCACGCGGGGCGCTGGCTCAGCGATCCTGGGAGGACCGGGGAGAGCGTGTCCCGGCAGTTGGGGTATTCTAGTGGGGCGGCGTTTCGGCGCGCGCTCAGGAACTATACGGGGGCGACCCCGATGGCGATCCGGGAGGCCGGTGGGCTCGAGCCGGTGCTGGATACCTTCCTCGGCGTGTGCCAATTCGCAACCAGCGAACCGGCAGATGTGTCGGTCGCGTAACGTTTCCAGCGATCGGACCCAGGAGCACGATGAGAGAGTTTTCAGATGCGGAAGGCCGTCCCTGGACGGCGTCCGTCAAAGAAGAGGCGGGCGTGGACTACAAAGGCCGGTTCTATCTCGTCCTCACGAATGACACCGGGGGTGAGATTTCGCTGGTCGACGTCCGGTGGAACTCCGAGCGCACGGCGCAGCGCACGCTCAGGACCATGTCGGTCGTCGAGCTGCGACGAAGGCTGAGGTCGGCGGTGGGGCGCGGGACCGCGGTAGTCTCCGACTGACGGCACCGCAGGCGCCGTGAGCGAGACGATCGAGCGAGTCTGCGCACGCGAGTACGCTCGGCCCCCTGAGGGGGTGTTCTTCAACAGCGCCAGCTGGGGCCTGATCCCGAGTTCATCGGCCGAGGAATCGGCCGACCTGTCTTTGCGCCGCAACCGGACCCATGGCTTCGAGGAGCGGGAGCTCGGTGCGGGTCAGCGGCGCTGCCGGTCCGTGCTGGCCGACCTGATCGGCGCAGATGCCGATGAGATCGCTCTCGTACCGAACACGACGTTCGGCATGAGCTTGGCGGCGGCGATGACGGCAAGCGGTCCGCCCGGGGACGTTATCGTCAGCGCCGGTGAGTTCCCCGCCAACGTGCTGCCGTGGAGGTCCCTGGAGCGTCGGGGGTTCCGGGTCGTGGTCGTGCCGTGCGGCCCGGATGGGCTTCCGGACGAGCAGGCCCTGCTCACCGCGATCGACGGACCCCGCGTCCGTGCGCTTTCGGTGTCGATGGTGCAGTTCGCTTCCGGGTATCGGCTCGACCTCGCGCTGCTCGGGGCCGCCTGTGAGGCGCATGAAGTGCTCTTCTGCATCGATGCGATCCAGGGTCTGGGTGCGGTCCCGTTCCGGGTCTCCGACACGCGAGCCGACATCGTTTCAGCCGGTGGTCAGAAGTGGCTTTGCTCGCCTTGGGGTTCGGGCTTCACCTGGGTCCGCAAGGAGCTGCAGAGTCGGTTCGACCCTCCTGTGATCTCCTGGCTGGCGCTACCGGGGTCGCCGGCGCGCTTGGACACATCCGAGTACCGCCTCGAGTGGCGGACGAACGCCCGGAAGTTCGAGCCGGCCACTCTGGGTGTGCAGGACTACCTGGGTCTTGCACGGTCGGTTGAGATTCTGCTCGAAGTGGGCATCGAGGCCATCAGAGAGCACATCTTTCGAGTGCAGGAGCCGATCTTGCGCTGGGCAGCGGCGAAGCCCGACCTACGTTTGTGGACCCCGCTGGAAGCGTCCAGGCGAGCCGGCATTGTCTCCTTCTTCCCCCGCGACGCGCGTGAGGTTGCGGAGGTTCTGCGGCGTGAGAAGGTGGTGTTCTCGTTGCGAGAAGGTGCGATCCGCTTCGCGCCCCACTTCTACAACACGGTGGCTGAGATGGAGCGAGTCGTAGAGATCCTCGACGCCGCGGTGTGAGGGGAAGCTAGCCTCCCCCCTGCTGGGGGATTGCGAGCCATTGCCCGGCGAAGATGCGGTTGGGTTCTATACGAGGGTTGGCACGCAGCAGGTCGTCGAGTGTGAGCCCATGGCGCTGTGCGATCACACTGAGGTTTTCCCCGGAACGCACCCGATACCGACCGTCTTCCGCGGGGTCCGGCACGATCTCCGCGACGATCGCAGACGGAGCCCCCCCCGGGCCGCGCGCGAACTGGGCGAGGCGAGCGCCGATCAGATTCTCTACGCGTTTCGCGCGCGAGGTGGACGGGGTGCCGTTCAGCATGATCGAGAAGGCCAAACGCTCCTGGTCTCGAGAGCGTACCAGTCCGCTCAGTGCCGAAACACCCTCGATGGTGCCGGTCTTGGCGCGCAGGTTGCCGGCGGCGGCCGTTCGGTACATGCGCCCGAGCTCCCTTGCTCGGCCCGCCACCGGAAGTGAAGCCCAGTACGCGGGCCACTGTTCGGTGTTGGCCATGCCGGCGACGAGTGCGACGAAAGCCGCGGCCGTCACGCGATTGCCTGCTGAGAGCCCCGATCCGTCGAGCATGACCAGGTCGGCGACAGGGACGCCGATGTCGGCCACCGCCTCGAGCACGGCTTGTGCGCTCGCTTGGGGATTGCCGATGCCCCCTGCCGCGCGGCCGACGGTACGGAAGACGAGCTCCGCGTAAAGGTTGTTGCTGCGCTTGTTCACCACCGCGAGGTAGTCGCTGAGGGGTGCGGACACGTGTTTCGCGAGGATGCGCGTGCGATCCCGGGTTTGAATGCTCGGCGCCGTGACACGCCGAACAATGGAGGTGGCCGGCGTCTCCACGACGCGGATTCCACCGCTCACGCGAATGCCCCGTTCGGCGAGAACGGCCCGCAGGGCGGACGCGGCGAAGTGGGACGGGGAGGGCACGGTCATCTGGCGCCACACGTCTCGGGATCCGCGGGTGATCCGACCCTCGATCCGAATGGGGTCGAGGGGGTCTTCCCGCAGGATCGCCAGCCGTGGCCGCGCACGCCCCGAGACCGTCAACGCGTTGTTCACGACGTCGAGCCCCGCGTCGTCGGGCACCGTGTGAATCTCGGGTCGCACACCAATCCGCTCCCCCGCGACCACGCGGAAAGACACCACGTTCTCGTTGTAGGAGAGCGCAGATACGGCGCCGGCGAAGTGGTCGTTCAGGTCAGCGGGGTCCCAGCCCGTCGGTCGCAACGGCCCCGGCAGGTGCGACGCATCCGCGACCAATTGCCCGCTGACCTCGGTGATGCCGAGCTGTTCGAGTTGATCGACCAGTAGACGAAGGACCTCGTCCTTCGAGTAGAAGAAGCGGTCGGAGATGCCTGGGTCCCCGGTACCGTAAAGCACGAGGTCGCCGTGCAGCACTCCGTTGCTGACCGTTCCTTCCGACAAGAGATACGTCTGAAAGCGGAAGTCGGGCCCCAGGCGCCGCAGCGCCGCCGCGGTCGTGAGCAGCTTCATGTTGGACGCGGGCGCCAGCGGGGCATCGGCCTCGAACGCGAAGAGGGTGTCACCCTGGTCCAGTGAGACCACGAGCACTCCCCATTGGGCATCCCGCCAGTTGTACGTTTCCAGCGCCTGGGTGAGGTCCGACCGGAGCTGGTTGATCTCCTGGGCCGAGGCAGGCTGGGGAGCCGCGAGAGCGGCGACGAGCAAGGCCCCTTTGAACAGGCGAGGAGGCAGCAGTCCGCAAGGCGAGGAGTTCAAGCAGGACGAACTCGAGGTCAGCAGCTTGCGGAGGGGCGACCTCACCCCGGAACGAAGGTGCTCAAGCCGGTAGGGGGCCCGGCCCGCCCTCGGGTACGCAGGTAGCGCAGTATCCAGAGAGCTCGAGACGAAAGCCCGTCACGGTGAAGCCGGGTGCTCGCGTTTGCAGCACGTCGACTTCCGAGTCGGCGATCTTGCCCTGGATGTCGACGACGCTCCCGCACGCGAGACAGCGCGCGTGATGATGGGGTTCGGTCCGGCCGTCGTACCGGGCGGAGCCGTCACTGTAGGTCAGCTTGACCGCCA
>JAYZBT010000069.1:0-19758 GCA_036338615.1 Gemmatimonadota bacterium
AAGGCGGCTACGTAGTCGGTGCAGGTCATGGGCTTCATACTGCGCTCAACCCGAGCGGGTTCCATACCCGTCGACCCCGCCACGCGAACCTGGCGGGGCCGCCCCCCACCCATCCCTACGATATGTGGTCAGTCGATCATCGGGGCGATGATCTGCGCAAAGTTGTTGCGCGCCCGATTCAACCGACTCTTCACCGTTCCGAGGTTGCAGTTCGTGATCTCCGCGATCTCCTCGTACGTCTTGCCTTCCATCTCGCGTAGCACGAAGACGATCCTGTGGTGCTCCGGCAACTGCTTCACGGCCTGCTCGACCTTGGTCCGGAGATGCCGCTTGCGGAAGAGGTCGTCCGGCTTGTACTGCGTATCCTCCCACTCCAGCGGCCGATGGTCCGCGTCCCAGTTCTTCATGATGGTCTGGAACAAGACCAGCGGATTGCGGGACCGGTTGCGCAGTTCGTTCTTGGCCAGGTTGCTCGCGATCGTATAGATCCAGGTCGAGAACTTCTTCGACTGATCGAAGCGGTGCAGGTGCCGGTACACGCGAACGAAGGTCTCTTGCACGAGGTCCTGGCCACGTTCCCGGTCACCAATCGTCCGGTAGACGAAGTTCAGGAGCCTGCCGTCGTAGCGGCGTACCAAGTCGCCAAACGCTCGAGAGTCCCCATCCAGGGACGCCTGGACCACCTGGGAATCGGTCAGGTCCTGTAGCTTCTGACGGTGCTTGCGCGCTTCCCCCGTCCCTGGTCGCACTACCTCGGCGATCTCTTTCTTGCGTGCCCTCGCCACGTCTTCACCCTCCGCTCTAGCCGTTCTCCCGCCCAAATGGCAGGAACGTACTGTTCGTCCGGCTGTTTGTTGCACGGTCTGTGCCAGGACCAAGAACTCGAGCTCCAGCAGTTGCCAGAGGCATTGCCACACTGGTTTGGCGCCTGGCTGCACCTCGTCCGTCCACTCCTAGTGACGTTCGAGGAACTGCAAAGTGACAGCCGTTACCCGACCGCTTCCTCTTCTATGACGAGTTGACGCGCGAAAAGGATGGTCGCACGGATTCTTCCGGGCGACGAGTTCGCCGTCCCGAGTGCACTCACTCGACACCTACGACTTCGACCGGCCCCAACTGAAGAGCCTCGAGCGGAGCCATGATCTGCTCAGCGTCTCCGACCACGACCACCTGGACCTCGGCTGGGCGAATGTGAGCTCGGGTCGCCGCCACGACATCAGCGGTCGTGACCGCCCTCAGGCGATCCCGGTACGTATGGTAGTAGTCGTCCGCCAACCCATAGACTACGAGCTGCGAGATACGCGATGCGATCTGCCCTGCGGTCTCGAGCTGAAGCCCGAAGACGCCGGCGGCATAATCCCGGGATGCAGCCACTTCTTCATCCATCGGGCCGCCCTCCACGAGCTGCTCCAATTCCCTGACGATCTCGCGAACCGCCGGTGCGGTCACATCGGTCCCTACGGACGTCGAAACGGAGAAGGGTCCCGGACGAGAGCGGAAGCCGAACGCCGACCGCACGCCGTACGTAAATCCGTTTTCCTCCCGCAGATTCAGGTTCAGTCGGCTGGTGAACGTTCCGCCGAGCAACATGTTCGCCACGGACAACGGAAAGTAGTCGAGCGTGGCTCGGTCCGTACCCACATGGCCCACGCGTATCTCGGATTGCACGGCCCCTTCGCGGTGTACGATCCAGACTCGCCGCTCTCTCATAGCAGGCTCGACAGAGAATTCATTCGCCTCTGGTGGCGCGCCCACCCAGGCGCCCAGCCGATGATTCGCCATCGCCTCGATCTCGTCCGGATCGAGGTCGCCCGCGACGATCAGGCCTCCCTCGTGAGGCCGGTACGCAGCGGCCGCAAACTCTCCGAGTCGTTCGCGCGTCGCCGGGGCGATCGACTCCACCGTGCCACTCTGGGGGCGCGCATAGGGGATGCCGGGAGCGAAGTACCGACGACTCGCTTCCATTGAGGCGAGCGCCCCTGGATCCATGGCACGTTGGCGGATCGCCGCCAACTGCTGCTCCCGGGCCCGATCGACCTCGTCATCCGGGAAGCCGGGCTCGAGCACGGCCTCGGCGAGCAAGCCGAATGCCTCCTCCAGTCGATCCGCGAGGCACGACATCGAGACACTCGTACCCTCCCAACCGGTCGAAACACCCAGTCGAGCACCGATGCGCTCGAGTGCCTCAGCGAGCTCACTGCCGCTTCGCTCGACCGTCCCTCCCTCCAGGGCGTCCCCGGTCAGAACCGCGAGGCCCGCGCGTGACTCCTCGAGCCCACCTTCACCGGCGCCGAAGAAAAGATTGAGACTCACGACCGGAAGCCGTGACAGCTTGCAGACCCGGAGGTCCAGTCCGTTCGAGAGCGAGCGGCGCTCGACCTCCGGGAAGTCGAAACTGCGAATCGGTCCACTCACCGGCGGCTGACTGCGGTCGAAGGTGCTCATGCCGACCCCTTGGGTTCATAGATGAGCACTGCTCGGTTCTCAGGGCCGAGTCGCTTCCGCGCGAAGGCGCGCACGTCCTCCACGGTGACGGCGCGCAATCGGTCCAACTCTCGATTCAGCCGGTCCGGATCGTCGAAGTAGAGCTCGAACATGGAGAGCAAGTCTGCACGCTCGCTCACGCGTTCGAGCCCGCGCACGAGATCGGTCTCGGTCAAGGCGATCGCGCGCCGAACCTCATGGTCCTCGGCCTCGACGAGTCCCTCGAGTTCCTCGGCCAACGCGGCTTCCAACTCTTCGGGAGAGGCTCCAGGGTATCCGGTGGCCCATGCGAGCATCAGCGACGCACCCGTGAGCAGCGGGAACGCATAAGTGACCACCCCCTTGGCGACACGGCGTTCGCGCACCAGCCGGCGATACAACCGAGAAGCCCGCCCCATCCCGAGCAGCCCGCGCGCCACCTCCGCGACCGCGAAGTCGTCCGAGCTGTACGGCGGGATGCGGAAGGCCATGATCACGCGCGGTAGTGGCACCTCCGCCAGCACGTGCCCGCGCACCGTCTCTCCGATCAGCGGATCGATGCTTGGGTCTCCAGGCAGCGGGGGGATCGCGTCACCTCTCTCGATTTCGCCGAAGTACCGCTGGATGAGCTCGAGCGCCCCCTCTCGCTCGAAGTCCCCGGCAATCGTGATCACGGCGTTGTTCGGCACATAGAAGGTGCGGAAGAACGAAGACACGTCGTCCAGCGTGGCGGCGTCGATGTCCTCCATCGACCCGATGACCGAGTGGTGATACGGGTGCGCCTGGGGGAACACCAACGCCTGTAGCCGCTCGTCCCAGTCGCCGTATGGCTGATTATCGTACCGCTGGCGTTTCTCGTTCTTCACCACGTCGCGCTGGTTATCCAGCTTTTCTTGGTCCATGGCCTCGACCATCCATCCCATCCGATCGGACTCGAGCCAGAGCGCCAGTGCCAAATCATGCGAGGGTACGGTCTCGAAGTAGTTCGTGCGGTCGTACCAGGTCGACGCATTCAGCGTACCGCCGGCGCGCTCGATCAGCTCGAAGTGTTTGTTCTTGGGCACGTGGGCAGAGCCCTGGAACATCATGTGCTCGAAGAGGTGGGCAAAGCCGGTCCGGCCGGTCGGTTCATTCCGCGAACCGACGCCGTACCAGATGTTCACGGCAACCACGGGCACCGTACGATCCTGCGAAAGAACGATCTTGAGGCCGTTGTCCAGGCTGTGGCGCTCGACCGGAATCGTGAGTTGGCTCATCTGGGTTGGCTCATCTAGGTTGGCTCATGCGAGTACCACCGTCAAGGACGCTCCATTAGACGCACACGCAGAGCTTCGCTCTGCACCTCGTCCTCGAGGAAGCTCGCCGCAGCTTCAGGACCGGCGTCGATGTGTTCCTCGGCCGAGTCGATCAACTCGGCGTCTCCCTCCAGGGCGCGCATGCGGCCCCGCTCCAGCATTTCGAACGCGACTCCGTCAAATCCTGTCGCACGGGCGGCCAGCGCCGCCAACAGCTGTCCCTCCACGTCCTCTGGACTCAATCGGGCTCCCTCGATCAGCTCGACGGCCGCCTCGTCCAGTCGGTCGTCCGCGAGCAGAACGAGTCCGTAGAGCATCCTCATCCACCCGTCGCCGGGCTCGAGCTGTACGGCCTCTCCGAGTGAATCGGCGGCGCGACTGGTCTTCCCCGAGAGCGCATGGGCGACACCGAGCTCATACCGAATCTGCGGATCGGCTTCGTCGAGCTCACGGGCCGCCTCGAGTTGCTCGACGGCCCAATCGTGGAACCCTTCCCGGGCCAAGTAGGCTCCATACAGCATTCGCGTGAGTGGCACGTCCGGGGCGAGCATCGCTGCGCTCTTCAGCGCCTCCATCGCGTCCGGGTCGTCGAACCACGCGACGCCATTGCCCGCGGTGGCGAGCACGTAGGGATCCTCCGGCTGCAGCGCGAGCGCCTTCTTGAAGCACTCGTACGCTACCCCGTCGTTGCCCAACTCACGCTCGGCCACACCCAGCGCACAGTGCACGGACGCCTCGTCCGCAAAGTCCACGACGTTGGCACGTAGGACGTCGGCGGCCGGGCCCCAATCCCCACCATCGGCGAGCGAAATCGCCCGCCCCAACAACGTATCGAGGTCCATCAGTCTTTCCCTTGCCAGCCCCGCTCGGTGAGCAAGCTCACTCCCGTCATCTCCGCAGGGACCGCGATCCGCATCAGGTCCAGCACCGTGGGCGCGACGTCGGCCAATGTTCCGGGTCCGCTGATGCCGCGGTCGGGATCGCGCGGATCGACCAATACGAAGTCGACGGGCTCGGTGGTATGGGCGGTGTGCACGTTGCCTTCCGCGTCCAGCATCATCTCGCAGTTCCCGTGGTCGGCAGTGACGAGCGCGACCCATTGCGGGCTCTGGTCGATCGCGTCCAAAAGGTCTCCGAGACACGCGTCCACCGCCTCGACGGCGGACGTAGCCGCCGGGATCGAGCCCGTGTGACCTACCATGTCTGGGTTCGCGAAATTCACGAGGATGAAGTCACAGGCGCCGGACCGCACTCCTGCTAAGACAGCGTCGGAAACGCCACGGGCGCTCATCTCGGGTTGTAAGTCATAGGTCGCGACCTTGGGCGAGGGAATGAGCGAGCGCCGCTCTCCATCGAACGGGGCCTCCTCTCCGCCATTGAAGAAGTAGGTGACGTGCGCGTACTTCTCGGTCTCGGCGACCTTGAGCTGGCTGCGGCCCGCCTGGGCCAGGACCTCCGAAAGACACGCGGTCACGCGCTCGGCTGGAAACGCCACGGACACCGGCAGGCCCGCTTCATACTCGGTCAGCGTGACGACATCGAGGGGTAGACCACGTGTTCGCTCGAAGTCGTCGAAGTCGGGACGTGTGAGCGCCGCCGTGAACTGGCGCATGCGATCCGCCCGAAAGTTGAGAAGCAGAACCGCGTCGCGCTCTTCCACCCCAGCCTCTCCAACGTCCCGGATCCCGGTTGGCTCGACGAACTCGTCGGTGACACCCTCCTCATAGCTGAGCCGCAGGGACTCATAGCTGTCCGCCCACGCCTCGGCTTGGCCTCCCACGATCAGATCGAACGCGCGCCGGGTCCGCTCCCAGCGCTTGTCCCGATCCATCGCCCAGTACCTCCCGGTGAGGGAGGCGATCGCCCATGCGTCGCTACGGGCGCAAAGCCGATCAAGCTCTCCTACGTAGTCGATGCCCCCGGTGGGCGACGTATCCCGGCCGTCCGTCACGCAATGCACACGCACCGGGAGATCGTGGGGCAGCACATCCATAACCGCGCCGAAGTGGCGCAGATGACTGTGCACGCCTCCATCCGACACCAGTCCGGCGATGTGCAGGGCACCGGCCCGGGCCCGCAGTCTTTCCACGAGCGCGTCGAGTCCGAGGCGCGCGCGCAAAGACCCGTCTTCGACCGCGCGATCGACCCGTGCAATGGCCTGATGTACGACACGGCCCGCGCCAAGGTTGAGATGTCCGACCTCGCTGTTGCCCATCTGGCCATCCGGCAGACCGACGTCCCGACCTGAGCAGGCGAGCCGCGTGCGCGGACAACCATCGTAGATGGCCCGGAAGCGCGGCACGGAGGCGAGTTCGATCGCATTGCCCACGCCGGCCGCGCCTTCGAAGTCAGAATGGCCCCAGCCATCGAGAATCACGAGCAGAACCTTTCTCATGGGGGGAATCTTAACAGTGGGTCGCCCCGATGGGTGACCCACCGGTTTCCCTCGTTCCGCGGCTTGAATAGTCTGTTGGACCGGAGACCATACCACTTCAGGAGAAGCAGCCGTGCGCTACACCCCTTTCCGCATGGAGCGGTACCAGTCGACCTACGAGCACCGAGTCCACTACAACCTCTCCGAGAGCGGCGTGCACCCCATGACGGTCGGGGAGCTCATCGAGATCGCCGGGGTGGACGTGCCCGTCGACGACATCCGCCTCGGTTATGGGCAGTCGAACGGCTCGGACGGACTGCGCCACTTGATCGCAGACCTATATCCGGGCGCGACGGCGGCGTCCGTGCTCGTCACCGTAGGAGGAGCCGAAGCGAATTTCACGTGTTTCTGGCACCTCTTCGAGAGCGAGGGCAAAGCGGCGATCATCCTGCCCACGTACGGCCAGGTGCCCGGGCTGCTGGAGTCGTTCGGAAGCCGCTTGTCCCCGGTACAGCTCTTGGAGCAGAACGGCTGGCAGCCCGATCTCGAAGCGCTCGAGCGGGCGCTGGCGGAAGGAGTCCGCTTCGTGCTCGTCACCAATCCGAACAACCCGACCGGTGTCTCCCTGACCCGTGAGTCGATGGACGCGATCGCGGAGCTGACCGAGCGCCACGGCGCGTGGATCATGGCCGACGAAGTGTATGCCGGCGCGGAAACGAACGTCGATATGAACGCAGAGGCGACCCCCTCCTTCTGGGGCTGCCACGATCGGGTGCTGATCACGAACTCGCTCTCGAAGGCGTACGGGCTGCCAGGACTGCGGCTCGGGTGGATCGTCGGCCCGTCGCACCAGATCGGTGAGTTGTGGGGCCGGACCGACTACACCACGATTGCGCCGGCAAACGTGTCGGACGCCCTCGCCTGCGTTGCGCTCGAACCGAATACGCGAGCGCGCATCATAGAGAGGACGCGCGGCATCGTTCGCGCCAACCTGGGCGTCTTGAAGTCCTGGATGGCGGAGCAGAGGGGACGCTTCAGCTATCAGTCACCGGATGCCGGTGCCATCTGCTATGCGCGCTACGACGCCGCAATCAACTCGACGGAGTTCGCCGAAAAGCTGCGACTCGAAAAGGACGTGCTCGTGGTACCTGGGGACCACTTCGGCATGGACCACTACCTGCGCATAGGGTTCGGCAACCCCCCAGACGAGCTGATCAAGGCGCTGGAGCTGGTGCGTGAAGCGTTCGATGAGGTAACGGCTTAGCGGCCAGAGGGCCCGGCGGCCGGCCTCTACGAGGCGTTGGTAGAGCGCCTCCACGAGGGCGTCACTCCTTCGTCACGCAACGGTCCCGGCTCCGTCACGCACCAACTCCCATTCGTTGCGCATAGCGACAACGGGCGCCGCACCGGCAGGTACCGGTATCCCCCGGGGCCAAAGTTGCCCTGGGGAGCGCTCCTTCAGGAGTGAGGGATCGGCTCTCCTCCCTCGTCATCGCGGGGTGGAAATCGATTCGTACCTCCAGTCCCACAGACTCCGCGAGCCGCCGGAGGGTGCTCAGTGTAGGGCTCTTTCGGCCTGCCTCGTAGGCGGCCACCGTTGGCTGTGAAGTACCGGACGCCGCGGCGAGCCATGACTGCGTCAGCCCACGGACGCGGCGAACGGCGCGGATCGTATTCTTGCCGCCCCACAACACCGCCTCTACGATCGTGATCCTCATACGATCCAACCCTGTGCGGACATCATGAAACCAAGGACCCTCGCTATTGTCCTCGCAGTGATCCTGGCCCTGGCCAGCCTCCTGCTCGCACCACCGGTCTCGGCCCAAGACCGTGGGCCGTTCGACCTGCTCATCCAGGGCGGTCGCATACTGGACGGCACCGGCAATCCGTGGTTCCGCGCCGACATCGGTGTGCGGAACGGCCGGATCGTCGCGGTCGGCCGCCTCCGAGGCGTGCAAGCGGACCGCGTGGTGGACGCGACGGGGCTGTATGTGTCGCCGGGGTTCATCGACATCCACTCTCATGCAGACGACGGTAGCGCGCGCATCGGCGGCGCAACGATCCGTACGAACGAGATCGAGCGAAAAGCGGCACCCAACGTGGTATCTCAAGGCGTGACGACAGTGGTCGTGAACCACGACGGGCGCTCGCCCTGGCCCATCCGCGACCAGCGCTCGCTCCTGGAAGCCCAGGGCGTGGGGCCGAACGTCATGATGATGGTGGGTCATGGCACGGTGCGACGGGAGGTGATGGGCGATGACTTCCAACGGCCTGCGACACCGGAAGAGGTCGCCGAGATGCAGTCGCTGGTGCGCCGATCAATGGCCGAGGGCGCGGTCGGCATGTCCGCCGGACTCGAGTACGCGCCAGGGCGGTGGAGCATCACCGACGAGGTCGCCGCTCTGGCTGAGGAGCTGGTACCGTACGACGGCGTGTACATCTCTCACGAGCGCTCAGAAGGCGCCGACCCGATGTGGTACTGGCCGAGCCAGGACGAGCCCGGGCCACCGACGCTCCAGGACGCCATCATCGAGACGATCGAGATCGGTCGACGAACCGGCGCCCGTGTCGTCGCCTCACACATCAAGGCCAAAGGTGCCCACTACTGGGGCTCGAGCGGCTCCGCGATTCAGCTCATTCAGCGGGCGCGCGACGAGGGCGTAAGGGTGTTCGCGGATCAATACCCCTACGCGACGAGCGGCTCGGACGGCAACACGGTGCTGATCCCCGGCTGGGCGCTCGCCGACCCTCGAGCGCGTACACGGGAGGACAGCCGTCCGGCGGCCGAGATGCTACGAGAGAACCTCGGCGACGCGGCCAAAGAGGCCATGATCCGCCAAGATATCGCGCACGAGATCCGCCGCCGAGGCGGCGCCGACCGCGTAATGATCATGGACTACCCGGACGAGCGGTTCATCGGCAGGACCTTGCGGGAGGTCGCTGAATTGCGGGGTCAGCCCGACATGGTACAGATGGCGATCGACCTTCAACTCGAGGGGGACCCGGACCGACGCGGCGGAGGACGCTTGCGCGGATTCTCGATGTCCGAGACCGACGTCGAAGCGTATGCGGCCCAGCCTTGGGTGGCGACCGCGTCGGACGGTCGCATCGCGGTTGCCGAGGACGGCCCGGTTCACCCCCGCTTCTACGGGACCTTCCCCCGCAAGATCAGGCAGTACGCGCTCACGGCCGGCGCACTGTCCATCGAGGCCGCGATCCGCTCGCAGACGTCGCTGCCGGCACGTATCATGGGCCTCAACGATCGCGGCGAGATCCGTGAGGGATACTGGGCCGACCTGGTCATCTTCGATATGGAGACGATCGCGGACCGCGCGACATTCTTCGACCCGCATCAGCACGCGGCGGGAATCCATCAGGTCCTGGTGAACGGAGAGTTCGTGGTCGAGGGCGGTGAGATCCTGTACTCGCTGCCAGGGAAGATTATCACGTCGCGCCGCGGTGGCGCCCCCATCTCGGAGTAACGGCATGAACCGTTTGAAGCTCGGCTCCCTCCGTCTCATCAGGCACGCTGGGCTACCGTCGCTGGGCGCGGCCCTCGCTGTGGCGTTTTCTGCCTGCTCTGCTCCACCGGCGGACACGGCTCCCGATTCACAGGCCGAACAGGAGCCGGGAGCCCGCTACCAGCCTGGCGCGGAATTCGGGATCTATACTCCCGAACAACACAGCGACTACGACGGCCACTTCGTCGTCAGCGGATCGAGGGTCCACCAGGTGGGCACACTCGGCGACGCGTCCCCGTGGGATCACATGGGTGACGACGCCAGCAACGTGAGGCCCGTGGGAGGCACGATCGAGTTCGACGTCGACGAGCGCGCGAATACCGGCACGTTTCGCGCCGAGCTCGAGCTGCCCGAGGGCACGTATGTGGTCGAACTGGATCGTTTCGAGCAGTTCTCGCCGTGTCAGGACGGTGGGATCGCCGCATTCTTGTACGAGCATGGAAACGCTGGCTGCGGCGACGGGAACTGGCCGAAGAGTCTCCTCTATGTAGCCGGATGGGGCTGGGGCAGCGCAACGCTCGACGGCGAGCCGCTACACGACGAGTACCAGATCCACTTCATGGTCACCCAAGGCATGCGTGATCGAGAGACGCTCGCGGTGCGTGGGGGCGCAGGCGGCGCAGCAGGCGCGGTGAACCCGGCGCAGGTACAACTGGACTTCTTCATTCGGAGTCCCGAGGCGAATGAGGCGAATCACCCTACGCGGGAGGTTTTCGATCACTTCTTCGCGATGGACGTGACCTGGCGCTGAGGCGGCCGCCGCCGCGCTGGCATGCCTAGGGACGCACTCAACGACATCGAGTTGCTGATCCGCTCGCGCTACGGACTGACCCACCTGGACACTCCGGAGGAGGACCGCGCGGGTGTGCTGCCACGTCGCGGACCGGCTCGGCGTCCCCTTCTTCACCTGGACGCGCTCACAGGGGCTCTCGCGCTCTGATCTGGGCGACATGATCTACGAAAGCCCAGATTCGAAGAAGGCCATCCAACATGTGATCGCCGCCCAGCAGGACGGCGTGTATCACTTCCGTTCCTTCGCGCACACGCTGACCGGCAACGACCTCCTGATCTCACTAGTGCGCGATGCCGCGCGGAGCCTCGAGCGCCTCAAAGCGGTGCTCGTGTTGACCGGAGAAGACGTCAAGCTGCCTGGCCCCCTCTCGGGTGACGCTCCGCGCCGTCAGTAAGTACTCGACTCGCACGTGCTGGCCTGCCTCAAAACGGTGACTGGACCTGAGGATCTCGGTTGCTCCCAGTATCGGCGCACTCGCGCTCTTACTCGACGAACCGAGCTATCGAATTAACTCGCCGTACAGGTGTACAAACGACTCGGTAGAGCCGGCCCTAGAGAGGACCTGCGTCAGCGATACGCCAAGAGTTTGTGAAAGCAGACGCACATTGACCAGGGCCAGGATGTCACCCGAATCGAGTCGAATCTCTCGCCACTGGTTGGCGGGGAGGTCTCGGTACTGTCGATAGACTGTCGCCAGAGGACCTGCGGCGGCCTGATCGGGCAGCGGAAGGTGCAGTTCCGCCGCGCCGACACCGTACCGATCGGAGATTCCGGTCCAACTCTCCCCTGAGCGACGGAGGGCCACCAGAGCCTCGGGCGCAACGCCTGCTCCCTCCGCAAAGAACAAGACGACCGGGATTTCTTCGGGCGCCAGTCGCCAGTCGCGTAGGATGTCGATCTCCGACGACGGTACGTCGAAGAACTCCGCGACCGCTCGGAAATACGCTTCCTGAGCGACGTCGACCTCCTGTGCGTCGACCTCCTGTGCGTCGGCCCCGCCGAAGGCCAGCGCCAGAGCAAGAGAAACCACCGCGCTACGTCGCATTGTGCCCACGCCGTCCTCCCCCGGGAATCAAGGCTCCGCTTTCAATCTTGTCTCAGATACACGATTCGGGCCAGAGGGGCGCAACGCGCCATGGGGCGGTCCCGATACGACCGCGAAACTCTGTCGAGATGACAGAACGATGTTGGCACGACTCTTGAACTCAAGAGCACGTGCGCCTCGGTGGACGAGGGGGACGAATCAGTGGGAGGCAGCCATGAGACAGGACGACAAGGACAAATCGGGCAGTAGGAGCCTGCAACTGCTTGAGGGCGAAGAACACCTCCAGGACCGGAATGATGTAGCCGGGGCGGGCAATCATATTGTCTTCGACTTTACCGGGCTCAACAAGCCTGATGTAGCGGACCTCGCCCTCATTCTCACGGCTCGACTCAAGACACCGCCGCACGAAAGCGTTTGGGTGCGGGCGATCAACCCTAGGGCAGCCCGGGTGTTGCGGGCGTTGGGCCTCGACCACTTGTTCCGGCACTATCCCGGCTCGGACGTGATGAACTGAGTCGAGTCGTCCGGCAGTAGTCACCGTGCCCCGGGGCCGCGAAAGCCGCCTCGGGGCACTTCTTGTACCGGCGGATCGTCCTCCTCAGAGGACAGTCAGAAGAAAAGCCCTAGAGCAGATTTCTGATGATCAGCCTCTGTTCTCAGCGCTTTGCAATGCGCGTTGAACACGCCGTTGCGCAGCCTCCAGCGGAGATTCCCCGGCGGCTTCCGCCTCCGCGAAAATCTCGTCCAGAGCGTCTCCGATGCCGCGCACCCTCCGCTCCAGTTCGGCCACGCGGCGTTCTCCCTGGTAGATGAGCGTGAACGCCATGGCCCCACCGGCGTTTACGACGTAGTCGGGTGCGTAGAGAATGCCACGTTCGGCAAGCGCGTGCGCATCGGCCACCGATTCGAGCTGATTGTTCGCCGACCCTGCGATAATGTCACAGCGTAGATTCGGGATGGTCGCCGGACTGAGCGTCGCACCCACGGCGCAAGGCGCATACACATCGCACCGAGTCCGGTAGACGTTGTCCTGAGTCACCACATTGCCACCGATCTCCACCGAAATCTCGAACGCCAGATCCGCGTCCACGTCGCAGAGCAGCACCGACCCGCCCGCCTTGGAGATCATTCGCGCCAACGGCCCGCCGACGTGCCCGACTCCCTGCACGAGCACACTGCGATCGGTCAGGTCGTCGCTGCCATGCCGATGCCGGAGCGCGGACCGGATCCCTGCGAAGACGCCCAACGCCGTAAACGGGCCAGGGTCGGACGGGGCGTCTTCGATACCATGGATTCCGATCACGTGCTTCGAGACACTCGCTACCGCGCGCAGGTCGTCCGGCGTGGTGCCGAGGTCTTCGCCGGTGCCGTAGGCACCGGCGAGCGAATTGAGCAGCGCCCCGAAGCGGTGGAGCAGACCCCTTCGCTGCGAGCCAACGAGAGGCTTCGGTATCGCGAGTACGGCCTTGGCGCCTCCGAACGGGAAATTGATCGCCGCCCACTTGTGGGTCATGCCTCGCCCGAGGCGCATCGCGTCACGCAGCCCGTCCTCCGGGCGGGCGTAGACCCGCATCCGACACCCACCGACCATGGGACCAAGCGTGTCGTCGTGCAGGGCGATGAAGATCCAGGAGCCTGTCTGCTCGTCGTACCGGACCACGAGGCCGACGCCGTCCCACGCTTCGATGAGTTCGAGGAATCCCTCGCCACCGTCGTCCATCGCGCGCGGCAGCGCTTGCTCTCCGAATCTAAGGGGAACGGTCGGAGACGATTCTGGCGTAGCTCTCCGGGTTCCACTTCGGTCGCTCGGCGGCATTTCCTATGTCGACGCCGAGGTAGAAGACGAGTCTCGCGATTCGTGCCGCCTTCTCGGCGTCGATGCGGTCGGGCTCATCGTCACGACCATGATAGTCGTCGTGCGTGCCATTGAAGAAAAACAGGATCGGCACACCCTTGCGCGCGAAGTTGTAGTGGTCGGACCGGAAGTAGAAGCGCTGTTCAGGCCAAATGTCATCGATGGCCGTCATGCGCAGTTCGGGGTGCTCGCCGTTCACCCGGGTGAGGGTCTCACCGAGGTCGGAGTGCTCTTTTCCAATGGCCACGATCGTATCCGTCCAGTTGCGACCGACCATGTCGGTATTGAGGTCGGCCACGAGTTGCTCGATGGGGACCGTCGGGTTGTCCGCGAACCACTCGCTGCCCCAGAGGCCCTTCTCCTCCCCGCTCACGAGCAGGAACACCATGGAACGCTTCGGCGGGGTCGGCAGCGCGACCATCGCCTCTGCGACCTCGACCACGGCGATCGTACCCGAGGCATCGTCGTCGGCCCCGTTGAAGATGGAATCTCCGTTCGCGTCTGGGCTGCCCATACCCACGTGATCCATATGCCCGGAAAAGACGACGTACTCGTCCTTCAGCTCGGGGTCGCTACCATCCAGGATCGCGACCACATTCGGCGCCGTGATCGACTCTTCGTGCCGAGCGAACCTGAGTGAGAGCTCGAGGCCAGCGACGTCGTCGATCCTCGCCCCTTCGTTCGCGCGGGCCTGGAGCGCACCCAGGTCCACGCCGTGCGCCTCCACGAGACGCGCCAACGAGCCACGCCGGACCTGAAGCATCGGAGCGAACGTGCCGCTGCCCGCGCTCGCCTGACCCCAACCTTTTTGCACCGAGAGGCGGAGCGCGCGTGAAGCCGCCGAGGTCCATTCCTCATCGCCGACGTCGACCATTACGTTGACCGAGATGGCTCCCGCGCCCCGGAGTGCAGCAAGGGTCACCCGCGTCAGACCCGGCGAGTTCTGTCCGAGCACGAGCACGGCGTGCTTCCCGGCCAGCCGGTCTTCGGTAAGCACGGCCTCGAGCCCGAGCGAACCCGAGATGATCGAAAGGCCCCCGCTGGCTTCACCGGCAGTCATCCCGCGCCCGGGCAACACGTCTTCACCAAACGCGAGCCGCACACCACCACCCTCGAGCCGCGAGGCATCCGTGTCGACGACCAGGGTGCGAAGCGGATAGTGCTGCAGGAATCCGCCGTCCTCGGCCCCACCGCGTAGACCCATGCGTCGGAACTCGGAGGCGATCCACTCCGCGGTCTTGTCCAGGCCGGCGCTCGGCGTATTGCGGCCCTGCATCGAGTCGTGTGCGATGACTCCGACGCGCCAGGCGTAGTCGTCGGGGGTGATCGTCGCGGCTGCCTGCTCGACCCCCTGCTGCTGGCCAGCGAGAGCGGAGGGGACAGCGACGGCGATCACCAGGAGTGCGGGCCCCAGCAGGGCGCGCCCTGAAAGGGCGCACAGAAGCTTCTTCATCATGTTGCGGCCGGTAAGATGTCAGCGGATGGACCCGCAGAACTTACCGGTTGTTGTCCAGACGCTCCAGCAAGACTTCCAACTCCTGCCCAGAACGGCGAGCACGAGCAACGACCCACAAGCCGTCTCTCGACATGCCGAACTGTCCGAGACCCTCATCCCCGAGCGCGGGCAGATCGGAAGGCTGCACACCTTCGGGCAAGTGAAGGAGCTCGAGCGTATCTCCGGGCGTGAGCCGCTGGACCACCCGCAAGCCTCCAGCCGCGGAACCCACCTCGATCGCCTCCATGAAAATCAGCTCGAAGCCAGGGACCACCAACTGCCCTTCGACACCGCCCCTTCTCCGGCCCGAGTCCTGCCATGTGTCTCGGCCTTCTGGAGCACGCCGATTCGCGAACGAGGCCGAGCCACGCGAGCGGCTCGCGTTGCTCACGACCCTCCCCTGAGGCGCCTCGCGCTCGTCCCGCTGCGGCGCGACACCACCGTCGCTCGACGAGCGCATAGCCACCAAGCTGGGCGTGGGAAGCACGGGCTCGATCCCGCCGACCATGATCTCACGCTGCGGAAGTTCCACCACTCCGCGCGACACCGGTGGCGACGGCTTCTCCTCGAGAAGATCCCTGAAGGCCACAGGCTCCCGCGCCGCGACCAACTGAAAGCCCACTCGCCGAGCGGGATCGGTCACGATCGCGGCCGACGGCGCGAATGCCAGCCGTTCCTGGTCCCCGATCTGCCGGCGGGACTGCGCCTGGACGTCGAGAGGCGCGACCGCCTCGGCAACCGATACGCTCGCGGCCGACGACCGATCGGCGACGGGACTCGCCGCCTTCTCCGACGGCTCATCGGCCGACCCGTCCCGCTCGCTCCGAACCGGCGGAGCGGGAGGCAGAGAAGGCACCTGAGCCGGCACGTTGAAGCCATCGCTCGAGCTGAACGGAAGTACCTGGTCACCGCGAAGCATCCAGCCCGCACCGACCGCCAACATGACGGAAGCGGCCCAGCCCATCCGGTGCAGTCGCCCGCTCCGTGAAGCTCTTGGAGGGCTCGTCGCCTCCGCCCGCAAGCGCAGCTCCTCGAGCGGTGGCAGCTCGACGTGCGGCAGTGCACCCGAAAGGATCGTAATCGCGTCCTCTCGGATCTGCTGCTCTTCCTCCAGCCGCGCTGAACACTCGGGACACGTGGCGATGTGCTCGCGGATCGCCTGCGCGTCGCCGAACGGCAGCTCATCGAGAGCGCCGTCCAGGTAGGCGTGCAAAGTGCCTTCGTCAACGTGCGACATCGACCTGCTCCTTCTCTTGGTACGCATCGGCCAAACGGCGCCGGGCCCGCGCGAGGGTGGTACCCACCGCGCCTATGGCCAGCCCCGCCTGCCGAGCGATCTCTGTATAACTCTGTCCCGCATCCCACAGGAGCAGAACCTCACGATCTCGTTCGCTCAAGGAATCGAGCGCGTCCCGGACCTGGCCCATGCGCTCTCGCTCTGCGAGGTCGCGCGCCGGGTCCGGCATCGACTTCTGGCGGTCCTCGGTCTCACTCTTCAACAGAGTGAGGTGCCGTTTCCTCCGGATCGCCGTGCGCGCCTCGTCACGGGCGAGGTTGGACGCAACTTGGAAGAGCCATGCTCGGGGAGTCTTGGGCTCGTGTCGCAGCGCTCGAACGAATGCTTCCTGAGCCAGATCCTGCGCACGCTCCAGATCCCACACCTTGCGGTGAAGGAAGCGGACCAGATCCGGAAACGTGGTCCGGTACACCTCCGTCCAGTCGATTGTCATGGCGCTTCTTCCCCCACTCGGAACCGACGAACGAGTTCACTCAACCCCGTGTTCGTCAATTCGTCTATACCCTCATCCGTAACATGCAGACTCACTGCGGCCCCCGCGATCACTACGTGTTCGAGTTCCTTTAGTACCGGAGCAATCTCCGGAAGTGCTGCGACCAATCCGAAGTACACCGCGCTGAACGGCTTGATGCGGATGATTGCCTGGTCTTCGGTGTGAGCCTCGTCGGTCCACACGTCGTCACGAAGCCAGAAGAGCCTACCCGCCAGCGCTCGCGTATTCTCCCCCTGCTGCTCGAGCGATACATCCATCTCTGCGACCATCACCGTCATCGCACTCAGCGAGTTGAGTTCTCGGCGGGCACGAGCGAGGGACGCCCGGCGCACTGCCTCCTCGCCGGCGGCTGCGCGTGCTGCTTCTGCTGCTGCGTCCGCCCGCACTCGCGGCATCGCGCGGGCGACGGCCACGGACGCAGGCGCCCTGACGACCGACCTCAGATCCACCGGCGCGGCGTATTGACTCGGTTCCTGCACAAGATAGGACGTGTAGCGCGTGGGGAGTCCGTATCGCAGCGCTAGACCGCGAATCTCTTCGATGAGCTCGGCGGTCTCACCCTCCGTCCAAAGCCGGCGCTCCAGGTGACCGAGCTTGCGCGACGCCCAAAGACGGGGGATGTACGAGTTGGCCGTAGCGGCGCTCGGAAAGCGCAGCTCGGTCGTGAATTCGAGCGTGCTTCCCGCTTGCGTGCCCTCCACCGAGATCTGCCCCAACCCCTCGCCCTGGTAGCGTCCGAAAAGCACGAGCTCCTGCCCGGCGAAGACGTCGGGGATCCGTGTCGGGTACACTTCGACGAGGCGATTCGGGCCGCCTTCGAGTTGCAGATCGGTCAGCACGGGGTAGCGGATCTTGGCGGAGAGCAAGCCGATCGCACGCTCCACGCTTTCCCCGGGCTGTATGTAATCGGTGCTTCCCCGACCGGCCTCTCCGAGGCGGTCGAGAAGGTGCGTATTGACGTCGTGTCCCACGCCGAAGGCGAAGACGCGCGCGCGATACGCTTGCTGCTCGGCTCGGTCCGCGAGTCGCTCGGGTGAGCGTTCACCAGCCGACGGGAGCCCATCGGTCACGAAGACGACGATCGGGAGGCGCTCGGCCGGGCTGCGCACGCGGAAGGCTTCATCCAAGGCGGCCCCGATGTCGGTGCCGCCGTCGGCGACGAGACCGTCGACCCACTCGCTCGCCCGGGTGAGCTCCGATCCGGTCGCGCCACGCCAGCCAGCGCTGTGAACACGAACGGCGCTCGAGAAGGAGATCAGGCGGAATCGGTCCGCGCGGTCGAGAGAGGCCAGTAGCTGGCGGATCGCTTGCTTCGCCTGGTGGATCTTGTCACCCGACATCGAGCCCGAGACGTCGAGCACGACCGTCACGTCTCGCGGCGCGGTTTCGCCGGTGAGCGGGCCCGGGGAAAGCGTGAGCATGAAGTAGCCGTCTTCCCCGACGGGCCGATGCGTCGCCACGGAGAGCCCCACTGCGTCGCCGGCGAGCGGTAGGAAGACCGAGAAACGCCCCAGGACCTCTTTCTCCATCGTCACGACCATCGCTGAGCCGTGGCGATCGACGTCGATCTCGTGGGTCGGCGAAAACGGCTTCAGGAACCGCCCAGCGTCGCTCAGGTGAATCTCGAAGGACATGTTCACGGGTTCGGGCAGGGGCCGGCCCTCGGGCGAGTCGGTAGTGATCGCACCGTTCGCACTTTGAACCGCGCCCGCATATACCAGCTGCAGGGCGTTACCGGCGCGCGGCAGTACCTGGGTATAGCGTAGCGTGACCTTCCGCTCTTCCCCGGGCTGAATCGGGAAGACGCGGGCACGCAGCAAACCGTGCCCCGCGAGCTCGATGAGGGCCGGATCCCCGCGACGGCGCACGATACCTTCGTAGACCTGTCTGGCCTCGTCGGCGTCCATGATCTCGCCGCTCAGTTCGGTGTCGCCCTGGAACAGGGAGAAGCCCTGGAAGACAGCCTCGCCGGGCAGAGGATACAGGTAGTCGCCCTCCGCGATCGCTTCGCCGTCGTTCAAGAACCACTCCGTCACCTCGACGATTCCAACGGACCCTTCGACACGAATGCGAACGTCACTCCGCGTCTTGTCGACCGCGAAGCCGCCTCGGAGTATGTGGGATTCGATCCAGCCCTGCGCCTCCAATGCCTGCCCACTGAAAAGAAGCACGGCGAGCGCCGCCAACGCCGTTCGTTCCCAGTACCTCGCTCGCTTTCCGGTTCGCATCGCACACCTCCCGTCCGTTCGGTTCCTACGCCCTGATTGACGCACGAAGCATGCCCCTTTGCACACACGATGGGGTGTGACCTGATTTCGGGTCCGGCAAATCGGAAACAGGCGGAGGGACGACCGTGAAGATCGTGGTACTGGGCGGTGGACGAGTCGGAAACGCCATCGTGCGGGATGTGGCTGCAGAGGACGACTTGTCGGTACTGGTCGTCGATGTGGACCCGGACGCGGTCGAGCAGCTGACCGAGCACGGCGCGGACGGCGTGGTGGCAGACTTATCGGACCCCGATACGGTGTCGAAAGCCGTGGTGGACGCGGACCTCGTCGTGAGCGCAGTGCCGGGCTTCATGGGCTACGAGACGGTCCAACGTGTCCTCCAGGAGAGACGACCGGTCGTCGATACCTCGTTCTTCCGCGAGGACGCATTCGGCCTGGACGAATTGGCCAAGGAGGCGGGGGTTCCCTGCCTCGTGGGCGGGCTGCCGGTGGAGCGGACATGGCCCTGGGAGTACAAGGCCCCATTCAGCCCGGCGGACCTGATTCAAGTCTACAAGCAGCCGGTTCGCATTCGGCGCCACGGGGTTGAAGTCACCCTCCCGGCTCTCTCTGACGTGGAATTGGTCGACTTCGCGGGTCTCGGCACTCTGGAGGCCTTCAACACGGATGGTCTGCGCTCACTGCTCCGGACGTCCAAAACGCCGAGTGCTTCGACTCCGTGATCAAACATCTCGAGGACCGGAACGTGCAGATCTTCGAGCGAGTCGACGAGCTGTAGCTACATCCCCGGAGCGGGCACCCTGAACACGGGGAAGCGCCCCTGCTCGATCTGCGGATCGAGAATCGCCCACGCCACGAAGCCGTCGTCCGAGCGCGGTTCGAGTAGCGTGAACGCGAGG
>JAYZBT010000070.1:0-17081 GCA_036338615.1 Gemmatimonadota bacterium
CCGACGGTCCTCCACTCGATGGAGCCCATCACGTCGTTCAGCGCCCCCTCATGGCTGAGGACTCCGCGGATCACATCGAGCAACTCGATACGCTGGGACGCCGTGAGCGTGCGGGCGAACGTTGCGCTGACGTGGTGCGAGCCCGGGCCTCCGAGCAACCCGGAACCCCGCGCTGCCGGATCGAGCAGGAGCGACGCTGCGGCCTGGTCGACGAATCGCTGTTCGAGGCCGACCTCCTTCGCGATCGCTCGTATCGATCAGTTGTCTCCTCTGGATTCGGATCTTCCTGCTCTAATCAGATCTGGCCGCGGGTGGAGTCTACGCGAACGCCTGCCGAAGCGCCGCCCCGCATGCCTCGAGCGCTTCTGTCGCGGCGTCCACGACCCCACCCATGGTGATGAACCCGTGGATCATCCCCTCGTACTCCACATGTACGGCTTCGACGCCCGCTTTGCTCAACTTGTCTGCGTAGGCGCCTCCCTCGTCCTTCAAGGGGTCGTATCCCGCGGTGAGGATGTAGGCCGGGGGAAGCTCCGTGAAGTCGTCGGCGAAGAGCGGCGAAGCGATGAGCTGATGCGGATCTCCGCCCTGGCTGAAGTAGTGCTTCATGAACCAGTCCAGGAGCTCGGCCGTCAGTCGATAGCCCTGCCCGAGGGTCTTGTGCGAGGGCATGCTTCCGGTGAGCTCGGTACCGGGGTATATCAGCAGCTGATACGCCAACTCTGGCCCACCCTCGCGTTTGGCGAGGTGACACACTACGGCGGAGAGGTTGCCACCCGCGCTGTCTCCCCCGACCGCGACGCGGGCGGGGTCCCCACCGAGTTCCGCCGCGTGAGCCACAACCCAACGTGTGGCAGCCCATGCGTCATGCACGGGCGCCGGAAAGGGATGCTCGGGAGACAGCCGATAGTCGACCGATATCACGAGACACCGCGCGCTCAGAGCCAGTCGGCGACAAGGGATGTCGTGCGTATTCCGGTCTCCGATGACGTAGCCGCCACCGTGAAAGAAGATCAGGATCGGGAGTGGTCCTTCCAGGTCCTGCGGGCGGTAGAGCCGAGTCGCCAACTCGCTGTCGGGACCGGGGATCGTACCGTCCTCGATCAGCAGACCGTCCGGCGGATCCTCCGATACCGATGCGACCATCTCCGCGTATTGTATCCGAGCCGCGGGGGGATCGAGACTTTCGAGCAGGGGGCGAGTGCTCCTCTCAGCGAGATCGAGTATGAACTGGATTTGCGGATCGAGCGTCACTCGTGGGCTCCCGGAGATGGACTGCTTGCACGCCACAACGGCCTAACGAACACCAAGTGTAGCCTGCTTCAGTGGTCCGCCAAGGGTCGCGGGATGCCGAGCCGGACACACGCATCCGCCATGTTCCGAAAGACCCGACTCTCGGCCTCCGAGCGATCCGCCTTGAACTCCATCTCGGGGAGCTCGGCCCACCGCGCGTCATCGGGGCGGATGTCAGCGAGCCGATCACCCCATGCCGTGGTGAGACACGTCGAGGCCGACATGGCTTCGATTGCCGGGCCTGCCTCCTCGAGCAAGGCCCTGAACTCCGTACCGCGGAAGGCGTGGCAGAAATGGCGATGACCAGGTAACACTTCAGATGTGATGTCACCGGACGCGATGATTGCCTCGTTCGACTCCCGCGGCACCGACATGACGAATGAGAGCCCCTTGTGGACGCTCCCCCATAGCGACATCACGCTCATCAACAGCAGTCCGCCGGGCTTCGTGAGCCGGACGCACTCCTCGAGTCCCTGCCCGCGGCGGTCCATCACGTAGCTGAGCACGCCCCCGTAACACACCACGGCGTCGAATGTGCCCGTGTCCAAGGCACTCATGTCTACGACATCGATG
The DNA here is from genome assembly GCA_036338615.1 of Gemmatimonadota bacterium. Classification (GTDB taxonomy): domain Bacteria; phylum Gemmatimonadota; class Gemmatimonadetes; order Longimicrobiales; family Gaopeijiaceae; genus UBA1138. The sequence goes on from JAYZBT010000070.1 coordinate 1,867, forward strand.
AGCAAGCGGTCCTCGACCCGGTCGCCGAGTCCGGCTTCAGGGTCTCGCTCGAGTCGATCCCACTCGCCCTCAGCCAAGTCGTCGAAGTAGTCCACGACCAGCGAGGGGTCGTACGGAAAGGCCATTCGTGAATTCTAGTACTTGATGTCGGTCCGACCGACGGTCATGCCGATGTTGCCCACCCGCTCGCCCATCGTGTAATGCTCTCCGCTCCCGGCGGTCATGCCGAAGAAGGGCACGTTGGGGACGAGCAGCCGTCCCGAAGAATCCACCGAGCCTTCGAGCACGGTCGTGGCGACCACCTCGGCGATGAACAGCTTTCTCACGGGCGGGACCTCCAGCGAGGTCAGCATCCGACACTCGCACTGAATCGGAGCCTCTTCGACGGTTGGGGCGTCCACGGCCGTTGCGCGCCCGCGCGTGAGCCCCGACAGCGCGAACTTGTCCGCCACCCGGCTCGAATTCATGTCCACCGTATCGAACGCCTCGATCAAGGAGGCGGTCGGGACGTTGAGCACGAACTCGTCATGCTGCTCGAGGAGTCGGCGTGCGAGGTGTTCACTGCCGGCGCTCACCCCGATTTGCGGCGGGTCGCCATTGACCACGAAGGTCCAGAGCACGGAGATCTCGTCGGGGTCACCCGGTGCGCCGTTGACCGTCAGCAGGACCGCCGGCACGGGGGGCACCATCGGACCCGGCTGCGCCAGCAGGCGCCGAGGGCCGAGCGGGGTGTCGGACGCCGGTGCTCGGTCCTCCCGACCCTCCAGGGCACAACCCCACACCGCGGCCACAGCGGCCGCGGTGGAGCTTTGCCCCACGAAGCGCCGCCTGGACCAGGTCATGGCGAAGCCACCCGAGTCATCCTCGGACTCGACTGGGAGCGAACAACGCCCGCAACACATCGCCCTCTTCGATGATTCTCGTCCGCCCGGTGGTGAGGTCACAGCCCAGGATCTGAAAGGTGGAGTGAGTCGACGACTCCACTTGGCGGAAAAACACGATGTAGTCCTCGTCGGGCGAGAAACTCACGAAGCGATCATAGAGGCGGCGGTCGCCGTGGCCCCCCCGCGTCAACGCGACGAGCGCGCTGTCGGCGAAGGTGTACAGCATCAGCTTGCGGGCATTCCCGCGGGAGAACGCGGCGTATGTCCTCTGCGGCGAGACTTCGACGGAGAAGTCTCGGCCCGATTCTCGCAAAAAGGGTGTGGTCTCGCCTGTCGCCACATCGAGAACAGCGAGACGGACCGGTGGCTCGGCTTCGTAGAATCGCTCGAAATAGAGTTTCGTCCCGTCTGGCGACCAGGACGCATCGTAGCCCTCGGCCACGTGTCTCGGGTTCTCCCCGCCTACATCGAGCAGCCAGATCTCCCATCCGGTGGCCGCGTCATCCGTCAGGTTGACCGAGACCGCCAGCGTCCGTCCGTCCGGCGACAAGGCAGGAAACCGAGCCTGGACCCAGTCGGAGTAGATCTCCGCCACCGCTCCTCCCTCGAGTGGGAGAGACCCCAACACCCCGTCGCGGGTCACGAAGAATCCAGATCCGTCTCGGTTCCACGAAAAATCAACGACGCCCTCGGAACCTGGAATGTGGCGACGCCCTGCGCTGTCGACGATCGCAAGGCCGCTCACGGCGCTGAGCGCCAGAGTATGCCTCTGGAGGGGGTCGGTTTGGGGGACGACAGCGTCATCAGCCTCGACCGAGCAGAACCCGGGGTCGCCAAACAAGTCACACCCACCCAAGGTGAGCGCCAACAACAGTCCTACGGACATGCGCGTCCGTCTGGGCGGGAGCCTCGACTCGCTTGGTCCCTGATCGCTGATGCCTTTCTCCATCCTTGAATCTACACCGTGTGTACCGAAGAAGCGTCGGGTGCGGCGGCCAACCCGTAGAGCCAAGGGTCTGCGCACTTGCACCTTTCGCTCGCGACACTCTAGGCTCAGATCTGCAGTCGAACCACGAAATGAACCGGGCGAGGGGTCCGCAGATGACGAAGAGTAGACGCGACTTCCTACAGAGCAGTATCCGGGCCGGAGCCGCGATGTCCGTGCTCGGACACCCGACGCTGGCGTACGCCCAGGCACAGCGACCGAGTCCCGTCTCGCCATCGAAGAACCCTCGGCACCCTCTCAACATTCTCATTCTGGGTGGCACGAGCTTTCTCGGCCCGCACCTGATCGCCTATGCGATGAACCGCGGACACTCCGTGACCACGTTCACGAGGGGGCAGACCGAGCCCACGGTCCACCAGGGCCTCTACAGGGACGTCGAGCAGCTCGTTGGAGACCGCGAGAACAATCTGGACGCGCTGAGAGGACGGAGCTGGGACGCGGTGATCGACAACTCAGGCAGGCAGGTCGAGTGGACTCGAGCCTCTGCCGAACTGCTTCGAGATCGCGTCGACCTCTATCTCTATACCTCATCGACAGGTGTGTACTACCCCTATCTCGGCTCCGACATCCGGGAGGGAACCGAGCTCGTGCTCGACGTGCCCGAGGGCCTCGACGGTGACCGGGGATCCGAGTACGGTTACGGAGTCATGAAGGCCAATTCCGAGATCGCGGCCCGACTCGCTTTCGGCGACGACCGCTCGATCACCGTTCGCCCAACGTACATCATGGGCCCGGCAGACCGGACCAACCGCTTCGCGTACTGGCCCGTTCGTCTGAGCCGAGGTGGTGAGATCCTGGTGCCGGGCAAGGGCGAGGATCCGGTACAATACATCGACGTCCGGGACCTGACCGGCTGGATGATCCGCCTGATCGAAAACCGGACGGCGGGCACCTTCAACGCGGTCGGCCCAGCCTCGGCGACGGGGATGCATGAGTTCGTCTATGGAGCGCACGCCGCCTTCAGTTCGGCCGCTTCCTTCGTGATGGTCCCGGACTACGAATTCCTGTCGGAACACAGGGTCGGATTTGTGATCCCATGGATCATGCCGGTGAACAACAACGAGGGGTCCGCACTGGTGAGCAATCGCATGGGGGTGGAAGCCGGACTGACGTACACGCCGCTCGCTGAAAGTGTAAGAGACATCTACGAGTGGTGGCGCTCCAGCGCCGTGACGGAAGAGCGCAGAAGCAACATGGTGTCGGGACAGCGATCACTGATGGCGCGGGAGGCGGAGATTATCGCGGCCTGGAAGGCTCGTCGGTAAACGCGCCGCTCCACGCTTCGTGGATGCGGCGCAGCAGGGCCGGGTATACCAACCACGTGCGGAAGGGGTCGATGAGCGCCATGTAAGGCTTAGTCCACCCGCTGACCGGAAGCACGTGGATCGCCCATAACAGTCCCTACCCCCGCTCGGTCGGCCCGAGCGCCCAGACCAGGAACGCTTGCACCGTCGCATTCCGAATCTCGCTCGCCGCCTCCATCCGGTGCACGTAGGGGACCGCGAGCGGACCATCGAGCGTTCCGGGCTCGATCGTCGACTGCTCGCGATCCGAGTCCGTGAGCCGCGATCGATACGACCGCGCCGGCGATCACGCCCGTTCGCGACGCGATGAGCCAGTGCCCCACCGTGAGCGAAAGCAGGTTGCCCTGCACCATCGTCAGAAGACACGCGGTCGTGGACTCAGCCACGTTCTCGACGAATCGGAGAATCCTGGGCTTCATCGCCTACCTTGGTTGGTGATCCCCAGGCACTATGCCTCACGGCGTTCATCGCCTGGCTGCAATACCCTGCACTTCGAATCGCGCGCCGAAGAGGAGGGTTCCCGCGCCCAGGAAGGCGCGTGCGGGAAACTCGGCAGCAAAGAAAGTTCGGTAGACGCGGTTGAAGGCGTCGTAGTGCGCCACATCGGAGCAGAAGACCTGCACCGAAACCAAGTCGTCCATCGACATTCCGGCCGCTTCCAGCGTGCTGCGCACGTTGTTCAGGACGTTTCGGGCCTCTTGCTCCGCGGAGGCGGGAACCTGCCGGTTCTCATCGAGCCCGATCGTGCCCGACAGATAGAGCGTGTTCCCAACCATGACCGCGCCGCTGAAGGGGCCGGCGGTGCTGTCCTCCACGGTGCGCGGGTTGATGTAGCGTCGCGTTTCCTGGGCCGCCGAATCGGAGGCCAGGGCTGTCAGCACCGCTACGAAAGCGATCGAGGAAAAGCTGCGTGCGTTCATGTTCGTTCTCTTGTCTTGGAGGGAGGATCATTGATTCGCGCCATGTCGGAGCTCGCGGAACACCCAGCTGTTGAGCCGTGGCGTGAAGAAGAGTCGCGCATACCCGGTGTCGCCCAAGGAAAACCGGAGCCCCTGACCCGAGCCGCCAGGAGGGGCGCCAACCACGCAGCGAAGCGCGGCGCTCAGGGATCCACCATGGGCCACGACCAAGTAGCGACCGGGTCCACGCTGCACGGCGTCGAAAACGCATTCGCCGGAGGGAGCTCTTCCTAGCGCGGCTGCCGGTCCAGCCCTACGGCGCCCGCTCCAAGTAGAGAGTCTGCTCGAAGGCGGTCAGCAGGTCGATCGCCTCGTCATCATAGAACGGGTAGAACTGCAACAGCAACACGACCCCGAGCCCACGCTCCGGGTCGATCCAAAAATGTGTATTCTGGATGCCGGCCCAACTGAGGCTGCCGGGGGAGCGGCTTCCGGTGTCACCTCCCGCGGCGACCTGGAAACCGAGCCCGAAGCCGTCCTGGCCCGCGCCGAGCGGGAATGCCATGGCGGTGTTCGGCGCAACGCTCGGCTGTTCGACCACCGTGATGCCCTCGAGCTGGTCGCGCACCATCTCGGCAACGGACTGCTCACTGATCAGCCTGATGCCACCGAGCTCGCCGCGCCTCAGGATCAACTGCAAGAACCGGGCATAGTCGTCTGCGGTGGAGAGAAGGCCCCCGTCTCCACGAACCGTCGGACGGTACACCTCTGCGTTGGGTCGACCTTCGAGAACTCCGTTCACGCGACGGTAGCTGGCAACGAGTCGGGAGCGGTTCGGCTCGGCGAGCTTGAACGCCGTGTCGTCCATGCCCAGCGGCCCGAGGATCCGTGACTCGAAGAAATCGGGAAGCGCCTGCCCAGAAACCCCTTCGATGATCCATCCGAGGAAGGCGGTTCCCATGCCGTAGGTCCAGCGCGCCCCGGGGTCGTGGAGAATCGGCTGCTCCCGCGCCACGATACCCGCGGACGACAACTGGGACGCTTCGTGGCTGGAGAATCCGTATCCGATCCCCGACGTGTGTCGGAGCAAGTCCCGGATCGAGATGGGGCGCGACGCCGGTCGGGTGCGGACCGTCGAGGTTGCGGAATCGACACTGACCAGCACTTCTCGACCTGCGAGTAGCGGCAGGTAGTCCGACGCTGGGTCGTCCAGATCGAGCAGCCCCTCCTCCTTCAGCATCATGATGCCGACGGAGGTAATCGGCTTGGTCATCGAGGCGATTCGGAAGATCGCGTCCGTCCGCATGCTCTCGGCGCCCGTCGCGTCCATGACGCCTGACGCGCCGCGGTAGAGAACGCTGTCACGGTCGACCACCATGGCCACGACGCCGGGCACATGGCCCGCGTCCACCGACGCGCGCAGCACGTCGTCCAGCGAAGCCCTGGTCGAAGCGGTCATCGGGGGAGGCTCCGGCTCAGCGCAGGCGGCTGCCACGAGCGTCCCGATCAGCAAGCATGGTATTGAGCGCAGTGAGAGGCATTTTGAGGGCACGGCCACTCCGAGGGTTGGAAGCGTTCGAGATCGATCACCGATTCGACGTTCGCGGATCCCGATTCTCCTGCGCTCCCAATGTGCACGGACCGCGGCGGGTACGCACCTCATCGCCTATGAACGCGGCACATGGTGGCCGAGCGAACGAGTGATACATTGCCCCACTGAGTTGGGTGGAACCGCCGCCGGGAGTGACAAATGGATGCTGGTATGATGACCAGGCGCGACGTCCTGAAACGATTTGGCGCCGTGGGTGGCGCGCCTCTGGTAATGGGCGCGATGGGGGCTTGGGACCTGATGGGCCAGCCATCCGGCGATCGACCGCTCCTGAAGGGGAGACGCCCCGATACGAAGGTCATCGTCCTGGGGGCGGGAATATCCGGCCTGACCGTCGGCTATGAGTTGGGCAAATTGGACTACGACTACCGCGTTCTCGAGGCTCGCGACACGGTGGGTGGTCTGTGTTGGACGGTGCGTCGTGGGGCGACACACACGGAGATCGGTGGCGAGACTCAGGTCTGCGACTTCGATGAAGGGCAGTATTTCAACGCGGGCGCGTGGCGCATTCCGAATCGCGATAAGGGGGTGCTGGGCTACTGCAAGGAGCTTGGCGTTCCCGTGGAGATTTTCGTGAACGCGAGTGACGCGAACTTTTTCTACGAAGAAGACTTGGCGCTAGGGCGAATGTCCGGCCAACGGGTGCGCCTGCGCGAGGTCAAGGCGGACCTGTGGGGATCCACGACGGAGCTGTTGGCTAAAGCGATGGATCAGGGGCAGATCGACGCCCCGCTCACGACCGAAGACAAAGAGCTCCTGATGGAGTTTCTGGTCAGAGCCGGATACCTGGATTCGGAGGATCACATGTACCGGCCGCCCCAACTGCGCGGGTCGGACGATCGCTATGACCTGAGCACGCTTGTCCGATCCGAGTTCGGGACTCGGGTGCGCTCCCTGAACTCCGGGACGGGCGGCCCAGACCCCGTGTTCCAGCCGATCGGAGGCATGCTGCAGATCCCGCTCGCCTTCGAGCGGGCGATGGGCGACCACATCACTTTTGGAGCCGAAGTTCGGTCGATCCGACAGTTGGAAGACGGCGTCCGCGTGGTCTACAGAGATACCAGGACCGGGCAGGAACGCGAGGAGAACGCGGACTTCTGTGTTTGCTGCCTACCGATGGCGGTGCTCAAGGGCATCGAGGTCAATTTGTCGTCGGAGATGGCGGAGGCAGTGAGCAATACCGGCCACAGCAACAGCGCCAAAATGGGCGTGCAAATGAAGCGGCGCTTCTGGGAGGAGGACGACGGCATCTTCGGGGGCCATCTCTGGAGCGGAAGCCTGGAGTTGGGCGAGTTCTCCTATCCCTCGAACGACTACTTCACTGACAAGGGCGTCCTGTTGGGGTACTACGGCAACGGTGCACGGGCTGGTCTGTCGGACATGCCCATACGAGATCGGGTCGAACACGTGCTCACCCAGGCGAGCAAAGTGCATCCGCAGATGAGAGAGGAGTTCGAGACCGCCTACAGTGTGTGGTGGGAGAAAGTCCCCTTCAGCTTAGGCGCGTACGGGAGAACGCCGAGGCCTGACCTGCTCGAGCAGCTCAGCAAGCCGGACGGCCGTGTGTACCTCGGGTCCGCCGGCGCAAGCGCTCGTCCCGCGTGGCTCGAGGGCGCGATCCAATCGGCTTGGCGTACGGTAGAGGCCTTGCACGGGCGAGTGATGCAAGGGTAGGGCTACTACTGATCCGGGTCCGGTCGAAAGAGACTCCAGGTCGTCATGCCGGGCGCGAATATGGCTCGGCCGACGACCTCGTAGCCGAAGTGCTGATAGAGGGAGACGTTCGCCTCGATCTCTGTTGTGAGCTTCACACCTCCTGAATCGGGGTCGGCGAAGGAGATGGCGTGAACGCGCTGCATGAGCCTGCCGCCCAGCCCCGCACCCTGCGCGGCACGCCGTACACCGATCATGTCGAGAAAGATGTGTGGCATCGCGACCTCGGACCGAGCACAGACGGCTTCGAACGATTCGTACCTCGTGCGCGCCGAAACGCCGAGCTCGACCCATGTGCTCTCGCGTAGACCGCTCAATGCCGGAGGATCCCCCGGCCCGGCCGGGCGCGACACGAGCGCTACTCCGCTGAGCCCGCCGGAATCCGCGACCCCGAGAATCGCTTCTCCACGAAGGATCCGTGCCATCACGAAGTAGTGGATGAGCGTAGTGAGTCGACGCTCGTAGACCTCCGGGTCTGCACCCAGCACGAAGCGCATGACCGGATAGTCGAGGAAGGACTCGCAGAGCACGTCCACCACTTCCGGCACGTCCACCTCAGCGAGCCGAACGACAGAGCGCAGGTTATCCACCTTCCACGCTCCCGATACCCCCTCGGGTCACCCCGTTAGTTGCGAACCGGCCTCTCGCCCAACGCGCGGCGCATGACCTCGTACTGGATCGCGACGATGTGACCCAGCGACTGGACCCAATAGTCCCCGTTGTGCCGGCCGGGCATCTGCATGAAGTCGAAGGGTATGTCGTTCTCGAACAAGATCTGGGCGAATGCCCGCGCGTCGCGGATGAGACCGTCTTCGGTACCCGAGTCGAGGTAGATGTGCGGGAGATCCTCGTGGGGTACCTGGAGCACCAGCTTGTAGGGGTCGTAGGCGTCGGCGTCGGCGGGCGTGGCGAAGGCCTGGCCGGCCGGCGAGCGCTCCGTTTGACTGCTGAATCCGTCGATGCCGATGCGGGGGTTGGGTCGAGCCAGACGAGCCGCCCGCTCTGCCTGCTCTTCCGGCGTGCGCTCTTGAACCCTTCGCGCGGGGATTTCCCCCCTCGCTCGGGTGGCCGAGCTGCGGGCGTAGGAGAGAGCACCGCTCGTGCTGCCGATCGAGACGAAGAGCTCGGGGTGGCGAAGGCCCATCGTGAGTCCGCCATACCCACCCATGGAGAGCCCGCTGATCGCCCGACCCTCGCGCCGCTCGATGGTCCGGTAGTTCTCGTCCACGTGTCCGATCACGTCCTGGACGATGTGGTCCTCCCAGTCGTTGCGCTGACCTTGATCGTTGTCCGCCCAATTGACATACCAGGAATTCCCGGCGTCGGGCATGACGATGATCAGATCCCCCGCGAGCCCTGCGTACAACGCCGTGCCCATCCTACTCCAGGCCGTGTAATTGCTGGTCAGACCGTGAAGGAGATAGAGCACCGGATACTCGGCGGTCGAGGCCTCGTATCCCTCGGGCAGAACGATGTTGTACTTCATCGTCCGTTCCACCGCGGGACTGTAGAAGTCCACGGTGTGCACCTTCTCTTGAGCCGAAGCACTCGTGGCCACCGAGAGAAGCAGTGTCACCAGGATCGACACACGAGCCACGTTGCTTTTGATCACGATTCTACCCTCTTCAAGATCCGCTCTACGGAGCGCATGGTTCCGCTCTCGCCGCACACTTGGTCGCTTGGGCAGACACCGCAAGGGGACGCCGGGGATCTTGAGCAATGGCTACCAGCTCAGCGAGCGAACGAGTTGAGAACCCAAACCCGATGTGACTCCACGTCACCGCGCTCCCGCCTGATTGCGTCTGCGAGCCACTTCACCGAGAGCGTCCTCGCCAGAAAGAGCAATCGCTCCCGAAAACCTTCGTCCAGTGAGGGCCGATAGACGCTGAGCGCCGACTCGACGAAAGCCGGAGCGCCGAGGAATACCAACCCTACGAAGTCGAGCGCGGGGTCCCCGAGCGCCGCATCACTCCAGTCGATGATTCCCGTGAGTCGACCCGAACCGCGGTCGACGAGTATGTGCTCCGAGCAGAGATCATTGTGGATGAAGCGGGCCGGCCCGGCGTACTCGCGAGGCATACTCGGCCGTGACTCGATCCATTCGAGCGGCTCTGGCACCAGGTCCCGGACTCCGGGCGCCATTTCAATGCGCTCGAGTGTCTCGAGGAAACGGGTCTCGCACCCCTCTTCTTCGAGACCGATGCCGATCGCACCCGCCGAGTCCGGAGCGATCGAATGAATCCGACTCAGCGCTACGCCCAGGTCGGTCGCGAGCTCCGCCGACGAGTGCACATCGGGATCGTCGGCTTCGACTCCGGGAATCATCGCGTGCCCGAAGAACTGGTACGGGAAGTGTGTGCTCGCCTGCCCCCTCACGATGATCTCCGGCACACGCGTCTCGTCGCCGATCGATGAACGCACGAATCTGAGGATGGCCTCCTCGCGATCCAGTCGCCGCGCGACCTCCTCGCGCCGTGGAAAGCGCACCACCAGCCGGTGATCGATCAGATAGGCGTCGTAGTCCCAACCCGAGCCCAGGTATTCGATCGCTTCCAGCGCGAGCTCTGGAAATTGCTCACTCAGGGCGCCTCTGACGCCCAGGTCGCTCAGTTCCCTGTCGGCCTTCCACGGCTCGTGCGACATCTCAGCCAGGTGGCGCTTCGGGCCGAGTCGCCCAGCACGCCCAGGCCACGAAAAGCGCCTGAAACGGTAGCCGGGCGTAGAGGGCGAAAGCCGGGAGGTCGGGGAACAGCTCGGGATTCAGGGCCATGTGAAGGTTGGCCGGGAAGACGGCCAGCAGGAGGAGTACGAGTCCCCAGCCCGCCATCGAGCGGACGCGCGGAACCAAGACGCCCACCCCTCCGAGGATCTCGAACAATCCGCTCACATAGACGATCTCGAGGTGCAAGCCAAGGTAGGGTGGCATCATCGCCACATAGAAGCCGGGGTCCAGAAAATGGTTGGCACCCGCGATCACGAAAAAGGCCGCGAGCGCGAGCAAGCCGAATCTCCTGCCGCGCCGCTTGGGAAGCTGCATCATGGCTGAGTGGCACCCCCAGTCCGCCCGCGTACCTCGGGGTCGTCGAGATCGAATGAGAACATGACCGTCTCGTCGGTGGGCTCGACCCCGCCCACGGATGAATACAAACTCGTCGCGGCGCCATTTCCCCGCTCGGTGAGCACCCATGCTTCACGACATCCGAGCTCCTGAGCCCTCGTAAAGAGCGCGCGCAGCAGCAGGCTTCCGAGCCCCCTCCTGCGATGCGTAGGCGCAACACCCATCTCGTTGATCCAGAGCTCCGGCGGCTTGTCGGGATGCACGTAGTGAACGGCGGAAGCGAAGCCCACGATCTGCTCCTCGTCCATCGCCACCGCCAGGTGATGGCGCGGATCAGAGAGAGCGGATCTGGTACTGATCGGGGCCTTGCTGGCTCGCGAGCGGACGCACGCCGCAGAGGCCTGCAAAGAGAGCGATGCAGACGATTTTCATCGATTGGCCTACCCTTGGCCTAGCCCTGATATCCGTTCTGGCCGAGTTGCATGAGCGTCCCGTCGGGATCCGGAAAATAGAGCTGATCACCCCCGCTCGTCCGATTGCGAGGGTTCCGGTCGATGGACGCCTGCACGCCGACTTCCCTCAACGCTTCCGCCACGCGGTCGGCGTCGAAATCATCGACGCCGAGACAGACGTGGTGTACGCGCCCTGGATCCGGCAATGCGTAGAGCCCGAGAAAACTCGAACCGAGCCCCAGGTTGATGCCTCCGTTCCCTGGGCGGCTCACCACTTCGAGCCCCAAGACTCGTTGGTAGAATTCCGCCGACCGCTCTACGTCCGATACCGACAGAGACGCGTGATTGAGCGTTTGTGCCTCGACGACGCGAGGAGCCTGCGCGGACGCCTCGCTGCCGGCAGCCAGAAACAGCGTCGTCAACGCCGCTACGAGTTCGCGACGGGTGAGTCTGCGCTGCTCGAACTGTTCGACGAGGTCTTCAACTTCTATGGTCATCCCGGGCCTCCTACAGCTCCTGAGTGGTTGGCTGCCTCCTCCGCCCACGGCCCCGCCTCGAACGAGGGGTCCCTAGGGGACGATGTCCGGCTGGAACATCAGCCGCAAGTCGAACGGCCGGGGCGCCCTACTGGATTTTTCCGTATGATGCGGCGACCGCCAACCTGGAGACCGACCATGCACTCGATCAGGGCCGTACTACCCATCGCCGCCGCCTTGGGCTTCGTCTGCCAGCTCGGGGCTCAGCAACCCTTTCGAGCAGGCGAGCCGCTGGACCTCATGCCGAACACGCGCGTGTTCGGGAGTTTCCACTTCACCGAGAGCTGTTCCTACGATCCGGTGAGCGATCTGTACGTCGCGCCGAGCGCCGGAGAGCGCGGTGACGGTACCGAGAACGACGGCTACGTGTCGCTCATCAACCCGGACGGCACGGTGCACACGCTGAAGTGGATCGGAGTCGATAGAAACGGCCTGACCCTCAATCACCCGCTGGGAAGCGACATTGTCGGTGGCCTCTTGTACCTCGCGGACCGCAACGTCGTGCGCTGGTTCGACATGGCCACCGGAGAGCCGCGCGGGAGCGCGGTGATCGAGGGCGCGATCAGCTTCAACGACCTGGAGGCCACCGAAGACGGAACCGTCTACATGAGCCAGACGGGAAGCGCGGACGGCTCGGTGCCTCAGCGCATCTACCGGCTCACGCCGGACGGCCGCAGTGCGGTGTTCATCGACGGTCCTCCGCTGAGCAGACCGAACGGCGTCGCGTTCGACCCTGATGGCAACATTGTGGTGATCAACGTGGGCAGCCCGGATATTCTGACCTTCAGCACCGAAGGCGAGCTGCTCATGACCGAACAGTCGTTGGATACGCGGAACGACGGTCTCGTGATTCTCGAGGATGGCACGAAGTACGTCAGCAGCGTCGGGGTGGGCACGGTCGCGAGAATCCGCCCTGGTCGGGCGCCGGAACTGATCGCCTCCGGAATCCCGAGCGCCGCTTCGATGTGCTACGACCCCACGCGCGAACGGCTTATTATCCCCATGAACAGCTGGTATGCGCTCGCGTTCGTGGACGTGGGCGGGCGCCAGTAGGACTCGGCATCCGCAGGGACGGAACCTTCGGCGAATCTCGTCACATCTGGCGAATCTGGCGTGGCACGCAGAACGTACGTAGCGCGTGAGGGCGTGGCCGTCGCACCTCAAACGCCTGCGGCGCACCGCTCATGAAGCGAGCGGGATGTGGACACGGTATCACGGGCTAGCCCCGGGGAGCCTCGAGTGGATTGGGGCGGAGTCGGTACTTTCGCGTTGTTTATCGCCCATTGATTGATGATTGGAAGAATCTCAGTCGTAGTCATTGCTAATGGAGGGGCCATGCCGACCCCTGGCAGGCCCGACATGATCCAGGAGAGGCACGCACACCCATGAGTTTCGAACGCCGGTACTCGGAGGAAGAGATCGCTCGAATCCTCGACGAAGCGACCGAGGCCCAGCAGAGCAACAAGCCTTCGCATTCGCCAGGCACTGGGTTGACCCTCTCCGAACTCGAGGACATCGGGCGCGACGTCGGTATCTCCCCTGCTCTGATCAGCCGAGCCGCGGCGCGGATCAACATCCGCGAGGTCGCTTCTTCTCCCCAGCGTGAATTCCTCTGGACGACGATCGGCGTCGGCCAGACCGCCAACCTGGACCGGACTCTGACCGACGCCGAGTGGGCTCGTCTGGTGGTCGACCTGAGGGAGACGTTCGACGCGCGGGGACATCTGAGCGAAGAGGGGCCGTTTCGGCAATGGACCAACGGAAACCTTCAGGCGCTGCTCGAACCCACGGAGTCGGGGCAGCAGCTCCGACTCAAGACGCAAAAGGGAGATGCGGCCGCAGCCTTGGCGACGGGCGCGGTCTTCATGGGACTCGCGCCCGCAATGTTGCTGCTGGGCACCGTGCTGGACCCCGTGACTTTTTCGCCCTTCTTCGCGCCCGTGGCGGCTGGGTTCTTCGCCACAGTGGGCGCGCTAGTGTACGCCGGGAACCGGGTCAGGCTCTCCAAATGGGCCGCGACCAGGCAGTTGCAGATGGCAGGGATAGCCCACCGCCTGACCGCTGCGCCCGAGAGCGCAGAGCCGGATGTCGACATCGACGAGGGGTAGTAGGGTGTTGCACATTCGAAGGCGCCCCCTCGGGGCTCGCATCAGCTAGCTTGCGTCAGCCGCCGATCAGTAGGCTTCCGTTCTCAGAAGCCCAAACCCTTCACGGCGAGTCGGACCCGCAACAAGTGCATATCCGACGTGATGTACAGAGTGGAGCCGTCGTCGCCAAAGGTGCAGTTCGAGGTTCTCTGCGTGGTTTTGAGCGACCCCAGATGGGTGCCGTCCGCTGCGATGATGAGGACTCCTTCGTCGGGGCCTGAGACGTAGACGTTGCCCTGCTGATCCACCGCCATGCCGTCGCCCCACGATTCGAAGAAGATCCGACCGCTCCCCAGGCTCCCGTCGGACTCGACGTCGTACGCCATGATCACGGGCTGCCCCCCATCCGAGTTGGCCACGTAAAGGACTTCCTGGCTCGGGGAGAACGCGATGCCGTTGGGGCGAGACAGGTCATCGACGAGCAGCTCCACCGTGCCGTCTCCGGAAAGTCGATACACGCCCTGGGTATCGAGCTCTTTCGCGGGATCATCGACGCCCTCCTCCAAGCCATAGGGCGGGTCGGTGAAGTAGAGGTCGCCGTTACTGCCTAGCGCGACGTCGTTCGGAGAGTTGAAGCGCCTGCCCTCGAAGTCCCCGACGAGCGTCTCGAAGTTCGGCTCGGGTGCGTTCAAGGGAGCATCCATCCTCGCGATACGTCGATCACCATGCATGGCCAGCACGAGTCTACCCTCGCCGTCCAGCAAGAGGCCGTTGGATCCGCTCTCACCCCCACGCGGTACCTCACCCGTGTAGCCTGAGGGCTGCAGCCAGATCGAGCCTCCTTCCGCTTCGCTCCACCGATAGATCGCGTTGTTCGGGATGTCCGAATACAGAACCGCTTGCATCGCGGGCACCCACACGGGCCCCTCGGTCCACTCGTGACCCTCGGCGAGCACCTCGAGCACCGCGCCCGCCGGGACGATCGCGTCGATCGCAGGATCGATGCGCTCGATGCTTCCTATGGTGCGGAACGTGGGCGATGCCACTTCGGGGTCGGGCGCCTCCTCGGACGAGTACGACAGCATCGCCACGGCCGCGAGAAGGGTTGGGAGCGATCGGTTCATCGGGCGAGTCCTCCTGGAAAATACGGATGTGTTCTCGGGCGAGCCTCTGGGTACCCAATCTGGGCACCGTCCTGGTCGACCGCATCTGCTGCCGGACCAGCTCATTGGTGAGCTCAATCGCGCTGATCTCTGGCTACGGGACAACCAGTGGGTGCTCGACTTTAACGTCGAGGCCACAGGTCTATCCCTCTGGCAACTCGACGAGGGCTACCTCAAGCTCGCAAGATCGTTCTAAAGAGGGTCGCGAGCCCCTCTCCCGACGTAGATCCCCCCCGAGTCCGCACCAGCTTCGGCAACCTCTCTACGGTGAGCCCAGCCGACCTCCGTACCATAGTCCTTCTGGCCGGAGTAGAGGAGGTCGTAGAACTCAGCCCCTGTGAATAGTCTCCCAATCTGCCTTCCCCCGTTGGACCCTCAGTTCCGCATGATGAGGTCGACCAAGACGGGTCGATGATCTGAGGCAACGGGTGCGTCGATCACTCGCTGGCCCAGCACCTCGAATCGGTCGGATGGTTGCAGCAGCACGAAGTCGATCTCGCGGTC
>JAYZBT010000071.1:0-11003 GCA_036338615.1 Gemmatimonadota bacterium
GTACGCCGTCGCGACCCAGGCGTACCGCTCCACGCCCTCGAGGTCCTCCACCATGCGTGGCAAGGCGGTCGCCACGATGGTCTGATCGATCGCGGCCAGGAACAGCGCTAGCAGAACCGACAGATAAATGACGGTCCGGTCGCGATCCGAGACGCTAACGACGGCGACCCTCCGCCATCCACCGCGCGTACCAGTCCAGCAGTTCGTCGCCGCGCGCCTCGACCTCGAACGGCGAGTTACCGCCCGTGACTTCGCCGACACGACCGACGTCGAGCTGCTGCGTGAAGGACTCGTCGCCGATGGTCATCGTGAGCGTGTAGCTGCCCGGTTCCGCGAGCGGAGCTCCGCCACCCGCTCCCCCGAACCGACGGAACAGGCTCTGCATGTCCCCGCCAGGTGCGATCAGCTCGGCCAACTGCCGCATCTGGCCGAAACCACCCCGGCCACCGCGACCACCGCCGGCTGCCGATTCGCCCGGACGGTCCCGGAATGCTTCGGGATCACCGCCGAAGCCGCCTCGGCCGCCGCCGAAGCCTCGACCGCGACCACCGGGGAAGCCCGTGCCCTCGCCGGTGAAGCGCTGGATGATGGGGGTCAGCGTCGCTTCGTCCCAACCCTCGGCGAGCAGCGAGTCCTGAACCACCAACGCCCGTTCGCGCCGCGTCTCCTGCTCGCGCTGCTCGTAGCGTGACGGTTCGGCCGCGGGCGGAGCTTCTCCGCGCATGTTCCAGCTCACCCGGTTGAGGCCAGCGTTCGCCGGGCCGCGAATGCTGCTGAATACCTCTCCGTCGGGCCCCGTCACGGTGATGGTGACCTGCGCCCCACCGCCGAAACCGCCGCGGCCCTGGCCCCGGCCAGCGCGCCCCGCTCCGCCTCCTCGGGCGGCACCGCCACCCCCGCCCACGCGTGCGCCTCCGCGGCCCGCGGATCGCACCGCTTCTGCCAGTTCGTCCGTGAGGTAATACGTGACCTCGGCGTTGCCGCCGGGGGTCGGCCGCTGCCAGAACTGCTGACCGACCGACTCACCGCCGCGCGCCGGATAGCCGAACTGGAATGCCGGCTTGGGCGCAAAGAGCGCGCCGTCCGCGAGCACGGCGTCGCTCAGGTGCTGCAGCGACGCGATGTCCACGATCCAGATCGATCGACCGTGCGTGCCGGCGACCAGCTCCCTGTCGCGCGGATGCACCTCGAGGTCGTGAACGGGCACAGCGGGGAGACCCGTCATGAAGCGCTGCCAACTTCCACCACGATCCGTCGAGACGTAGGCTCCCACGTCGGTGCCGACGAACAACAGGTCGGGGTTGATCGGATCTTCTTCGACCACGTGCGCGAAGTCGACGGAGCCCGTTGGAAGGTCTGAACTGATCGAACGGAACGACCCGCCGTTGTCGTCGCTCACTTGCACGTACGGCGTGAAGTCGTTGGTGCGATGTCCGTCGAAAGTCACGTAGACGCGGCGCGGATCGTGATTCGACGCCTTCACCCGACTGACGTAGCTGCCCGGCGGGACGCCGTCGAAGTTCTCTGTGAGCTCGGTCCAGCTGCCGCCGTCGTCCTCGGTCATCCAAACGCGGCCGTCGTCGGTGCCTGCGTAGAGGCGACCCTGCTGGAGCGGTGACTCGTCGAGCGCGACGATCGTCGCATAGGTCTCGGCGCCCGTGACGTCCGGGGTGAGGCCACCCGTCGTCTGGGAGCTGACCCTGATCTTCTCCGGATCCGCATAGCTCAAGTCGGGGGAGATCGGGACGAGCGTCAGGCCCCCGTCGGTGCTCTTCACGACGGAGCTACCGGCTGCATAGAAATGGTCGCGATCGTGCGCGCTCTGCAGGAAGGGCGTGTTCCAATTCCAGCGCATGATATACGCCACAGAGTCCGCGCTCGCGCGCTGGCGCAGCGCCAGGACTCGAGGATGATCTTCCAAGAGGCCATCGTCTTCCATGAGCGCGAGAATGCTGTCCTGCCTGGTCAGCCACAGCGAGCGCCACTGGGGCCTCTGTAGCGACTGTCGCTCCCCGGTCGCGAGGTTCGACCGGCCCATGTTTCCGCCCTGGGACTCGGACCATACGATGTTGGGATCCACCGGGTCCTGGGCGCTGACGAAGCCGTCACCGCCGCCGATGGACGCCCAGTGGTACGCACTGATCTGACCGTTCGAGAGACGACTCGGTCCGCACCAGGTGCCGTTGTCCTGAAGCCCGCCACAAACGCGGTAGGGCACGTCCATGTTCACGCTGATGTCGTAGAACTGGCCCATCGTTACGTGGTTCAGATAAGACCAGTTTCCGCCCTTGTCGTAGGTGATCGCAACGCCACCGTCGTTGCCGGTCACGATGCGGTCGGGATCGTTGGGATCGATCCACATCGCGTGATGATCCACGTGGACCTGGTTGGTCGTCGTGCCGTAGGTCTCCCCGCCGTCGGTGGAAACCTGAACCGGAGTGGACGAAAAGTAGACGCGATCCGGGTCCAGGGGGTCGACCCTCACCTGCGAGTAGTAGAACGGGCGCGTGTTGACGTCGTTCATCTTCTGCCAAGACTCGCCACCGTCCTCGGAGCGATAGAGACCGTTGCCGGCGAAGCCCGTCGACTCGCCTTCCCCGCGGGCCTCGACCAGCGCGTACATGACGTTCGGCGTGCTCTGACTGATCGCGAGGCCGATGCGCCCCTTCTCGCTGGTCGGGAAACCGTCACCCTCGACCTCTGTCCAACTGTCGCCGCCGTCGACCGTCTTCCACAGGCCCGATCCAGGTCCGCCGGACTGGAGGAAATACGGGCCGCGCACGCGCTGCCAGGCAGCCGCCCACAGCACGTCGGGATTTTCGGGATGCATGATGAGATCGACGAAGCCCGCCTCGTCGCTGATGAACTTCACCAGGTCCCAGCTCTCCCCCCCGTCGCTGGTGCGGTAGAGGCCGCGCTCGGGGTTCGAGTCCCAGATATGGCCCAACGCCGCTACGTAGACGATGTCCGGGTTCGTCGGATGCACGATGATGCGCGCGATTACCTGGGTTTCTTCGAGCCCCATGAGCTGCCAGGACTCACCGGCGTCGGTCGACTTGAAGATGCCGCCACCGGGCGAAATCGAGTTGCGGGAGTCCTCTTCGCCCGTACCGGCCCAGATGATGTCGTGGTCGGACGGCGAGATCGCGAGGTCGCCCATGGAGATCACGCGCGTCTGGTCCCAAACCTGTTTGAACGTGGTGCCGTTGTTGGTGGTCTTCCAGATCCCGCTTCCGGCACCCGCGACATAGAACGTCTTGGAGGGGCTCGGCAGCCCTTCGACATCGGTCACCCGGCCACCCCTGTTGGTGGGCCCGATCTGCCGCCAGCGGAAGTCGTCCATCATGTCGCCAAGCGGCTGGGTCAATTGTGCTTCCAGACCCGGAGTCATGAGGGCCAAAGCCAACACCGCGATCGTCCACGCCTGAAGTCGCATGCATTTTCATCCGATGAAATGACAGCCGCCTCTTCGGCGGGAGGGGCGCAATGTGTGGCGCGCTCAGTGCCAGAGACAAGCGGGAGGGAGGCTTTGTTACAACTTCGAGGGAGACGTGCGATGATCGTTGAACACCGAACCATCGAATGCAGCACGCGGGGCCACGACCACATCGTCGACCTGACCGGTCAGGTCGGGGCCGCCGTGACTGAATCGGGCGTAACCCGCGGGCAGGCGGCACTGCTCGTGGAGGGCTCCACAGCAGCCCTCACCACGCTCGAGTTCGAACCCGGCCTCGTGAACCACGACATCTCGGCGGCGCTCGAGGGTATCGCCCCCAAGGACGCTCGCTACGAGCACGAGGAGACGTGGCACGACGACAACGGACACAGTCACGTGCGGGCGTCCCTGGTGGGCCCGTCCCTGGCGCTTCCAATCGTCGACGGACGCGTGCCCCTGGGGACCTGGCAGCAGATCGTGCTCATCGATTCGGATACGCGTTCGAGGCGACGGATCGTTCACATGAGCATTGTCGGCGTGGAGGTGTGAGGGGATCTGCCCCGGCCTAGTCGGTGCGCAGCGCGTCCACAGGGTCCAGCCGGATCACCGAGCGGACGGATAAGGGCACTCTGTTGCTCATGCCGGTTTCACCGCACGGGGGTGCGCCACGCCGTCGATGGTGACCGGCGCGAGCGCCTTGTAGCGCCCCAGGCTTTCGATCAGTTGACGCTTTCCGTCCTCCGTGATCTCGAAGTAGCGTCGTGGCGGCCGCTTCTCCTGGTGGGCGACCGCGGCATCCTCCCATCGCGAGCGGGCCAACCCGGCGCTCTCGAGCCGCTCGAGCGCAGGGTAGACGGTCCCGCTGGTGAGCCCGGTCTGCTCCATGAGATCGAACCCGTAGCGATGGCCGCGCGCCAACGCGTGTAGGACCACGACCTTGCCGACCGATAGTAGAGAGACGTACGCACGGCCGAAAAGGTTTCACGTCGTTTCTGCCTGCGCGAACGGGTGGTACGATACCGACCCGCACCCCCGCAGGAGTTGCCGCATGAAAGCTGTACATCTGCGTCGGCACGGTCCCCCCGAAGTGCTGCGTATCGAGCAGGTACCCGACCCTACGCCCGGCGACGGTCAGGTTCTCGTGCGAGTCCAGGCCGTGGGGCTCAACTACGCCGAAGTCCTGTCGCGGAAGGGACTGTATGGCTGGACCCCGGACCGCCCGTACATCCTCGGCATGGAGGGCGCCGGAGTCATCGAGGCGTTCGGGCGAGGAGTGGCGGGACGCGAGCTCGGTGAGCCGGTTCTGTTCGGCGCACAGTGCGGCTCCTACGCAGAGCTCATCGTGGTCGACTCGGCCGCGGCCTTTCCGGCGGTTCCCGGCTTCTCCCTAGACGAAAACGCGGCCTTCGGCGTGAGCTACCTGACGGCCTGGGTCTGCCTGATGGAGATGGCGAGGCTGCGTACCACCGACCGAGTAGTGGTCACCGCCGCCGCCGGAGGCCTTGGCACGGCCGCCGTACAGGTCGCCAGCAAGTTCGGCTGTGAAGTGATCGCGCTGGCGGGGTCGGACAAGAAGCTGGAAAAGGCGCGCGAGCTCGGTGCGGACGTCACGGTCCGCTATGGAGACTCAGAGTTTCCGCGACGCCTCGCCGAGGCGGTGGGGCCTGCCGGCGTCGACGTGGTCCTGGAGACTGTGGGGGGCGACGTATTCACGGCTTGTGATGCCGTGGTGGCCCCCTTCGGCCGCGTCATCGTGGCGGGCTACGCAGAGCTCGACTACAAGCTCTGGAACCCCATCTCCTGCTGGAAAGCCTGGAACGGTAGGCCGCGCATGAGGCTCGAGTCGATGCTCAAGGGCTCCAAGGGCCTGCTATCGGCGCACCTCGGGTACTTGCTGCAGGATGCCGCGCTGGTGAAGCGGGTCTGGAGCGATCTCTCCGCGTTCGCGGAGGAGCACACGATCCGGCCGGTGGTCGGGCACGTACTCACGTTGGACGAGGTGGCTGCGGCGCATAGGCTGATGGAGTCGCGAGCAAGCGTCGGCAAGATCGTACTACGGGTCTGACGAGACGCGGGCCTGGCGTCAGCTCGCAGCCAGGAAGTCCACCACCGCCTCGAGCCACGCGTCCGGCCGCTCCAAGTGGACCGCGTGCCCCGCGCCCGGCACGACGAAGAGTCGGCCGTTCGGCAGCGCCGCGGCCATTCGCTCTCCGATGGCCACGAACTTGGGGTCGAGCGCGCCCACCAGGATCAACGTGGGCACCCGGAGGTCGGGCAGTACCTCCCAGAGCGACGGAATCGTACCGGTGCCTAGCCCACGGAGCGCGCCCGCCAGACCAGCGACCGAGTTTCGCAGGCGCCCGGAGCGCTGCCGCGCGCGCACGCCCTCGGCGAGCTCGCTCTGCGTCTCGAAGATCGGGAGCCGTTCCCAACCGTCGACGAACGCCTCGACGCCGTCCCGCTCGATGGAGCGCGCGATGTGCGCGTCCGATTCACGGCGTCGGAGCCGCTCGCTGGCACTCTCCAGGCCCGGGGACGCGGACTCGAGCACGAGGCCGGCGACGGCGTCCGGGAATCGCGCCGCGTAGTGCAACGCGATCCTCCCACCCATGGAGTACCCGAGCAATCCGGCGGGCCAACGCCCGGCGTCGCCCACCATGGACAACGCGGCGTCCAGCGAAAAACGCTCCGTGTCACTCTCGGTCGCGTTTCGCCCATGCCCGGGAAGATCGACCAACACGGGAGGACGTCCCGCCGAGGCCAGACCATCCACCAGGTGCTGGCCCCAGGCGTGTGACGATCCTGTGAAACCGTGCAGCAGCACGGGATAGCGTGTTCCGCGCTTCACCGCTTCAGGTTGGCTGGGGCGGCCGGCAACCGCTCGGCGGACCGGTCTCCTCCTAGATGCGTTGGTTGTCCGCGCGCCAGTTCTTCACGGCCTGCTTGACGGCTTTCCGGTCGGCGAGCTCCCCTTCCAGAATGCGCCCCGCGAGGTCTACGACCTCATCGTCCGGAGCGAACCGCAGTCCGATCAAGAGGTCCGTGCTGATATCGCCGATGCGACCCTGCTGGTCTTCCGGGAGTACCCGGTGAAGGCGCAACTGCTCCTCGAGGCGAATCAGGCGATCCTGGACGCGGAGCGGGAACAACCGCGCGTGCCAGCCCATGCTCAGGGCACCGACCATGAAGAGCGCGAACACGAGCCGTTCGACGCTGAAATCCGTGACGGCCAAGTACACGAAGTAGAGCATCGGTACCATGATCATGAAGGCGAGCGTACCGTGGAACACCGGCACGAGTTTAGCGTGGTTGTCGAAGCTTTGATCGGGCTGGCTCATTGAATCCTCAACCGTAGTTGTTTTTGAAACACACGAGGCACCACGCTTCCAGATTCCAGAGTGCGGCCCCTCCCGCCTCCGTCCTGTAGTAGATCCTCAAGTCGTCGTCCCGCAACCCCCGAGGACATCGCCCGCCCTTCCGGTGATTGCGGCAATCCTCGCTCAAGCACTCGCAGCGACGCCCCGATCTCTCGGGCACCTTGGTGCGCATCTCTTCGGTGATTTCCATACATGTGCTCTCGTGGGGGGCAAGGTCAGCGTCATCAATCGGCAGGACGAAACCTTCTTGCAAGATCCGCTTGTCCGCAGACCAAGGCGCCACCGCAGAAGGGCGACGGGGTGACCAGCTACGCGAGAGGAGCCGTCAGCACTGTCCGCGGACAGAATGACGCTGCAAGAGCTCCAGGACATCGCGCTGGAAGCCGGCATCGACCCCGCATTTCTGCGCCGCGCGGCCCAAGAGATCGACACGGGGGCGATTGAGATGTCCACCTGGGGGAAGGTGGTCGGGGACGGTGAGACGTCGCTACGCCTGGAGGAGAACCTCGCCCTGATCGCTCTCGGGGCACGGCCACGACCCTACCGCTGCAACGCCTCCAGGAACGCTTGCCCGTACCGCTCGAGCTTGGTCGGCCCGACCCCGGACACACCGAGCATGTCGGCATCGTTGCGCGGGCGCACCGCGGCCATCTCCCTCAGGACCTTGTCGCTGAACACGATGTAGGCGGGAACCCCCTGCCGATCGGCCAGCTCTTTCCGTACTTCGCGAAGCGTCTCGAAAAGCGCTTCCTCTTCAGCAGAAACCGGGCCCGCGGTCGAGTGCACATGCGTGGCACGCTTGCGGCCAGTGCGCATACTCCCTCGGGGCAGGAACGGAGCCGCGAGCTCTTCGACGGAAACCCCTGAACAGACGTCGCACGATAGGTCGCACGGAGCCATGATTTCGTCGAAGTGCGCCAGGATCGCCTGATGCCGGCAGCGCCCGCCCTCGACCACCCGAAAGAGATCGACCGTCGCCTGCCGCTTGATATGCCAAAGCTCCGGATCATCGATGTCGTTGAGGAAACGCTCGTGCAGCTTCACGTCCGCCCACGAGTAGAAGAGAACGCAGTCGCTTTCGAGCCCATCCCGGCCCGCGCGACCCATCTCCTGATACCACGACTCGATGTCCTTCGGCATGTCGCGGTGGATCACATAACGCACGTTCGACTTGTCGATGCCCATCCCGAACGCCACCGTGGCGACGATGACGTCCGCTCTATCGTGCTGGAACGCATTCTGGTTCGCCGCGCGCTGGTCGGCCGGCATTCCAGCGTGGTAGGGAAGCGCGCGCACCCCCTGCGCCCGCAAGAAGTCGGCGGTCTGGTCCACGCCCCGCCGGCTGAGGCAGTAGACGATGCCGCTCTGGCCCTCGTGACGCCGGATCAGCCCTAGAATCTCCTTGCGGGTATCGCCACCAGTCCCTTTCTTGCGACAACGAACGTGCAGGTTGCCGCGAAAGAAGGACCCCTTGAAGCCCGCCGGCTTCTTCATGCCGAGCTGACGCAGGATATCGCGCGCGACGGTCCGCGTGGCGGTCGCGGTGAGCGCGAGAACCGGCACGTCGAGGCCGTCCTTCAACCGTTGCAGGCGTCGGTAGGAGGGGCGGAAGTCATGCCCCCACTGGCTGATACAGTGCGCCTCGTCCACCACCAGAAGCGAGATCGGGCACTTGTGGATGAAGTCGCGCAGGGTGCCATCGAGCGCTTCGGGCGCGAGGTAGACCAGCTCGAACTCACCGCGGCGCAGCGCCGACAGCCGACGCTGCCTCTCATCGAAGTCGAGCGAGGAATTGATCTCGGCCGCGCGAAACCCGAGTGATCGCAGCGCGTCGACCTGGTCCTTCATGAGACTGATGAGCGGCGACAAGACCAAGACAGTCCCGTCCATGATTCGGGCCGGGAGCTGGAACGTGAGGGACTTGCCGGCTCCGGTCGGCATGACGGCGATGCAGTCTCGACCCGCGAGTACCGCGTCGACGACCTCCCGCTGACCAGGTCGGAAGTCGTCGAAGCCGAATACGTCTCGCAGGACGGTGAGGGGATCGCTGTTCGTCACGGGCGGGGCGTCAGAGGTGCGCGAATCGACGCCAGAAGACTAATCCTGAATGCGGGCCTCGTGCATGGCCCAATGCGAATACGTTCGTGTGAACTCAGCGGCGACGGGACGCAGCGGTGACCTGAATGTCCACCGAGTCCCTCAACGCATCCGACACAGCGAGCACCGCGCCGGTGCCGACGTCCGTCGCCGTGACCGTGTCGCCCGTCAGAGAGATGGCGCCACTGCCGGTGAGCGCGACGGATCCCTCGACCGGATTCGCATAGAAGTCCCCCAACGCGTATCGCACCTGAAACGAGCCACCGAGCGCGATGCTCGTGTCGCGCGGCTGCAACTGCAACTGGTGGGCCGCGCCCGGCAAGACTTCGACGAAGACGGTGTCGGCCTCTTCGAGCTCGAAGACCGTCACCCAAACCCCGGCCTGGCCGGGCACCGTGCCGAGTCTGACCGACGCAACGGAGATGCCGGATGGGTCGGACAGGATCTGTACGGTCGGCTGGTTGGGGGTGAGGCCCTCGGGTGCGAGAAAGACTCCAGGCCGCTGCTCCTCCCCTAGCGGCAGCGCCGTGAAGCGAATGAATCGCCCATTCATCGGTCGGCCGTCGGTATTACGCACCTGAGCGATCACGACGCCCTCGATGAGTGCGTCGATGGTATCCGAAGTCGCCCCCTGCCATTCGACCTCGAGGAAACCCGGCGTATCGCTTGTAGGACCGACGGTGACCTGACAGCCGCTCAGCAGCAGGCAGAATGTCCCGGCGGCGCCGGACTTGTGGATACCTCGCATCTCTTCCTTCCGTTTGTCGTGGGCCGGGTTGCCCCGATTCGAACGCTATTCATGCACGAGCGCTGGTGCAATCGCACCCATCGCGGGGGCGAAGCCGTCTCGGTATTCTCCCTGCTTCTCAGGTCCCCTTCTGGCGTCGCCACGCGGGCGCCGCCTCACACTTTGCTCACCCGGAATCCATGATGCTCGGCACCCTCGTCTTGCTCGCCACCCTGCAGGTGCCCGCGGTCAGCCAGGAGCTCGTCCCTGGCGCCCAATACGACCCGGACGTACCGACGTTGCAGCAGGTCGTCGGGCACGACTTCCGCGAAGAGGTCACGGCGCCCGACGACGTGGTGCGGTACATGGAGGCGCTCGCGGAGGCCGCGCCGGAGCGGACCCACTTGATCCGGTACGCCGAGAGCTGGGAGGGACGCCCCCTCGTAGTGCTCGTGATCGCGTCGGCGGCCCGTATCGCCCAGCTCGATCAGGTGAAAGACGACCTCGCCCGACTCGCTCATCCGGAGGGCCTCACCGACTCCGAGACCGAAGCGCTGCTCGAACGAGTACCGGTCGTGACGGCTCTGATGCACGGGGTGCACGGGAATGAAATCAGTTCTAGCGGGGCGGCCATGGCCGAGGCGTACCATCTGCTCGCGGCTCAGGGAGATCCGGTCGTGGATCTCATCCTCGAGCAGTCGTTGGTGCTGATCGATCCGGTCGAAAACCCGGACGGTCGCGCGCGATTCGTCGCGCAAAACACCATGGGACGCGCGCGCTGGCCCGACGCGGCGACCTATTCGGCCGAGCACGACGAGCCGTGGCCGGGCGGTCGCGTCAATCACTACCTGTTCGACCTCAACCGCGACCTCTTCATCCAGAGCCAGCCGGAGACGCGCGGGAAGATCGAAGTCTTCCTGGAATACTGGCCACACATCGTGGTGGACCTGCACGAAATGGGCGGCAACGCGACGTATTTCTTCCCTCCTACCGCAGCGCCGGAGAACCCGTGGTACGGCGAGCGCCAGATCGCGCTCATGGACGTATTCGGGAGGGCCAACGCCACCGCGTTCGACCAACGCGGTTTCGCGTACTTCAATCGAGACGTGTACGACCTGTTCTATCCAGGCTATGTCGACATGTGGCCCATGAGCCACGGCGCGCTGGGCATGACGTACGAACAGGCTTCCGCGCGCGCACTGGTGCTGAAGCGGGACGACGGAGACCTGCTCACGTACGGTGACGGCGTGCTGCACCACTTCACGGCCGCGATCACCACCGCCGAGACCTCGGCGCGTAATCGTGAGAGCATCCTTCGTGACTACCTCGCGTTTCGCCGGGAAGGCATCGAGCTCGGAAGCTCGGG
>JAYZBT010000072.1:0-3825 GCA_036338615.1 Gemmatimonadota bacterium
AAGCGCACGGTGCAGGCAGCGGTGGGTGAGATCGAGCACCACCGCCACCCGGCCGAGTTCCTGGCGGACGTCATCACTGGCAATCGCTTCGCCGACAAGAAGGGTGTCCCGGGTTACATCGACAAGATGCCGGCGCCGACGAAGCTCGCGCTGGAGATGTCTCTGCACGAAGAGCAGGAGAGACGGGCGCTTGAGGGTGAGCTCTGGCTGTTGGAGTGGGCCTGGGAGGAAGCGGAGGAGATCGCGGACATTTCCGGCAATCTTCTGCTTCCAACCGAAACGGGTGACTTCATCGAGAAGCACCGGGCGGACGGCGAGCGCTCAGAATGAAGGCGCTGTAGCGGGCCAGGTCGTCGACGCTCAATAGATCCACACCTGCATCGAGCAGCTCTCGCCATACGTCTTCCATGGGACGGCCGGCGGGGACCGGGATGTTCCAGAATCGGAGGCGGTAGCCGCTCCGGTGGGCAGCGTCGAGCCTCTGCGCGAGCCGGCTGGAGTCCTGGTCGGAAAGGCGGCCCGAGCCGCGCCAACTGAAGTGGTCTTCCCAGTTGTCGCTGATCAACGAAATGAAGTTCGCTGGGATACGAGCGGCCGAGTCCCCGAGATCCTCCATCCGCCCATCGTACGTCGCCAGTCGATGCTCTTCAGCCATCATCAACGCCCGCGGCCGATTTCCGGACACGATGACGGAAATCGCTCGCTTCTGCACCTGGCTCTCGGAGTAGCTGGTGAGTATGTCCGCATACTGCGCAAGCAATTCACGAAGTGCCTCGTACGTCGGTTGCGCCTCCGTCTTGAGGTCGATGAGCACGTCGAGGGATTGCTCGCTCGAATACACCCGGCCGTCGTGCGCTTGAACCAGGTCGCGCAGCGGATCCAAATAGAGTGACCGAAGCGTCTTGCTCGCGTCGACATCCTCTTCGTCGTGAGCGACCAGCAGTGCTCCGTCGACCAGATGAACATCGACCTCGATGCTGATGAAGCCGAGCGTCAGGGCGTCCCACAGGGGGGTTGGGTGCAGGTAGTCGTTGTGCGCGTGGCCGGAGAGAATCGGCTCGCTCGGTACCGCGAGGGTGGGGCTTGGCACGTCCTGCGCGGCGGCGAGAGACGCGCCGCATGCGAGCAGCGTGAGAACGGGTAGCAGATGCCTCATGACATTGATTCGCGGGCGTGCCTATACCAGGCGGGGCGCCGGTCGTCCTGTTGACCTTCAGCGCCCCGCCTGGTGGGTTACCAGCTACATCGCGGGCGCGGGCCCCCCATTCGTGACGGCCCACTTGATGCGCCAGCCGTCGCTCGTCTGGTTCACGAGCAGCAAGTAGGTGCCCATCTGGAGGGCGTCGCCGCCGTCCTTCGCGTTCATCTGGAACCAACCTCCGTCGAGCGCCCAACCGTCACCCAGATCGATTGTGCCGACATCGTTGATGGTCACGTCAGCCGGGTTCGCAGCCATTCGCTCCGCCATCAGCGTGCTAATGGCCTCACCGCCTTCGGTGGGGGGCAGGTTCGCGAACGAGGCCATTGCGTCGTCGGCATAGAAGTCCGCGACCATCGACGGGTGACCGAGGTTGTAGTGCGTCTGGTAGGCACCGATGAGGTCGCCCATCGTTCCCTCGTTCTCGGGTGGCTCGCCAGCTTCTCCGTACGCAAAGCCCTCGGGTGGCGCCGCGTCGAAGTTTGTGATCACTACCTGGATCTTCCAGTCACCTTCCACCTTCGTGAAAGCGGTCATGTATGTGCCCGACGAAGCAACTGAGCCGTCCGGTGTCGTTGCCTCAGTAGCGTATGTGCCCCACCCGACCGCTCGATCGCCGAACGTCATGGTCTCGTGGTGGGAAAGCTCGATGTGCGGCGAGGCCGCCTCCATTGTGGCAGCCATGTCGGCGACAATGGCGTCTCGGCCGGTGAAGTTGCTCTGGTTGGCACCAAGTGATAAAGCGTCGTCGGCATAGTTTCCGCCGACGACCGACGCATGCCCCATGTTGTAATGAGTGACCCAATCCTCACGGAGCTGCTCCAGCGCCATCTCGTCTGCCGACATCTCGGGCATTGCGGGCGCTTCGGCTGCCTCCTCGGTGTCGCCGGCGCAAGCGGCCACGAGGATGGCAAGACAAACTGCGGAAACCTTGCGGGTGTTCATGGGGCACCTTCCGGGATTTCGAAGACGACTGGGTACGCGGAATCGCGTGGGTTGTCTACGGACATTGAACGGGGCCCCTATGGTGCGCAACCATGATCTGCGTTGGCGCGAACGCCGTCCGCCGGAACTAGCCGCCCTGTCCCACCCAATCGAACACCGCAATCTCCGGGGTACTCCCCCGGCGTATCGGGAGAAACGTCGTACCTATTCCGCGGGACACATAGAGAGGCGCGTTGCGTTGATCGCCCGGCGCTCCATCGTCCTCGTACCACCCTTCCACATAGGGTCCGCTCCCGCTGGGGAGTGCCCAGGCTCGTCCCAGAACCTTCACTTGTCCTCCGTGGGTGTGGCCGGACAGGACCAATTCCGGGACGATGCCTTGGGTGGCGGAGTCGCGGGTGAGCGCGTCCCGATGCGCGGGACAGTGGGCGAGCAGGAGGTGCGGCCCCTGCGCAGGCACGTCGCGAAACGTCTCCCGCCAAGAAGGGAGTCCGCGCAGGTAGTCATCGATCCCCGACACGGTCAGGCGAGGCCCTCGCGGACGCTCCAGCGACACCGACTCGTTGATGAGGAGCTGGACTCCCGCGCGAGCGAAGGAGTCCCGAAAGTCGGACGGCGTGAGCGTCCCCCGGTGCTCCCAGTTCCCCATGATCGCGAGCTTCGTCGCGCTCGCGGGGAGGAGTCCCAAGAACGACTCCATCACCGAGATGGGCGTCCTAGTGTGCAGCGTATCTCCGGTGAGAAGGATCAGGTCGGGTTCTTCCCGATGCGTGGCTTCCGCAACTCGTTCCTGGTGGCCCGAGACTGATCGTAGGTGAAGGTCCGAAAGCTGGACCAGCCGCAGGCGACCCTCGATGTCCCGTGTCGCGTCAGTAGGGTTGGGCACTCGATGACGAGTGACTTCCAGCGTGCGAGCGCCGCGGACGGAGGCCACGAGCGTGCTGGTGCCGGTCACCCCGGCGGCAAGGCCGGCGCCTCCCAGCGCGAGCTTCACGAACCGACGGCGCCCCATCCCCGAAACGGAGGACTGGTCGGATGTCTCGGCTTCGAGGTGAGGAGTGGGCATAGCTACGGGAATGGACGCGTTCGGCGACTTGAAGATCGGTTGGAATCGCGGATCGCGGGAGGGACTACGTCACGACCTCGCACCCACACCGAGAAGAATGGTCGATCACCAGGGCGTCGCTCGAAACGTCCCGCACGAGCCAAACCACCAACAGGTCGCCCGACGCCGCGAGCGTAAAGAAGATCCCCCACGCGGCCAACCACACGGAAGACGAGACGAGGGCGCCCAAGAAGGGCAATACACCAAGAAGCAGTCCTGGCAGAAGCGCCGACCACCTGTAGGCGGCGACCGAAATCGACTCCTTCTTGTGATCAGGGCTCTGCCTGCTCCTTCGTGTAGAGGCGGAAGAGGGTCGCCGCAGCCCGAGCAATGCACCGTCTTCCGCCGCCATCCTTTCCCCAGCATGTGCTGAGGGAGCCGCGTAGCAGCGCCGCATCCTGTGCAGGCGACGTCCAGCGGTCGTGGCGTGCCGCAGAGCGGGCAGAATTGGTGGGTTGCTTCGAGGTTCTGACCGCATTTCAGGCAGTGCGTTTCGGCGGGCCCGCGCTGATGTGCACGTCGGAATCGTCGGGGTCCGAGAAACGGAAGCGATACGTCGGAATCCTGGCGTTGAAAT
>JAYZBT010000073.1:0-12135 GCA_036338615.1 Gemmatimonadota bacterium
CATCAACCTCTCCGCGTGAGCTCGTGGCTTGTCCAGTCAGATGCGCAAGCGACATGCCATGCCGGCCGGGAGACCGCAGAAGCTCAGCGCTTGCTAGTGTGCGACGAGTCTCGGTGGGCCGATTGGGAACACTCAGCAGTCCCGTTTGGTGACGTCCTGTCCGATTCAGAACACGTGGCAAGCCGGCAGCGGCCGATAAACGCACCGAATTGACCCTATCACCTCAGCTCTGTCAACGGCGGCCGAAAGTGTCCCACTCAGGGGTAGAAGTGACGAGCCTCATTAAGTGGTTTTCTCCTCCTTTCCCCTTCTCCTGGGTTTGACTGTTGCCTGCCCCTCGGGCGGCGATTGGAGCACTTTGGAGAGGTCGGTGTGAAGGCGCATCCGATAGCTGTTGCCGCGGATGTTGACGATGCGACAGTGGTGCAGAAGGCGATCGATGGGGGCGGCAGCCATGACATCGTCACCGATTATCGCGCAGCAAGATCTGGGACCCGAGGAGCTGCTCGATCGCCTCCGACGCCGTGACACCTCCGCCGTCGACTCCTGCAAGGACCTCGTCCAGCGCTTCTAGCGTGCCGCGGCCTTCATCGCCCATCTCCAGCGAACTGGTCAATAGGTCCGGAGCGGACTCGCTTCGGGTGAGCGGCCACGAGCAAAGCTCCTCAGCGAATCTCCGGGTTCACGTAGCCCGCTGGAAGAACCAGGTCCGGATCCACCCGCACGCTCAGGTAGGTGACCTCATCGGGAATCAGCGTCCACGCGTGCAGCACGCCAGCCGGAATCACGACGACGTCCCCTTCGGAGATCTCGCGAACCACCCCATTCCTGGACTGTCCCGAGAACGTGGGCCCGATGAGTATGCTTCCGGCGGACGGCTCCGTCGCTTCCAGAATTTCCCCGCCTGTCAGCAGCGTACCACCTCCCGAGAGGATGATGTACACCTCGGTCACCTGGGCGTGGATGATCCCCCGGTGCTCTCCGTCCGTATCGTTGTCGCCGTCTCGGTGGAGAATGCCGACACCCACGTTCTCTCCGCCGATATCGACGACCTTGAGCTGACGGTCGATCGACTCACCCATGCTCTCGAATACGGTCCGGATTTGTGCTGCCGTGATGTCCGTCGCGGACGTCGGGGCGGCCTCCTGCGCGAGAGAGAGCGCGGGGAGGAGCATCAGGGCGGTGACCAGAACTGAGAACAACGTGTGCATGTGAACTCCTATCTCGATTGAGCGATCACGACCACCATGCGGGTCCAGATCGAGGGCCGCAAGACGAGAATGTTGCCTGCCATCGACATCGGGATCTACTATCGGTCGACCGTACGTCACGCATTCGATCAGAACGAGAATGGGCCATGAGTTCCACGTCCCCTGTGTCCTCGACCCTACGCTCGCCCGCCCGACACCGGTTGCTCCGCGCGGCCCCGGTCGCAGCAGGCTTGGCTCTCCTCCTGACCTGGTCGGCGTGCGCACCGGATGACCGGGGTGAGGCCGGCGTAGGTGAAGCCGCGGACGCCTCGATCATCAGCGGCGTGGTCGAGGGCCGTGAGGGGCCCGAAGCCGGCGTCTGGGTCATCGCGGAGTCCGACGACCTCACCACTGGCTTCGCCAAGATCGTGGTCACGGACGACGACGGACGCTTCGTTCTTCCAGACCTCCCGGACGGGAGCTTCGACGTCTGGGTCCGCGGATACGGTTTGGCCGACTCGGAGCGCGTGACGACTACGCCAGGACACGACCTCGTGCTGTCGGCGGCCTACCCGGCGTCGCCCCAAGAAGAAGCCTCAATCTACCCAGCCAACTATTGGTACTCCCTCTTGGAGGTCCCACCCGCATCCGAGTTCCCCGGTACGGGAAGCGCGGGCAACGGCATCAACCCCGCGACACGATCTCAAGCGGAGTGGATCGACGACATGAAGCAGGGCTGCCAGCTCTGTCATCAGCTCGGCAACCAGAGCACGCGCGAGATCTCGCACCTCGAGGGACGCACTTCTTCCACCTTGGAGGCTTGGTACTACCGGACTAGCCTCGGCCAAATGGGTGCCACGATGAACCGTCAACTCGCCGCGTTCGGGGAGCGCGGGGCACAGCACTACGCGGACTGGACCGACCGCATCATTGCGGGGGAAGTCCCACCCCAGCCGCGGCGTCCCGAGGGACAGGAACGCAACGTTGTGCTCACCATGTGGGACTGGGGTGACGCCACCTCCTTCGTGCACGACGAAGTCGTTTCGGACAAGCGCGACCCCTCGGTCAACGCTGGCGGGGCCGTGTACGGGGTCTCCATGACGGACGATCGACTGCTCATCGTGGACCCCAACACGCATGAGACCAGGGACCTTCGGGTGCCCGTACGGGACATCGACACGCCTTCCTATTTTTCTACCGATCCCGGTTTCGTGCCGTCGATGGTCTGGGGAGACGAGGTGGTCATGGACGCACCGGCCAACATCCACAATCCGATGATGGATCAGGACGGCCAAGTCTGGATCACGTCGAGCATTCGAGCGCCGGCGAACAACCCCGAGTGGTGTCGAGAGGGGTCGAGCAATTCATTCGCCGAGTACTATCCGCTCAATTCGAGCGGACGGCAGGCTTCGGTCTACCACCCGGAGACCGAGGACTTCACGCTCGTCGATACTTGCTTCGCCACGCACCACCTCCAGTTCGCCGAGGACGCGGACAACACGCTCTACTTCAGCGGGGATACGCGGGTCGTCGGATGGGTCGAGACGACGCCGCTACTCGACGGACCGCGGGGTCCGATGGTCGAGCAGATCCGCGATCAAGCCGCTGCGTATCTCGCGCTGCGGGAAGAGTCCGCGCAGGGCTGGTGCCCGACCGTCATCGACACCAACGGCGACGGACGCATCAGCAAGCCGTGGAATTCGGGCCGTGGCGCCAGGGACGCAAACCTGGACACCCAGCTCGGCGGCTTCGCGTACGGCATCATCGTGAACCCGGTGGACGGCTCCGTCTGGTTCGCGAGGACGGGCGGCATGCCGGGCCGCATCTTCCGGCTAGAGCTGGGCGAGAACCCGCCGGAGAGCTGCATATCCGAAGTATACGAGCCGCCTTTCGAGAACCCGGCCGTGCCGCAAGACCAGTGGGGATTCGCGCCGCGGGGCATGGACGTGACCCGAGACGGGATCATCTGGACGGCGCTCTCGGGAAGTGGCCACATGGCCAGCTTCGACCGAAGCAAGTGCAAGGTACTGAACGGGCCGGAGGCCACCGGACAGCATTGTCCCGAGGGGTGGACGCTCTATCCCACACCGGGACCGCAGATGAAGAACGTGGTCACGTCGGGAAGCGCGGACTTCCACTACTACAACTGGGTGGACCAATTCAACACGCTGGGGCTGGGAGAGAACGTGCCCATCGCGGACGGCACCACGTCGGATGCCCTGCTGGCGCTGGACCCTGAATCCGGCGAGTGGGTTCGCATGCGGGTCCCCTACCCGATGGGTTTCTACTCCCGGGGGCTCGATGGTCGCATCGACGATCCGGATGCAGGATGGAAGGGGCGAGGTGTGTGGGCCGACTTCGGTACGCTGACCCCGTGGCACTTGGAGGGTGGCCCCGGCACAAAGAGCAAGATGGTCAAATTCCAGATCCGCCCGAGCCCGCTGACGCACTAGCTCGGCCCCCTGAGCCAGACGCCTCCACGATCCAGACTTCCGGCTAACTTCTAGACAGGGCGCTCGCGAAACCAGCACGGCCCAAGTTCCGTTGGGCTGGAGAGAGCCGCATGTGTAGGCGCGCGTGTCGCCGCCGTGCGATCTCGCCAAGCAGCAATCGAACCTTCTCACCGCCAGGGCGTCGATGAAACTGAAGAAGAAAAGCGTGATGGGAGTGTCGATCATGCTGATCCTTATCGTCGCGATCGTCGGGTCCACGTTGGGTCGAGAACTCATGCAGGGCGAGCATCCCGGTCTGCTTTCGTTCGGGCTGATCCACTTCGCGGGCTACCTGTTCTTCCTGCTCATGCCGGTGGAAGCGCTCGTTCCGTACTATCTCGCGGCCGGGGATTCGGCGTCGGTACTGATCGGCCTGAGTGTCGCAACCGCGTTGCTCGCGCAGACCATCGACTACGGGATCGGTTATGTGGTCAGCGAACGGGTCGTGGACACGCTGATCAGCCGGGAGAAGTTCGAGAAGTTCAAGGCCACCTTCAACAAGTGGGGTGGGTGGGCAATCTTCACGTTCAACCTCTTCCCGCTGTCGTCTCCCAACATGATGCTGGTTTCGGGGATCTTGCGGTACAATCCCCTGAAAGCGTTTGCGATCAGCTCCAGTGGGTTACTGCTGAAGTACGTAGTGATCGTCCTGTTGACCGATGCGGTGGCGTGAACTGATAAGAGTTGCACACGCTCATGAGCCTGCTGTAGTTCCAGGACATCACGGCGCAACAACTCGGCAGCGCCTCCACGGTGCTCGAGGACCGGATGGCTCGGCTCGCCGAGGTGTTCGATCGGGGTGAGGATGAACTGCGGGACCTCGCCTAATGCGGCCTTTGGCGTAGCCCCTAGCGCACGATGGGTAGCAGCACGTGCGACGGGTAGCGCGCGGAGTGATGAACCGTATTCCGCGCGACCCGCCACTCGACCTCGTCGAAGTTGTTGCCCCCGGTATTCAGGTTCCGACTCCACCGCGGGAAGTTCGAGCTCGAGACCTCGATCCGGATTCTGTGCCCCGGCCCGAAGTAGTTGCTCGTGGCATGTAGGTCGAGTCGAATCTCGTAGACCTCGCCCGGCTCCATGAGCACAGCGCCGGTCAGCCCCTCTCGGTATCGGACGCGACGAGCGGCCTCCTGGATGTTGTAGGCGGTGCCGTCGGGGTGGACGTCCACCAGCTTCATCGTGAAATCGGTGTCGAGGGCGTCCGACGAGACGTAGAGCACGGCCTCCAACGGTCCCGTCACCTCCAGTCCCGCTTCAAGCATTGGAGAGGTGTAGACCAGCACGTCTTCACGGGCCTCGATTTCAGACTGGTCGTACGCTCCCGCCCCCGTGTTCATGCCGGTACAACAGGCCTGGCCGCCCAACGAGGGAACCGGGTCGGACGGGTCGTATACGAAGTCGTCGGCCGGCTCCCGCCCGGGTCCGGTTCTGGTGAGTGAGCCGTCGCCCGAAAGGCTATTAGCGTCGCCCCCACTGTGCAGGTAGAACTTCTCGAAGGTGGTGCCCTCGACGGGCCACGTCTCACTGCTGCGCCACTCGTTCGCACCCATCAGATAGTACTGCACCCTGGGCATATCGGTGATGCCGTTGCGGGCTCCGTCGAGCCAGTGCCGGTACCAACGCACATACAGGTCGTTGAAGTCGAGCTGCCAGTCTCCGACATCGCGGGCGCCCGCTCGCGTGGGGACCCTGGCGCGGCTCCAGGCGCAGTGGGTGCTGGGAGTGAGGATCACATACTGATTGTCGCGCGCCTCCTGGCTGACAGCGTTCTCCCTCATCTGATTGAAGAGCTGGAGCGTCTCCGCGACCCCGAAGTCGTACCAGGAGTCGATGTAGAGCGCCGGGATGTCGAAGCGGTCCGAAGCTCGAACGAAGTCCAGCGAGCGGAAGTACTCAGAGTCGGGGGTGTTCGAGACATAGTCCTCGTAATCGGTCCCGGACGCCCCCGACTTCTCCACGATGTCCCGAGTCGGCAGTGTGCGATACAGCTCCAGTCGGTTCTGAGTATCCCCTGGCATGAACCACCCCGCGGTCTGGGCGAGCTCGAAGGCCCCACCATCGAACGAGGTCCAGGGGCGGCCGCCGATGTCGTAGGCCGCGGACGGCGCACCCGGGATCGCGGCGATGTGATTGGGATGTCGCTCCGCTGCCAACACGATCTGCGTCTCGCCTCGGTACGAGCAGCCGAACGTCGCCACCCTCTGGTTGGACCAGGGCTGCTCGCTGAGCCACGTAACCGCGTCGTACCCGTCCTCGCGATCGGAGAAGCGAACCGTATACTCGCCCTCGGACTCGGCGCGGCCGCGGGTATCCTGGTACGCCACGACATAGCCCGCCTGCACCAGAAGTGGCACAACCCCGCCATACGGATACTCACGGGTCTTCCCATACGGCGTGCGGATCATGATGGTCGAAAACGGTGCCGCCGCGTCCGTCGGAAAGTAGAGGTCCGTGGAGAGCCGCACCCCATCCCGCATCGGCATCCTCACTCCCTGCTCCCGACGGACACCCTCGGGCAGCGCACGCGCCTCTGGCTGCTGTGCAAAAGCGTCGGGGGCTCCGCCGAGCAAGAGGGCGAGCAAGGCGAAGCGTTTCATGGCAGCCTGGGTCGGGTCAGGGTCGGGTTGTCTCAGCTTGGTCCTCGCGCAGCGATCGCACCAGGGAGACCGCCATCAGGACCCCGACCGCGATGAGCGGGAGCGATACCACGACCGACGCGGTCTGAAACGGAGTGAGCCCCCCCAAGAACATCAGCGTGATGGGCAGCACTCCGATCCCGAAGGCCCAAAAAAGCCGGTGCCAGCGCGGGGGATCCTGGCCTACCTCCAGGCGACGGCTCGCGCCCAAGGCCAGCGTGTAGGCGGCCGAATCGTAGGTCGTGGCCATGAAGACGAGGCACACCAGGCAGAAAAGCGCCAGGACGACCGGAGCCAAGGGGAGTGACTGCACGACCGCGATGATCGCCTGTGGAGCGCCCTCGTCCTGCAGGATCGACGTGACGGAGAGCGCCTCGGTGAGCTCCAGGTGCAGCGCGTAGTTCCCGAACACGATGAAGAACAGTGCACAGCCGGCCGTGCCGAAAGCGAGCATGCCCAGCGTGATCTCTCGTATACTCCTCCCCCTCGAGATGCGCGCCACGAACATGCCCATGTAGGGTCCCAAAGCGATCCACCACGCCCAATAGAAGATCGTCCAGGTCTCCACGAAGCCCGTCTCGCCGATGGGCTCGGTCCAACTGTTCATGCGCACGAAGTTCTGCAGCACGTGACCCAGGCTGTTGGTGCCGGTCTTGAGGATGAAGAGAGTAGGCCCCGCAA
Organism: Gemmatimonadota bacterium; assembly: GCA_036338615.1. Classification (GTDB taxonomy): domain Bacteria; phylum Gemmatimonadota; class Gemmatimonadetes; order Longimicrobiales; family Gaopeijiaceae; genus UBA1138. The sequence goes on from JAYZBT010000073.1 coordinate 7,003, forward strand.
CCAAGACGAAGACCAGCAGGGCGAGGGTGAGAACGACGTTCAAGTTGCTGAGGCGCCGAATGCCACGCTCCAGGCCGACGTAGACGCTCGCGGCGAAGACGGCGGTCACCACGAGCACGACTACTACGCTGAGCCCGAACGAGTCGGGTATCGCCAGGAGCTCACTCAGCCCATTCGAGATCAGCGGCACCGCGAGTCCGATCCCGGTCCCGGCCGCGCCCAACAAGCCGAGCATGAAGAGCAGGTCGATCACCTTACCGAGGGGGCCGTCCGTGCGATCGCCGATGACGGCTCGGCAGTTGTCGCTCAAGCGCATCGACGGCATGCCCCGGCAGAAGTAGGCGTGGCCGATCGCCAGGGCTGGCAGGCAATAGAACGCCCAGCCGGTGATGCCCCAGTGGAAGATGGGATAGCTGGTGGCCCACTCGATCGCCTCGACGGAACGGGGCTCGACGCCGAAGGGCGGCGCCTCGAAATAGTAGGCCCACTCGACGGTGCCCCAGTAGAGAATCCCGGTACCGATGCCGGCACAAAAGAGCATCGAAACCCAACTGAACGTGGAGAATTCCGGCGGTGAATCGTCGTTGGACAACCGCACGTGCCCGTACCGACCGAAGGCCAGCCACGAGAGGAATCCGAGGTTGATCACGGCGGCCCAGATGTAGACGACCCCGAAATTTCCCGTGATGAAGTCGAACGTGGCCTGGACGGCCGCCTCGCCCGCCACCGGCGCGACCATAAGCGGCACCGACACGGCCAGTAGAAGAACTGCGGTTGCGACGAAGATGAAGCGATCGACTTCGTAGCGGGGCGCGCCCTGCCCCACTACGCCTCCGGGCCCACGTTGAGAATCACCTTCCCGACCGGCCCCGCTTCCACCGCCTGGTGGGCCTCGATGACCTGAGCGAGCGAAAACACCTCGGCCACGTTGTGCTGAAGGCGCCCCTCGCCCAGCAATCGGGTGATGTCGGACACCGCAGCCGACTTCGCCTCTTCCGGCATGAAGAAGACGATCTCGAAGCGCACCACGAGGTTCCGGTACATGAGTTGATAAAAAGGTATGCGCGGCTCGGGCTCACTCTGCGACGCGTAGGTCGCGATCACCCCACCGATTCTGGTCGCCGCCACAGCATCGGTCAGATTGCCTCCGAATTCGACCTCTACCAAGCGGTCGACGCCGTGTCCGTCGGTGAGGTCGAGGACCCGTTCCGCGACCGACTGCTCGCGGTAGTTGATGACCTCACTGGCGCCCGCCAAAGTGGCTAGCTCGCCTTTCTCGGGCCCGCTCACCGTACTGATCACCCTGGCCCCGTCGAGCGCGGCGAATTGGATGGCGTAGTGGCCCACTGCTCCTGCCCCGCCGGTGACCAGCAGGGTCTGCCCTTCCACCGAACCGTCCGCGAAGACACAGCGATGCGCCGTGAGCGCAGAAATCCCGAGACAGGATCCATCATTGAACGACGCGCCGTCCGGAAGCGGCACCGCCCTCTGTGCATCGATCGCAACGAGGTCGGCGGCAGTACCGGGCGCCTCGTACACCCAGACGCGCTGGCCCAAACGGTCGGCCGAGACGCCCTCGCCCACCGCGTCGATGACCCCGGCTCCATCGAGGTGAGGAATGACCCGGGCGGCCTCCGAAGTGCCGCGTCCCCCCGCCCTGCGCTTCACGTCCACCGGGTTGATGCCGGAGGCGTGCAGGCGGACCCGCACCTCACCTTCGCCGGCGTTGGGCGCGTCCGTTTCGCCTACCTCGAGTACTTCGTCCGCGGACCCGAAGTCCGAGTACCACGCTGCTCGCATCAAGGGTTCTCCTCTCGTGATATGTCCGACATACCCAGTCCCTCGGTATGGCCGTCGACGGCAAGGGCTTGGCCGGAGATGGTCGCCCCTGCATCCGAACAGACGAACAAGGCCAGTGCCGCCACGTCCTCGGCGCGGACGAAGACCCTCATGGACGTTTGTCGAACGAAGCCGTCTCGCACCTCCCGCTCGGAAACACCTCGGGCGCGGGCCTCGGCAGCGACCACTCGGTCCATGCGCTCCCCGTCTACGCTGCCCGGGCAGATTGCGTTGACCCTGATCCCGTGCGTGCCCAGTTCCATCGCGAGCGTCTTGGTGAGGCCGATGACGCCCCACTTGGCGGCCGCGTACGGAACACGCAGCGGATATCCGTGAAGGCCCGCGGTCGAAGAGATGTTCACGATCGAGCCACCGCCCGCCGCCTTGAGCATCGGTACGGCGTGGCGCGTACACAGAAACTGACTGTCCAGATTTACGGCCAGCGTCTGGCGCCAATCATCGAAGCTCAAGGACTCGACAGGCCCGGTGGGCCCCGAAGTGCCCGCGTTGTTGACGAGCACATCCAGGCCGCCAAGCTCCCGCTGCACATGGTCGAAGAGTTGCGCCACCTGGCCGGGGGCGGACACATCCGCCTCGGTGACGGCAATCGCTCCCGACGCGGCGAGCTGATCGAGCCGAGATCGATCGATGTCGCACACGAGAACGGAGTCACCTGCGGCCGCGAACGCCTGCGCGATGGCGAGTCCGACGCCGGATCCACCTGCGGTCACGAGAACCCGTTGCGGCATTGGCGCGGTGTCGATGTGGAGGAGGAGCGAATGATGCCAGGCTTCGGCCGAGCCGAAGTCCCGGTCTACGCGGCGCCAACGTAAGCCGTGCAACGTCGTCGTCGATAGTCCGAGCTGCGGACGATTTGACTGGGATCCGTCTGGGCGGCAATCTATAATCTGCGGACGGTGATGGGCCGTCCCCAGCCGATGGAGGCCTCATGGAAGTCGATCGCAGAGCTTTTCTGGCAAGCGTGGGCATAGGCGCCCTCGAGCTGATGTCCCCCGAGGACAAAGCCGAGGAGCTCGAGCACTACATGGAGCACATGCTCGACGACGCCATTGCGCTTCGAGACGGAAGCGAGGCCGTCCGCTACATGCCCGATGGAGAAGCCATCGCGCTCGCCGAGTTACAGCAGGAGCCACGGTCTCCACGCGGCACGGGCTCGCTGTTCATGCCTCGCTCCGGCGAATTCGCGCCGATGTCCAAGAACCCGACCCTGGTCGAGTACTTCGAGAAACGCTTCGCGCCGGCCAATCATGTGCTGCAGAGCGCTACCTATGCGCTGGAGACCGGCCAGTCCGAGCGCACGATCTTCGCATGCCTGATGCACGACGTGGTGCTCAACATGATCAAGGTCGATCACGGTTGGTGGGGCGCGCAGCTGATCGAGCCCTATGTCGACGAGCGCATCAGTTGGGGCATTCGCTTTCACGCGCCCCTCCGCTTCTACCCCGACGATACCGTGGGGTATGAGTACCCGGAGATGTACAATCGCATCTTCGGTGAGGATTACGTGCCGGAGCCCTACATCGCGCGTGCGGCCGAGCACGCGAAACAGCACCCGTGGTACATGGAAGCGCGGCTCATCACGCTGAACGACACGTACGCTTTCGATGAGGACAAAGTGGTTTCCCTCGACCCGTTCGTGGACATCATCGGCCGCCAGTTCAAGCAGCCGAAAGAGGGGCTCGGTTTCGACAACAGTCCGTCGTCCCACATGTGGCGGACCATCATGAATCCCAACCGCCCGCTGTAAACTCCGAGGTCAGGTCTGCGCCGCCGAGGTCTTCGCGTGGCGCGGAACCGCCAGGGCGTTCGTCAGCAGGTTGGTGACCACGCGAGTCAGGAGGTCCTCGTCGCACTCGACTACGAGGAACTCGCCGGCGTGCGCGTCGATTCCAGCCGTGTCGTCTCCGAGTATGTTCACCGCCTGCGCGACGATATTCGACAGATGGGACTACCGCTCGCGGGTCTGAGCCCCGTTAGATGGCCCCATCGCGAAGCCCACTCATGTAGGCGTAGCTGCTCTCGATGGAAGCGAACGCGTCCACCGGAGTGTCATGCTCGACGAAGAAGTGCCGGATCCCCCCGTGCTCGGCGTGCTCGAAGATGCCCGCCCAGTCGATGACGCCCGCGCCGACGTCGACCATCTCGCCCCCGGCCATCCGGTCCTTCACGTGCACCATCGGTATGCGGCCGGGCCAACGGTTGATGAACTCGATCGGGTCCGCGCCACCGTGGATGATCCAGAACAGATCGAGCTCGATGGACACGAGGTCCGCGTCGGACTCCTCGCAGAACACGTCGAAGGCAACCCGCCCCTCCATCTCCTCGAACTCGAAGTCGTGGTTGTGGTAGGCGTAGGCGAGTCCCGCGGCGCGAGCCCGTTCTCCGGCGTCCGTCATCACGGCGGCCGTCTGACGCCAAGAATCCAGGTCGCTTCGCATGGCCTGCGGAATCGAAGCCACGACCACGCTCTGGTGCCCGATCTCGTTCGCGTCGTCCAGGATCCGTGCCCAGGCGTCGGCCTCGAAGTCGGGCCCGATGTGCGTTGCCGGCGAGCGCAACCCGGTCCGAGCCAGCATGTCGCGGATCTCGGCCGGAGCGTGTCCGAAGTAGCCCGCGAACTCGACCTCGTCATAGCCGATCGCGGCGACCCTTTCGAGCGTCGCCTCGACGCCCTGCGCCATCTCGGCGCGCACGGTGTAGAGCTGCACCCCAATGGGGCCGATCGGCGAGGCGCTCGAAGCCGCAGCCTCCGCCGTCGCCTCGCCGACTGCGCCTCCAGAGGCCGACTCGCCCGTACAAACCACCACCGCGGCTCCAGCCGCCATGGCGCCCATCCGCTTCAAAGCGTCTCTACGACTGAGCATCACAGTTCTCCTCGGTCCATCAAGTCGACGGCGTGATTCGCGGCGCGCGCCGTGAGCGCCATATATGTAATACTGGGGTTCTGATTCGCGCTCGAGGTCATGCACGCCCCGTCGGTCATGAAGAGATTGGGAACGTCCCACGCCTGGTTCCAAGCGTTGAGCACGGACGTATCGGCGTCTCGACCCATACGCGCGGTGCCCATCTCATGGATGGTGAGCCCCGGCGGATTGTCCTCGACGAACGGAGCGATATCCCGAGCGCCCACGGCCTCGAGCATTTGTGCGGCCTGCACCGACATCTCCTGTAGCGCCCTGCGCTCGTTGTCACTCCACTCGCAATGGAAGCGAGCCACGGGGATGCCCCACTTGTCCACGACCTCCGGGTCCAGGTCCATGTAGTTCGACTCTC
>JAYZBT010000074.1:0-16122 GCA_036338615.1 Gemmatimonadota bacterium
TCCTCGAGTCGCCGATCCATCGCCTCGATGCCACGCACCAGTGTGCGGGCTTCCTCGAGCGCCTCCTCGAGTGGATTCGTCCGACGCTCGCTGGAGACGCCAGCCGCTCGCTCGAGTTGATCCCGAAGCGCCTGGAGGTCCCCTTCGATCTCGAGTTCGAGCGTGACCGCGGACTGCGGGTCCCACTGCTCGATGGTGCCCCTAGAGTACTGGAGCTTCTCTTTGAGTTTGGACTCTCGGATGTGGGTCGCGGCCTGCTGGAGTTCGCGCCCGGCCTCCGGGTTGTCCGCGCGGCTGTTCGCCGCGGCCTGGTCGAGGTTGCGTTCGAGTTCCTGGACTGTCTCGGTCATCTGGTTCTTGCGTTCGCGAAGCCGGTCTATGGCTTCCGCTCGCTCCGCGCCGGAAGTCGGTAGCCCACGAACGTCTCGCTGGACCTCTCTCTGCTGACGCTGCAGCTCGGCGACCTGCTGGATGGCCTCATCGGCGTCCCGGCGGGCGCGATCCGAACGAGCTTCTTCGAGCTGGCGGCGCACGTCTTCCAGCCGTCGCTGCGCAGCAGCAGCCTCACTCTGGCCCGCGCTACCACCCTGCGCCGCGGCCTGCCTCATGGACTCCGCCGCTTGTTGCAGCCCCCGCGCCGTCTCTTCGAGCTGGCTGTCGTTGTTCTCACGCGCGAGACGCTGGAGCTGGCGGGCGGCCTCCTCGACCTGTTCCGCCAGGTCCCGCTGCGCCTGGCCGCCACCGCCACCACCTGCTGATCCCTGCTGCGACTGCGCCCGTCTGCGCTGCCTTTCCGCCTCCTGCTCCTGTCGGCGAGCGAGCTCCTTCAACTGCTCGATCAGCTCGTCGACCTCATTGTCGGACTCCTGCTGCTGCCCTCGCTGAACCGTCTCGGATTGGTTCTTGAGCTTGTCGAGCTCGAGCTCGAAGAGGTCGGCCAGGTCTTCGGCGGCTTGATTTCCGCCGCCGCCGCCGCCGCCCTGTTGCGGCTGCTGCTCGGTTACGTAGCGCTCATACGTTTCCTCGGCCTGCTGCAGGAAACGCAGGGCGGTCTGCTCATCCGGAAGCGCCCCGCGCAACTCCTCCGAGTCGAGATCCTCCTGCGCCTTGCTCATCGCCTCGACGGCCTTCGGCAGGATGGCGGAAACGTCCCGGAAGCCCGGATCGGTTTGCGTGAGCCCTCGGTTCTGCATGCGTTGCAAAAGCGTCCCGACCTGTTCCTTCAGCCTTCCCTGCGCGAGCGATACGCTCACCACGTTTTCGCTGAACTCGTTGGCGCCGTACGTGTCCTGCTGGCGGATGAGATTGAAGGTCGCCGAGATCACCTGCCGCTGCATCTCCGAGAGCTCCATCTCCTCGTCTTGGGGGCCGCCACCTCCGCCTCCGCCTCCGCCCTGTTGCTCTGCTTGGCGGTACGCTCGCTCGAAGGGCCGCACGGTCAAGAAGAACATGTCGCTGGCGACCGCCTTGCTCGCGCGCCCGCGGTTGTCACGCACGAGCGCGTAGTAAGACACGAGGTCGCCAACCTCCAATTCCCATTCCTCGAGGAAGAGCGTATGGCCGGCAGACATATCTGAAAGCGGCGCCCCCGACGCCTCGAAGATCGACAGGGTGTCTTCCCCGCCACCATTGACCGAGTAGACCAGCCGCACGTCACCGACTCCGTAGTCGTCGTTCGCGCTCACCTCGAGGTACACTTCCTCGATCGCCGAGGCGGGCATGTCCCGACCCGGATCGGAGAATCGGATCGAAGGTTGCTGGTCGGTCAGCAAGTCGATCGTGTACTCGGGTGAGGCGGGCACCATCTCGCCGTTGTCGCGAGCGAGTTCGATCGAGTAGAAGCCACGCTCGCTGACCGTGAACGAAACGAGCAGCGTGCCGTCCTCTTCGACGACGAAGTCGTCGACCGGTTCTCCATCGATCAGCAGGTGGCCCGCTGGCGTCTCCATTGTGGGGTGGACTCGCAGTTCGACGAGCGTGCCGGGCAGGGCCGCGACGTCACCGCCGTCCTCTTGCGTGCGGGGCTCGAGACCGGTGTACCGCGGGAAGTAGTACGTGAGGTCCAGCTGTCTGGCGTAGGGGAGGTCCGCGACCTCGATCGAGAACGTCGGCGACCGGATACCCGAGGACTCGATGTAGTACTCGGTGTGGTCGTCCACGCCCAAGAGCATGATCTCGAAGCCCCCGGTCGGATCGCTGAGCATGCTGAGGCGCTGATATGCCTCGTCGGACCCGGAACGAGCGAAGACCGAAACGTCCGCTGCGTCGAAACCGTTGAGCGTCGCGGTGACCATCTGATCGGACCCGCGAGAGATGGTCGTGTCGCCCGGCAGCACTGCGATCGAATAGGGGTTCACCGACGACGCGTCCATAGTCGGGAGCAATAGCGCCGCGAGCCCGTAGCGGAGCTGGGACGGGCCCATGATGGCGAAAGCCAGGCCCACGACGACGACCGCCGTCAGCGTGCCGCCGAATCGATAGAGCGCGGTCTGCTCCACACGACGCCCGTACTCGACTGCCCTCGCGCGCTCGAGCGCGCTCTGAATGAGTTGCTCTCCCAGCGCAGGCGAGAACCCGGAATTGCCGGCATCGAGCGCGGTCACAACCGCGTGCTCCAGGGCTGGTTCGTGCTCCTCGAGGTAGAGGGCCACCTGCTCGTCGGTCGGCCGTTTTAGCAACGGTAGAAGGATGAACAACACGGAACACAGCGCCAGCGTGCCCCAAGTGAGAAGGCGAAACGCCACGACGGCCTCGGCCGTGAATCGCAGCTGTTCCAGGCCGATCGCGGAGAGGAAAAGAACCGCGCCCGATACCACCCCGACCACCGTGAGCCCCCGCAGCAAGATGCGCGTGCGCCAGCGCCAGCGGACGCTGGAAACCAACTCGAGGAGCCTGCGGTTGGCCATCCGTCTGTCCGAATCCCTCATCTTCCTCTCCTCTGGAGACCTCTCTTCCAAGCTAGGCGGTGATCCAGCCCGTCGCCACGCCCGGGACTCCCGACCTTCTAGACACCCAGTTCGAGAGCAATGTTTCGATAACGAACAGAGCGAACGCGGCGATGAGCACCCATCGCCAAAGAGATTGCCGCCGCTCCATGTCCTCCAGGCGCATCTCTGTCGCCTGTGCGAAGTCCTGTCCACTGTCCGGCCCCACCGCCGCCGTACCGATCTGTGCCACCAATTCTTCGGGATCGATCTTGCCTAGTATCGACTCTTCGAGCTCGACGTTCACAGCTATTACGAAGGGCCGGTCCGGGTCCGATCCGGGAGGACGCACGGTGTAAAAGCCACGCTCCTCGAGCGGCAAATAGCGCGGTCCCTCTCCGGCTGGAAGCACCACGGACTGCCCTGAGGGCGTGAGTGCGACTTGATCGAGCCCCTCCGCCAGGCCCGCGGCCTCCGCCGATACCAGTCCGGCCATCTCCAAAGCCTCCGGGTCTGCGAGGTCCACCACCTGGCCCGCCACGAACCAGGGCAAAGCCTCGGTTCGCCCGCCCACGTACTCGGACATTCGGTGGGCGAACGGAAGATAGACCGGCTGGAGCGCCAGGTCATTCCAGAAGTTGTCCAACGTGGACGCCCAGACCAGCACCTTGCCACGCCCGTAACGCGATTCCGCGAGGGCAACCGAGCCGTCATCGAAGCGAGCGAGCACGGTGGCCGAATCGCTGGGCGTGAAGTCCCGCACCCGGAAGAAGCGCGCGCCCGTGAAGTCGCCGCTCCGGGCGCCTGAGAAGGCCTCGAAGACCGGGTGGCCGTACTCCAAGAAACCGAGGCGGCCGCCGCGCCCCTGTATGCGATCCTGGACCGAGCCCAGAGTGCCGGGCAGCATTTCCGCGGCGGAGCTCGGCCAGCCCGAGGCCGGCCCCAACAAGAGCAACAGGCCCCCGCCTGCTTCGACGAAACCGCGCAACCGCTCCGCGGAGCCACCGTCGATGTTGGCATCGTTGATGATGACGCCGTCGATCCGGTCGAGATCCTGCTGCCGCACGACGTTCGCCCGGCGGAAGGTGATCTCGAAGCGCCCACCTTCCGAGATCGCCAACGCGCGTCGCAAATACAAGCTGGCATCGCGCGGGGCGGCGCTCCCTTCGACGATGAGTATGGAGAGCGAGGTTCCCGGCGAAAGGACGAAGTTGCGGGTGTTGTCCGCGAGGAGCCCGTCGTCGGGGATGCGGATCGTACCACGCGTGTGCGGTTGCGACAGAGTGAAGGGCTGGAACATGACCGTCGCGGACCCGTTGGGCGGAATCGTCACCGGCCGCGACTGCAGTTCTTGTCCGTCGACTTCCAGGGCCACCATGACTTCCTGCGCCTGCCTGCCTCCGCTGCGCGCCAGCCTCACCGTCGGGGTCACTCTCTCGCGACCCGAGAGGGCCTCACCGGCCAGAGAGACGTCGGTCACCTGGACGTTGTCCGAAGCGTCGTCAGCGAACGGTATCGTCGTGACTTTCGAGCCCGGTGGAAGGCGAATTCCCTCGTCGCCGGTCCAGCCGTTACGTTGGAAGTCCGTGAGCAGGAACACTTCGCCGCTGGGCAGCTCGGACTCCTCGAGAATCGTCTGCGCGACCTTGAGGCCGGGCCCGTAACGCGTGATCGACGAACTGACCTGAACGGTGTCGAGCGCGCGCTCGAGCTGCGAGACGTCGGCGGTCGAGCGTGTGACGACGCGGGCGCCCCGCCCGAACATGACCAGGCTAGCGCGGTCCAGCGGCCCGAGGCCATTGAAGATTCTGCGCGCTTCGTCACGGGCACGGTCGAACTGGTCACCGATCTCCATGCTGTAGGACTGATCCATCAAGACCACGACCTCGCGCGGCCCGGCGGCCGCGCCCGCCCCGGCGGTGTCCTGCTGGAAGAATGGGCGTGCGAATGCGATCGCTACCAAAGCGAGCGCCAACGCCCGCATGGTGAGCAGGAACCAGTAGTGAATCCGCCGCCTACGCTGCTCCTTGTAGGGGATCTTCTCCAGGAACATGAGCGACGGGAACTGTACGAGGTTGCGCCGCTGGCGGCGCGTGAGGTGCAGGACGATCGGCACCACGACGCCCGCCACCCCGAGCAGGAACAGCGGGACCAGTAGCGCGAGACTCATCGCGTCTTACCCGCCTTTTCACGCGCCAACAGATATTGGAACAACGCCAGGTCGAGCGGCTGCGACGTGTCGAGCATCGTGTAGTCGATGCGGTTATCGGTGAAGCGACGCTTCAGCTTTTCGACGTGGTCCTTCACCAGTCGGATGTAGTCATCCTTCAACCGATTCGGAATCACCGGACTCTGTTCGCCGGTCTCGAGATCCTCGAAACCCGACGGTTCTTCGAACGGGAAAGCAAGCTCGGCGGGGTCCAGGACGTGAAAGACGATCACATCGTGGCCGCGCGCCCTGAGCGGTCCGATCGACGTGAGCACGGTGTCCGGATCCTCGTAGAAATCCGAGATCACGACGAGGATGCCCTTTCGCCCGAGTAGCTCCGCCATCTGCATCGCGGGCTCGTGGAGGCTGCCGGCGCGGCCGGCCTCGGCCCGGTCGAGCACGTGCAGAATCGTATCCAGTCGCTTCATGGACGGCGGCACGTACTCCACGATCTCGTGATCGAACGTGACCATTCCCACTCGATCTCGCTGACGATGCGAGAAGAACGTCAGGCACGCCGCCAGATACCGGGCGTAGTCGAGCTTCGACACTTCGTGACTGCCGTAGCTCATGGATTTCGAAACGTCCAGCAACACCATGAAATTTGCGTTGGTCTCGGCCTCGAAGAGCTTGATGTAGTGTCGGTCCGATCGTGCGAAGAGCTTCCAGTCGATGCGTCGCACATCGTCGCCGGGCATGTACTGCCGGTGCTCGGCGAAGTCCGTGCTGAAGCCGAGGTAGGGCGAGCGATGCAGACCCGTGAGGAAGCCGTCGACGACAGTTTTCGCCAACAACTCGAGGTTGCTGATCCGACCGAGGACCGCCGGATCGAGGAACTGGGTTCCCCCTTTCCCTGTGGCCGGGGTTCGAACGTGCGCGGTCACCGGTCTGCTCCTACATCCCTGAGGACGGAACCGGCACGGCTTCGAGCAACATGTCGACCAACTGACTCGCGGTCTTGCCTTCGGACTCGGCGTGGAAGTTCGTGAGCACGCGATGCCGCATCACGGGCTGCGCGAGCGCGCGGATGTCCTCGAACGAGACGTGGTAGCGCCCCTGTGTGATCGCGCGCGCCTTCGAGCCGAGCACGAGGTACTGTGCCGCCCGGACCGACGCACCAAAGGCGACCCACTTATTCACGAAGTCGAGTCCGCCACCATTGGCACCAGGTCGGCTGGCGCGGGCCAACGCCACCGCGTACTTGAGCACCGAATCGGCGACGGGCACCCGTCGCACGAGCTGCTGGCCTTCGACGAGGTCGGCGCCGGTCACCGCATGGCTGAACTGGGGGTCGAGGACACCGGTGGTCGTGCGCACGACCTCCAGCTCCTCATCCTCCGGCGGATGGTCGATGATGATCTGGAACATGAAGCGGTCGAGCTGCGCCTCGGGAAGAGGATAGGTCCCCTCCAATTCGATCGGGTTCTGCGTCGCGAAAACGAAGAACGGCTCTTCGAGCACATAGGTCCGCCCCTGAACCGTGACGCGGTGCTCCTGCATCGCCTCGAGGAGCGCGGACTGCGTCTTGGGCGGCGTGCGGTTGATTTCATCCGCGAGCAAGATGTTGGTGAAGATCGGACCGGGAGCGAATACCATCTCTCGACGACCCGTCTCCGCGTCCTCCTGGATGATGTCCGTGCCTGTAATGTCCGAAGGCATCAGGTCCGGCGTGAACTGAATGCGCGCAAACTTGAGGTCCACGACCTGCGCGATCGTGTGGATAAGCAGCGTCTTCGCGAGACCTGGCACGCCCACGATCAGGCTGTTGCCGCCGACGAAGAGCGTGAGCAGGACCTCTTCGATGACGTCCTGCTGACCGATGATCAGCTTATGCAGCTCGCTGATGATCTGCTCGCGGCCGTTCTTCATCTTGTCCGCGAGTGCTACGTCGTCTGGGCTGTCCAGGACAACCGTTCCGATCGCATCGTCCGCCAAGGGTTTCTCCAGGTCAGGGGCCGTTGAGGGCCCACATTAGTTGTGTAGTGATGGGTTCTGCGCAATGGGCCGCGCGGTGTCAGTGCGTGTGCGCGTACACGACATAGTTGACGCCCAGCTTGAACGCTTCGTTCGTGAGCGGAATGGACACGTAGCCCTGATCGCTGAATTCCCAGTACTCCGCGATGTCGTTGTTGTAGTTGAATACGACCATCATCCGCTTTTCCGGGTCGTTGTCCTCGAACATTGCGTAGTAGCGAAAATCGCGAGGCCCGTACGGCGGGATCACGGCCATCGGGTCGACTCGGAAGAACGAGTCGTAGACTGCGTGCTCGCCGTCGAGCGGCAGAATCGTGTGCTCGGGCAGGGCTCGCTGCATCTGGTACTCGAAGTTGTCGTAGTTTCGCTGGTCGCGCGTATCGTCGACGATCAGGAAGCCGCCCTTCAAGAGGTACTGCCCGAGCGCTTCGACCTCTGGCTGGCTAGGGTCCCAGGAACCGACCTCGACGATATACGCGACCGGGTATTTGAATAGCTCGGGATCGTCGAAGGTCATGACGTTCGAGCCGTCTGCCTGGGTCGGCACGTACGTGGTTTCCCTGAGGATCTGCAGGAAGTTGCGCTCGGCGCGATCATAGTCGTGCGCCCACGTTTGGCCGCCCCGGCGACGAAAGCCCTCGAACCTGCCGCCCCTGTCGTATCGGATGCGCACGAAGTGGTACTTGGCATCGTACGGGGCTTCCCTGTCGAAGGACTGTGCGGGGGCGTCCACCGCGAGCGCCACCGGCCCCGGCACGGCTTCCACCGGCGCGTGGACTGTGGTCGCCGCGCCAACCACGAGCAGCACGAAAAGGCTTCGGGCTACGTTCAATTCCCCGCCCTCGCCCGGAGCTCGAGCAGCAGCTCCAGCGCTTCTTCGTAGTTGGGCGCGAGGTCGAGCGCGCGCAGCAAAGATCGGCGCGCGTTGACACGGTCGTCCGCGTCGCGGTAGGCCACCGCGAGCAAGTAGTGGGCCTCTGCCATATCCGTAGGGGCGAGGGCCACGACCGCGGCTCGCTCACGCACTGCTCCGTCGAAGAAACCGACTTCGCTGTTCAGCTCGGCCAGCTGCAGATGCAACGCGGTGTCGTACGGCCAAACGAGCACAGCCTTGTCCAGGGCGAGGGCCGCCTCCTCCGGTCGACCGAGTTCCACGAGCAGGTCGGCCTGCATGACGAACGCGTCGTAGGCGGACTCCGAGTATTGAGTCAAGCGCTCGAGCGACGCGACCGCCTGCTGTAAGTCGCCCCGAGCCCGGTGGATCTGGGCCAGGTACCAGTGGGGGCTGTCGCCTCCGCCGTATTCGGGGAAGATGCGTAGCGCCTCCTCCAGATGCGACTCGGCTTCGTCGAACCGCTCTTCGCCGACCAGCATGGCTCCGAGCCTGAGCCGGGCGACCAAGTCGCCCGGATTGGAGCGCAAAAAGTCCTCCAGCTCGCTCGTGCTCGCAGTGGGGCCGAGCGGCTCGCCGAGCTGCACGAGTCCACGCAGCGGGGAGCGGAAGCGGTCCTTCAGGTAGTCGTCGAACTCGTCGTCGAAGTCATCGAGCGATTCGCCGAGCACGGATTCGAAGAGGTCGACAGTCGTCTCTCCGCGCCTGTAGCCATCGAGCATCCGGCGGATGGCGTCAAAGCCGTGGCGGTCCTCGATGACCTGGAAAACGAGCGAGGCCTGGTAGTACGAGAAGATCACTTGCTCGGGGTAGGCGGGCCGCATGAACCCGTCGTTGAGCTCGCTGACCTTCTTCAATTCTCCGTCTCGCAGGGCGCGCAGGAACGCAAGGCTGGGCTGATGACCCCAGCCGGCGCGCCCGTGACGCTGCTCGTGCACCGCGAGGCCCTCCGAGAACCAACGGGGAACGCGGTTGTCGGTCATGCCCAGGTGGAACGTGTGCGCGAGCTCGTGCCAGAAGACCGACGCCCAATTGTAGTCGCCGACCTCGCGTGCGCCCGGTGAGTCCATGATAAGCACGCTTCCGAAGCTCACCCCTAGGGCGCCCAACCCGACTTCACCGAGCGTACGAACCGAGAAGTCCGCGTGACTCGGGAAGAGCTCGACCCGCACTGGAAGCGGTGGTTCAACCCTGTACCGGCGAAAAAGGCTGTCGTATGCCTCCTCCACGATGGGCACGAGATAGGTGGCGAGCAGATCCGCCTCCGTCCCGTGTAAGAAGAGCTCGAAGTGCTCGGTCCGGACCGTCTCGAAGCGGTCGAACGTGTCGAGCAGGTCGAGGTTGTTCTTGAACCAGGGGTTGTAGGGGTCACCGGCGAACGCACGCTCGAGGTCGGCTCGCCCTTTCTCGATCTGGCCCAGTCTCAGCTCGTTGAGTCCGAGTAGGCCCCAGGCCTCCCAGGAGGCGGAGTCGAGCTGAACGGCCGCCTCGGCTCGGGCGACTGCTTGAACGTAGCGACGCGTCTTGACCGAGAGATCCGCGAGCGTCGCGTCGAGCGCGGCGTAATGTGGGTTGATCGACAGAGCCCGCGAACGGACCTCCCTGAAATCGGCCAGGTCTCCCTCGGCCAGATGCACGCCCGCGAGCGCGGTCAGGGCCGACAGCGAATTGGGATTCACCAGCAACGCCTTTTCCGCCTCTTCGCGCGCCTCAGCGTGCCCCTCACGTATGAGATGTTGGCGGGCGCGCATCGCCCGTGCCTCGACGTGATTCGGGTTCAGGTCGAGCAGCTGCGCCAACACATTGCGCGCCTGGGAGGAGCCATCGAACTCGAGCGCAGCGGCGAGTCCGAACAGGGCCCCTGGATGGCGGGGGTTCGCCGCGAGGACCTTCTGGAACTCGGTCTGTGCAGAGGGGCTGTCGTATTTCCCGAGGAAGAGAGAACCGACCCGCACGACCGGTTCCGGCCAACCCGGATCGGCGGCCGACGCCTCATCGAAGGCCCGAAGCGCGTCGTGGAACAGCGCGGGCTCGGTCCGCCCCAAGAAGCTCACCGCGCGGCCTACCGCCACCAGGTCCGCCGCGCGCAGCCGACCATCCGCGTCGTTGTAGATGTCGATGAAGCGGTCGAAGCGTCGCGTGGCTTCGTCGATCTCACCTCGGTCGAAGAGCAGTTCCGCCAGGTTCGCCTCTGCCGTGAGCGCGTCGGGTGCGCCTCCGTCGATCGCGCGTCGAAAAGCCCGATCCGCCTCGTCCAGCTTACCGCTGAGCAGGAGCACCTCGCCCAACGCGTTTGCGATCCCTACGGGCTCGGGAGCCGCGAGCGCGAGGCCCTCGGCCTCCTCGTATTCACCCTGCGTCGTGAGCACCTCGATCAATCCCCGGCGGGCGCCGAGGGAAGAGGCATCGTCCCGGAGCACCCGGCGGAAGGTGCGCTGCGCATCGTCGTAGTTGCCGCTGCGTAGCTCGGCCTGTCCCTCTGCAACCGTCTGGCCGGCGACAGGTGCCGCCCACAACAGCCAGAGTAGCGGAAGCGCTCGCTTCGACCTCACGGGCCGCCGCCTTCGATCGCACGGATCTCACGGGTCTTGAGCGCCAGCTCGACCAGCAATTCTTCCATGGCCGCGAGGTATGCGTCCTCCTCCATGGCGGCCCGCACAGCCTGCAACTGACTGATGCGCCCCTGGATCTCGAGGCGCTGCTCGTACAGCCGGGCGAGCGCCGGGTCGTCGGGCACCTGAGCAGCCGTGCCCGCGGCTCCGCCCAGCAGGAACGTCGCCGCCAGCAGACCGTCGGGGCCCGAAAGCCCAGCCTCGTGACTGCCCTCGCCGTCGCCGTTGTCGTCGAGCATCGCGTGCTCGGTGAGTAGTTCGTTCTCTTCTTGATAGAAGCGCTCGACCTCTTGTCGGGCATAGAGGAAGGCTTCGAGCATCGAGATTCGCTCGTCATGGTCCAGGTCCGCACCATCCGCGGTCATGGCTTCGACGAAGAACTGCGCGAACTCTGTCGCGTTGCGCTCCCGCTGCGTCCGGGTGGCGGCGATGATGATGCGGTTCGGGCCCGAGAGCGGGGCCAGGAAGCCACCGCTGGCGCTCCCGGTATGCACCAGAGCCAGCGTCTGCGTCGGAAACGGGATGAGACCGGTCTGGAGGTCCGACGGAGTGATGTCGGGACCGGGCAGGTTGAATTGGGTCCCGCCCCGGTTCGACGTCCCGTGCCCGATGAGGACCAGAAGCAGGCGATCCATCGGCTGTGCCCGCGCACCCACCTCGCCCAACACCCGGAACAGATTGTCGCGCGTCGATTTGTCCGCGATCACCCCTGGGGCGTCTTCCGGCCGCTCGCCCAGGTAGACGACGTTGTCCGCCGGGATTCCGTGGCGTTCAGTGAGCGCGGTCTGCAAGGCTGCAGCTTGGCTGTGGAAGCGCTCGCGATACTCCGAACTGCCTCCCAGGCCCACCATGATAATTGCATGCGTATTAGGCGATTGGGCCTGGAGGCCCTGCGTCTGGAGGCCCACTGGAGCAGACAGCCCGAGCGTCGCCGCAACCAGGGCGCCTACGCTGGCACGTCCCAATCGAGCCTGGCTCACACCAGACCCCTCATGCGCCGGAAGCCCCACTCCGCACCCATCAGCGTCAGCATCAAGAGGAAGATGATGGGCATGTCCCACAGAGGCATCTGCTCGACGAGCGTTACACCCGCCCCAGTGATCGTGATGTCCTCCGGAAGCGTCTCGATGTTGTCGGGGGTGTAGTATTGGCCGCCGGTCTCTTCGGCGATGCGCCGGAGCGTTTGCGTGTGCCGGCTGGCACCGAAGTGTTCCTCGTCGCTGGGAGCGGTATGCAGATAGGTCAGGTCGCTCCCCAGCGGCATCCCGTCGCGCTCGGCGGTGACTTCGACTTCGTAAGCCCCCAATTCGCTCGGCCGAAATTCGACCGCGTATTCGCCGTCACGCTCGACGGACCACTCGACCGCCACGTCCTCGATGAGCCCGCTCGGGCTCGTGATACTGGCGGTCACCGATGCGTCGTTCACCTCGATGTAGGTGGAGTCACCCACGGTCGCGACCAGCCGCACGGACTCCCCGGGTTCCACTTGCTCCTGCTCGGTGATCACCTGCACGGACTCGGGCACGCCATCGATGAGCCACCGTAGCACTTGCTTCCAGAAGGTCTCGTGGCTCTGGTCTTCGAGGGGCGGAATCATTTGCCAAAGCCAAGTGTCCTGGACCGTCATCGCGATCGACTTGCCGCGACCGTAGCGCTGGAATGCCATCACTACCTGGTCTTCGGACAGATCGGGACTCGAACCCGAGAGCAAGACCGTTCCGCCGGGCCTCACTTCCGAGATCGGGTTCACGATCGTGACGGCCGGGAGAGAGTCCCAGTGCGTACTCACCGCGTCGGCGTCCAGGCCGAGTTGGACCGCCGCGTGGGTCAACCCCGCGGGTGTCGGCCTCACCGCGACTTCCGCGAAGAACCCGTCGTCGCCGCCCGCCGGTTCCCCCAGGACCACGGGCATGACTTCCTCGACGGGCGTCCCGGTCCAGCCACCCTCGGCAAAGGAGCTGCGTCCGCCGAGCATCAGCAAACCGCCGCCGCGGTGGGAGACGAAGTCCGCGATCATCTGAAGCTGATCGTGCGTGAAGAACGAGGCCTCCACGCTCCCGAGAACCAGCGAGCGATACCGGTACAACTCCTCGCGACTGGTGGGAAAGCCGAATTCGAGCTCGGTGCTGTCGGAGATCTCGAGGCGTAAATACTTGCCCTCGGCGGTGCGCTGCAAGATAACGAGCTGAATATTCTCGTCCTCCGCCACGGCCCGCCGCATGAACTTGAGCTCGAAGCGTGGCTCGCCCTCCAAATAGAGGATTTTCTCGCGTTCTCCGCGTACCTCGATCTGCACGTCCCGGGCGTTGTTTCTCTCGACGCGTTCTCCCGGCTGCACGGGAATGCGGAAGTGAAGGCGTCGCGGCCCGTCGCCTTCCAGGTCGAGGTGGATGCGAGCAACGACAGGCTCTCCGTCCGGACCGAGGTCGACAATCTGCTCCGTCAGAATCTGTTGCTCGTCCTCGACAATGATGGGGACGGCGCGCCCCCCGAAGCCGGTCTGCGAAACGACGACATCGACGATGAGCGCGGAGCCTTCGAGCACTGCGCGAGGCATCTCCACTCGCCCGATCTCGATGTCGGGGGTGATAGCCTCCTCGCCGAGCCCGATCGTGAACACCGGAACGCCCGCGGCCTGCAGCGGGACCAGAGCTTCGGTGAGGGGCCGGTCGGAGTTGTGCGCCCCGTCGGTGACCATGATGAGGCCCGACAATGGCACGCCTGACAACTCCTCGCGCGCGGCGTCGAGCGCGGCGGCGAGGTTGGTGTGCGTTCCGTCGAAGCTGAGTTCGTCCGCGCCATCGATTCGGGCTGCCACGTCCGAGAATCGGAAGAAGCGGAGCGCGAAGCGATCGGACAGCTCGGTCAGCAGCTCACTCTCGGAAGTGAATGCCTCCTGCAGGAACGCCGTGCGGGGAGCTCCGTCCTCGCCGGCCAAGAGCATGCTCTGGGAGTCGTCGATGAGCACACCCACGAAGTTCTGCTGCGGGACGACGGTCGAAAGCGTGAGCGCCGGCTGCAGGAGACAGACGAACAGCAGCGCGAAGAGGGCGACCCGCAAGCCGGCCATGACCCCGCGGTCCGGCACGGTGCTCTTTCCTCGGGCGATGGTGTAGCTCGCGACCGCAGCGGCTCCCACCAACCCAGCAACGGCCAACCACAAGCGCACCGAGCCCGGGGCCGCGAAGCCGAACTCACCCTGTTCGAAGACGAGCGGGCGGTACTTGAACAAGAACTCGAAGATGCGTTCCATGATCGTCCGGATCTCTAGTGGTGGGCCACTCTAGTGGCTCATGGCGTAGACGATCATGTTCGCGCCCATCTCATAAGCGTAGGTCGAATACTTGAGCGGGTACGAGGGGTTCTCGGCCCACTCCCAGGCGTCACCCAGGTCGGTATTGAAGTTGATGATGACCATGAGGCGCCCTTTTTCGTCGTAGATGCCTTTGACCTGGGGATCGCAGGGCCAATACCGGCACTCAGCGGTGAAGCCGCGCATGATGTTGTTGATCGCCGGAACCTGCATGACCTCCTCTATGTCGTAATAAGCCGAGTAGATCGGATGGTCGAGCGTTATATCGACGATGCCCTTGTCCGGGAACACACGCCGGATGTTGTACTCGAACTGCCTCCATTC
Source organism: Gemmatimonadota bacterium (assembly GCA_036338615.1). Lineage (GTDB taxonomy): Bacteria > Gemmatimonadota > Gemmatimonadetes > Longimicrobiales > Gaopeijiaceae > UBA1138. Next base: position 14,249 of record JAYZBT010000074.1, read on the forward strand.
GTCTTCGCCCCAGAAGTCGTCTACGACCATGAAGCCTCCCGCATCGAGGAAGCCCCGCAGCCCCTCGACCTCGGAGTCGGTCATGTTCATGTAACCCGGCTCGACCATGTAAATGACCGGGAATCGCCGCAGTACCGGGTCGTCAAGGCGGACCGCGTTCTCCCAGTCGTACGCGTTCAGCCTTACGAGGCGCTTGAGCACCACCAGGAACTGCTGGTCGCCCTTCGGATAGTCGGTGCTCCAGCCACGACCATAGCCCCTGTACCCCGACGAGTAGACCGCTCGGGTCCAGTAGAACGGCCAGCGTCCGGGCGCCTCGTAGGGGTCCAGGCGGGGCCCACGCACATTCGAGAAGGTCGGACGTTGCACGCGGGGCGCCTGCTGGCTCATTAACTCCGAACCCGGTGGAGTTACGCGCGCGAGCGCCTCCGCCGCTTCCTCGTTCGGCTCACAGGCCCCGAACGACACGGAGACGACAATAACGGCCAGCATCGAACTGGCTTTGGATGAAAGGCTCATCGGCAAATTGTTCCGGATTGTCTGGCGCGGCGGGCTTCTTTCCTACGAACCCCTCAGGGGAAGGTTCCTGACCGCTTCTAGGCGACACCCGCCGCAATCATGCCGCTGAACCCGGCGGTCTGAATCTCCGGCCCCAGAGTGACGTAAGGGCCTGTCACAATAGGCGCAAACATGATCCATTATTGACATGTCTCGAGAAAAGCCCCTGACGGTCGCCACCCGTAACGTGACGGTGCGCGACTTCGCGATCTTTCAGCTCAAGCTGATCCTCGACGGCACGATCGACTTCGCGGCATTCTGGCTGTCCATCGGCGCCATCGCCCTCGATTTCATTGCCGGCCGAGGCAAGCGACCCCGGCTGTTTTACTCGGTCGTGCACATGAGCGAGCGCGCCGACAAGTGGCTCAACCTGCATGGCGTGGTTCAGCGCATGGACGAAGCCGAGGCCGATGACGGCCTGTTCGGTGGCACGGACGACCCCGACGACGACAACCTGGTCAGCGAGATCCAGCGACTCGTGCGCCGCGAAAAAAGCCCTCCCGCGCGCGTGACTCCCCCGACCGAGCCTCACTGACGGCCAAGACGAGGCTCCCTCCCGCGCGGCAGTACACGTCTCCCATGCTCATCAAGATCTGTTGCATCCAGAGCGAGGGCGAAGTCGAGATGGCTTTGGTGGCCGGAGCCACGCACCTGGGGCTGGTAGCCTCCATGCCGAGCGGCCCGGCTCCGATCCCGGATGAACAGATCGCATCGCTCGTTCGCGTGCTGCCGACGCACGCGACCCCGGGCCTTCTGACGTCGCGCACGCACCCCGAGCAGATCATCCAGCATGTGAGATCGACGGGTGCGCGTGCCGTACAGATCGTCCAGGAGGTACCGGTCGCCGTGCGGAATGCAGTCCGGGGGGCGCTTCGGGGCGTCGACATCCTCCAGGTCGTGCACATCATCGGGCCCGAGTCGACCTGTGCTCCGGCATCAGGGACGCGGACGGACGGATGTCGAGCGCGTTGCTCTGGAGCTTCGAGCGCGCCCTGGGCGAGTCCTGAGCGGGGTACGCCGGCTCGTGGTGCTTGCGCGGAGCCGCTCTAACGAACCATCCATTCCGCGGGTCAGTACTCTTACACGAACGCAGTCTTTCGCATTGGACAGGAGTCCTCCATGAATCGTCGGACCATTGTGGCCGCAATCGTCGCAGGCGCGGCCCTCTCCGCCGGGCCGGTCACCGCACAAAACCTCACGGGGACCTGGGAGCTTTCGCAGGAGACGCAACGCGGCGCCCGGACCAGTACTCTCGCACTCGTCCAGGACGGCTCGGGCCTCACCGGCACGCTCACGTTGACCCTGGGTGGTCGTCG
>JAYZBT010000075.1:0-4813 GCA_036338615.1 Gemmatimonadota bacterium
CTCTCCGGACCAAGCCGAGAAGATGCGCCAGTTGGAGGTGTCGAAGCGGGCGGACCAATCTGTCGGCACATTCCCGTCTTCCTCGTCGTAGTCCTTCCAGTGCGGAAGGCAGGGCACCTCATCCAACTGGACCACTTCGGACGGCGAGCCGAAGCCGGAGTTGTTCGTTCGCGACGGACTCCATGTGACTCCTGCCGGGTACGATATCTGGACGGAGGTCATCGAGGACGTCCTGGCGCGCATTCACTAGCAGGGCCGAGCGGCAGCTTCAGGTGGCCAAGCCCGATGCATTTCCCCTATTGTCATCACTAACCAAACTCTTCTCGGAGGAACGAAAACTCATTTACGGTACTCGAATTTCCGCGTTCGCATGTTCGGCCTTGGCGCTCGCCTTGGTAACAAGCCCGGCAACGGGTCAGGACGCGGACCGTAGTGTCGCGGACGGCGGTATTTCCGCCCCGGGGTGGATGGGTAAGATCGACGCAAGAGCCGCTGCGTCGGGGCAGGACATCGAGGACTCGAAGCTGTCGATGGACGGCGAAGTGCTCCATGTGATGACCGGGCCGGCGGTGACCTACTGGAATGCGGTGAATTCGGTGAGGGACGACTACATCATCAAGGCCACGTTCCACGAGCCACAATACATGAACCTGAGCGGTCATCCGCACCCGTATTGCATCATCTTCGGCAGCAACGATCTTGGGACCGACAGTCAGAGTTACCTCTACTGTGCGGCCTACGGGAACGGCAGCTTCATTGTTCATGGATTCGGCCCAGATCCGTTCCAGATGAACGGCCGTCGGGCGGAAGCGAACGACGCCGTGAACAAGGCTACCGCGCAGGGTGAGCCTGTGACGCAGGAGATCGCGGTCTCGGTGATGGGCGACAAGGTCGACTGTGCGATCAACGGCACCGTCGTGGCCAGTTACGACAGGTCCGAGATCGTGACCACTGGGAAGCTGAAGTCGACGTACGGCATGTACGGCATCCGCTTCGCGCACAACACGGATGCTACCGTCACGAGGTAGCCGCAGTGTAGCCCGGTTCAATCCTTGGAGGTGATCGTGTGAGTGACGCCGCGGGGCATAGTGGCCGAGGCCCGATGTCTGGGCCGCGGTATATGCACATACCGACGTTTATGCGGACGCCGTTCATCGAGGACCCGTCCGAGTTCGATATCGCGCTGGTCGGGTTGCCGTATGATGGAGCCGTGACGAATCGCCCGGGGGCGCGGCACGGCCCTCGCGAGGTACGCAACGCGTCGAGCATGATGCGCGCCATTCATCCAACGAGCCGAGTGAATCCATATGAGCTTCGCCGGATCGGAGACGGTGGCGACGTCCCGTTTACAAACGTGTACGAGCCGGAGGCAGCCCATGAGGACATCGAGCGCTTCATCTCCGGATTCAAGACCGAGCAGGTTCTACCGCTTTCCGTTGGGGGCGATCACTCCGTGACGCTGCCTGTGCTACGAGGCTTGGCCCGAGATGGCCCCGTGGGGCTCATTCACATCGATGCTCACACCGACACGTGGGACGAATACATGGGGTCACGCTACAATCACGGCGCGCCGTTTCGTCGCGCGGTCGAGGAAGGCCTGATCGACCCTGGTCGAACCATTCAGATCGGCATCCGCGGAGCCCAGGACTCGACGGAGGGGTGGGACTTCTCGACCGTGGCCGGCATGCGCGTGGTCTTCATGGATGAGGTCACTCGATTGGGCGTAGAGGCGGTGGGCGAAGAGGCTCGCCGCGTCGTGGGAAGCGAGCCCACGTACTTGTCGTTCGATATCGACAGCATCGATCCGGCGTTCGCGCCCGGCACGGGCACTCCAGAGATCGGCGGCCTGACTTCGGTCGAGGCCCTCACACTCCTTCGGACCCTGCGAGGGGTCCGGTTGATGGGGGCCGACGTTGTGGAGGTGGCGCCGCCGTTCGATCCAACCGGAGGAACCTCCCTGATCGCGGCCACCGTGCTGTACGAACTGCTTTGCCTGACGGTCGAGGGCGAGCACTGGAGCGAGGTCGGCGATGCCTGACTTCTGGCCTCGGGACCGAAACCAGTCGACCGCTCTCGAGTTGGGTGGAGGTCGGGTGATGATCGTCGACGACGATGCCCAGGTATGCGTATACGTCGCGCTCCTACTCAGGCGCCTGGGTTTCGAATCCTCGGCCAATACGGATCCGTTGGAGGCCCTCGACACACTGCTCGATACCCCCACGGCCTTTCGGATCCTGCCGACCGATCAACGGACGCCCGAGCTCTCCGGGCTCGACTTGATCAACAAGCTCTCGGCTTCCCACCCTGATTTCCCGGTCGTGCTCATGTCGGGGTATGGTTGGGGAATCGCGCCGTCGGCCTTGCCAGGCGTTGGGTTCCTCAGCAAGCCCTTCGAGATCGACGATCGCGAGAAAGCGATTCGGTACGCGCTGAAGGGAGACTGATGGTGACCAAACCGCCGCGTCTCGAGAAGCAACTGGGCCTCTGGGACGTGTACTCCATTGCAACGGGCGCGACCCTCAGCTCGGGCTTCTTTCTCCTGCCGGGGCTCGCTGCGGCCGGGGCTGGGCCCGCGATGCCGCTGGCGTACCTACTCGCCGCATTGATTCTCCTGCCAGGCCTCTTCAGCATGGTGGAGTTGGCGACCGCCATGCCAAAGGCTGGCGGCATCTACTATTTCCTGGACCGGAGCATGGGCCCGCTGGTTGGGTCGATCGGCGGGTTCGGTACGTGGATCGCCCTCATCCTGAAGTGCGCATTCGCTCTCATCGGAGTCGGCGCGTACCTGGAACTTTTCCTTCCGGGCCTGGAGATGGGCCCGATCGCCGCCTCGTTCGCGATCTTTTTTGGTGGGGTCAACTACTTCGGGGCAAAGAAGAGCGGTTCTTTTCAGGTGCTGCTTCTCGTCGGACTCCTCACTCTCCTGCTTTGGTTTTGTGGCGTGGGCATGCTTCAACTCGAAATGAGCCACTTCAGCGGCTTCTTCGAGTCCAGCAGCGCCGGGTTCGTCAGCACCGCCGGGCTCGTCATCGTCAGCTATATGGGGCTGACGAAGGTGGCCAGTGTTTCCGAAGAGGTGAAGCACCCGGAGCGCAACCTCCCGCTGGGCATGTTCCTCGCTTTTGGCAGCGTCCTCGCGATCTATGTGGTCGGCACCTCCGTGATGGTCGGGGTCGTGGGCGTCGATGTGCTGAGCGAGGGCGGCGGAGTTCTAACGCCGGTCGCCTTGGTGGCCGAGGTTCTCGTCGGCCCCTGGGGAGCGGCGATCATGACGGTGGCCGCGATTCTGGCCTTCTCGTCGGTAGCGAATGCCGGGATCCTCGCCGCATCGCGCTACCCGCTCGCCATGGGAAGGGACAAGCTGCTTCCGCGGCCCTTCAGCCATGTCGGATCACGAGGGACACCGACCGTCGGCATTGCGGTGACGGTCGGGGTGATTCTGCTCTCGGTCACGGTGTTTGATCCCACCAAGATCGCGAAGCTGGCCAGCGCCTTTCAAATGGTACTTTTCGCGCTCGCCTGCCTGGCGGTGATCGTGATGAGGGAGAGTCGGATCGAGTCTTACGATCCCGGCTTCCGTTCCCCGTTGTACCCGGCCGTTCAAATTCTCGGCATTCTCGGCCCGATCTGGATGATCGTGACCATGGGTCCCCTACCGTCGCTTTTCACGGGAGGTTTGATCGTCTTCGGTGCGATGTGGTACACCTACTACGCGCGCGACAAGATCAGCAGGGAAGGAGCGATCCTCCACGTCTTCGAGCGACTGGGCCGACAACGATACGAGGGGCTCGACCGCGAGCTGCGCGAGATCATGAAGGAGCGAGACCCACGCGAAGCCGACCCGTTCGACGAGTTGCTGACGGGAGCTATTGTGGTTGACGTATCGGGGCCGACCGACTTCATCGACTTGGCCAAGCGCGCGTCTGAGCGACTCGCGTTGGATTTGCCCGTTTCCGCCGCGGTGCTGGCCGAGGGGTTCCTGGAAGGGACGCGAACGGGTGCGACGCCGGTCTCGCACGGAGCCGCGCTGCCGCACATGCGATCGGAGTTGCTCGACCGCTCGTACATCGCTTTGGCCAGAGTGCGCGGGGGAGTGAGCTTCGAGGGCGAGGCTGGTGGCACGCCCCAGGCGTCCGAGCAGCCGATTCATGCCGTCTTCTTTCTCGTGAGTCCGGAAGCGAACCCGGGACAGCACCTGAGGATTCTGGCACGAATCGCTCGCCGTGTGGATCAGGAGAGCTTCATGTCCGAATGGCTCGGAGCAGAGAGCGACGAGCAACTGAAAGAGGCTCTGTTTCGAAACGAGCGCATCATGGTGGTGACGCTTGCGCGTGACCAAGACAACTCCACGCTCATCGGCCTCCGGATACGCGAAGTGTCGTTCCCCGACGGCACGTTGATCGCAATGATCCGTCGCGGCGACGAAATGGTGATTCCGACGGGCGACACGGAACTGATCGACGGTGACAGACTCACGGTGATCGGGCGACCGGAGGAGATCAGCGCGTTGCGCAATCGCTACGGGGTGGTTGCGCCCGCGTGAGGTGACGACGACGCTCTCTCGCATCGTTGCTCAACTTGCGGACGTCTATGGTCCTGTCCCTGCTCCTTTTCCGGCCGATCCTTTCGAGCTCGTGATCTGGGAGAGCATCGGCTATCTAGCCGATGATGACCGACGCGAGTAGATCGCTCTAAGACCTCGCGTGAGTGCGACCGGCACTACCGACGTGTGGGACTCGCCCTCGAGTACGAACCTGCTGAGTCGTAGCGAAGCGTGCTTTCGAGCTGAGAGCGTTTCCTCCATCCGGTTCAC
>JAYZBT010000076.1:0-9794 GCA_036338615.1 Gemmatimonadota bacterium
CGCCGCGAGCCAGGTGGGCTGCACGTACGTCTCACTTGGAGCGAATCCAGCGCGGCTCACGCCCGTGATTACGCCGGAGACATGCAGCCAGAGAACCAGAGCAGCCACGCTGAAGTTGAGGCCCACTACGATCTGCCGCATGCCGGGCGTGTGCAGCACAGCGGACGCGTCTTCTCCCTCGCGCGCCTGCAGGTGTTCACTGAGAATCCACACCATCGCCCCGAGCAGGATCATGGTATCGATCCCAATGGTGGCACCCATGGCGTGACCGGTCACGACGTACGTGCCGTGAATGATCGCGTTGAGCGGCGGAATGGAGATCAGGACCGATGAGAACAGGATGAAGACCGTCCAGTACTTCGAGGCGCCGAAGCTCCCTTGGGCGGCGCAAAACGCCCTCTCTTCGGTCTTGCTCACGAGCCGCCACAACTCGTACACGACACGGCACAGAATCGTGATCTCCAACATGCTCACTACGAAGGAGATCCACTTGATCATATGCCCCTGCGGCAAGTGGTACGAGTGGTGCGCGAAGTTGGTGAACGAGTTCAACAGGCCAACCGCGAAGAGCGTGTACGCGAGCCTGGAGTGACCATACCGGATGTCTCGGCTGATGCGTTCCCCGATATAGATCACCGCCCCGTACACAAAGAGATTGAAGCTGCCTACCAGAGTGCCGGTGGCCTTCCATTGAACCTGGAGATCCTGCACGGGATCGCCGAAGAAGCTCGGCAGCAGGTAGAGATGCTGTTCGACGAACGTGACCATGAAGAACACCATGCCCACGCCCCACATCGTCAGGTAGATCGGCCTCTCGAAGAAGTTCGGCCCCGCGATCCGGAAGAAATTCCACACGTAGCAGATCCAGCCGAGCAGGATGAACGCGCTGAAGATCGGGTGGAAGCCGACGTACTCACGCCCCGAGCCGATGCCCATCGCCAGCGTAGTCAGGATGCCCGCCCCAGCGATCGCCCACGCGCCGACCTGGACGCGTAGCCTCCAGCGATCGCCAGAAGTGGGCACGCCACCGTGGTCCTGAAGCCATCGATGGACCACCGCTACCCCCCCGAGGAAGATCCACGCAGACGCGAACGCCGTGTGGATGGGGCGAAGCTGACGGAGGTCAAGCCCGATCGACTGGAAAGAGGGAGCGAGGGCGGGTACGGAATACAGCGCGCCCAGCATGCCGCCGAGCAGCGTGATGCCCATCGCGATCAGACCGCCGCGGATGAACGTGATGGTCGCGAATTGCCGGACCGAATCGCCCTCGGCGAACGAGAGCCAGCACCCTCCCGCCGCGGACGGATGGGCGGGCAACGTGGAGTCGGTGTGCGCCCCAGCCGCGGGATTCGCCACAGTCGTGCCCAACGTCGCTTCAGCGTCGGTCATCGGTACTCCCACCAGGGAAGTCGCGACCAATCGACGCTCGCACCGGATTGACGACGCTGCATCTCCGACCGGAGCGCGTCGCGATCCCTGTTCAGCCAACGGAAATACTCGATCACTTGCTGGCGCTGTGCCTGTGAGAAGGCCGGAACCGGCGGCGGCATACCCTTTTCCGGTCGCCCGCTCACCAATACCTCGTGCAACTCTTCATCGGAGAGGCGCTCGATCACCATGGAAAGGTCCGGAGCACCCACAACCGAGGCCTGGAACGGAAAGTGGCAAGCGCTACAGATGCCAGAACGGAATACCTCGAACCCGGCCGCCGCTTCGGGCGGGGGTGAGGCATCCGTAATCGCGGCCTCGAACGCCGCCTGCGGGGTGGTGCCTTCGCTCGAGTCACCGAGCCGAAGCTCGCCACGTCCTACCCCGGCGCGATCGAGCTCCTCCAGGAACGCCCGCATCGCGGCAATCTGCGCCGGGTCGAAATGCAGCGCGGGCATCTGACCACTCCCCACGGTCAGAAGCGAAGCGAGCCGCGTCTCATCGACACGGCTCGCAGCATTCGTGAGGTCCGGGCCCAGGAATCCTCCCTGGCCCCAGAGTTGATGACAGACCTGACAGGCCTCTTGGTGGAAGAGCCGACGCCCTTCGATCGCTTGATCGGAAAGCGGGAGGTCCACCTGATCCGAGTACACCAAGCCGGTCTGGACGACGAAACACGCCACCAAGACACTCAGCATGACTTTCTTGGACGAGGGACCGAGCACAGAATCAGGTGGCGAGAGAGTGGCCAGGCGTAAGGGGAGAAGAAGGGGACGTGCAGTATCGTCGTCAAGTTTTGGCCGGCTGTCGGCCGCACTAGCTCGACACGCTACAGCGCGTCGACCGAAGCCCCGGCGGACGGTGCCGCCACAAAGAGACAATCGCCGAGGCGGTCGCTCATCCCCCTCGGCTGGTAGTATTGCTCCGCGATGGCCGCGAGGACGGCGTCAACGGTGTCAGAAGACGCTAGCGCGACGATACAGCCTCCGAAGCCCGCACCGGTGAGCCGAGCGCCGGCGGCGCCTCCATCTCGAGCGATGTCCACGAGGTCGTCGAGCTCTTCGGAACTGACCTCGTAGTCGGTGCGCAGGCTGCAATGCGAGTCGTCCATCAACGCCCCAAAGCCGGAAAAGTCCGTGCGCGAAAGACAGTCGGCGGCCTGGTCGACCCGCGCGGCCTCGGACACGACGTGCCGGAAGCGTGACAGCAAGGGGGCCGGAAGCACCTCCGTCGCCGCCGCGATCGCCGCCTGGCTTCCCATCATCCTCAGCAAGTCCGGATATCCCTGCGGGGCAGTAGGGACGAGATGGCTCTGGAGGCCGCGTTCTACAACGGAGGCCAGTGCTCGTTCACACTCGGACCGACGCTGATTGTACGCTTCGCGGGCGTGGCGCGACTTCTCCGCTCGGACTCCCGTATGGGCAACGATGAACCGCCAGTCTCCGGGCACCACTATGTGGCGCATCCGCAAAGGGGCGAAAGCGATGCGCGCCGCGTGGCCGACACGACCTCCCACTGAGATTGCCTGATCCATGCCCCCCCCGCGCGTCCCCGTATACTGCTCCGCGTCGGCCATGAGCTGCGCGAAGTCCATCGGGGCGAGCGAAACCTCGTTCACGACAGCGAGCGCTAGGCCGAGCGCATTCAGGAGTGCGGTCGAGGAGGAGAGCCCCGAAGCCACGGGCACGCTAGACGAAACGACCCCCTCCATGCCCCGCGAAATCGCCGAGCGTCGCGCCAACTCCACCGCCGGTGCCTTCAGATAGTTACCCCAGTTGCCGGCGGGACCGGGTGGGGTCGAGGGGCCGATCTCGAATTCGACCGGGTCGAATTCCGGGTCGACGTTCGCGACGCGGACGACACCGTCTTCTCGAGGGCGGTATACGAGCCGGACCTCGCGTTGGATGGCCATCGGGAGCACGGGCAGATCGTTGTAGTCGATATGCTCCCCGATGAGATTCACCCGCCCGGGGGCTCGGGCGACGTGGGTCGCCGCCCCGCCGAAGCGGGACGAGAAGACATCTGAGGGCGTTGGTCCTTCCCGCGTCACGCCCTTGGGGTCTCGAGCCTTGGCCACTGCGCCCAGCGCCCACGCGTGAAGTCGGGCACGTCGATGGGCCGGCTGCGATTCGCAACGGACCATTCGGAGAGCGGAACCACCACCGAGAGCGCGGCCGCGTCGTACACGTTCATGTCGGTCGGCTTGCCCTCGCGCAGGCACTTCACCAAGCGATAGTCCTCGATAAAGTCCATACCGCCGTGTCCAGCACCCTGCGACTGGGCTTCGAGGTCCTTCCAGAGCGGATGGTCGTACTCGTCTCGCAGCTCCATCCAGTCCTGCCACGCGTGCTGCGGGCTCAGGCCCTCCACGTGAACCCGATTCGGATAGCCCTGGAACAGCCCTTTGGTCCCCTGCACCATGTGGATACGCGAGTAAGGGCGGGGCAGGTTGGTGTCGTGGCTCACGTAGATCGTCCGCCCTTGCACGGTCTTGATCATCGTCGTGTTCACGTCCCCGAGGATGTAGCGCTCCTGCCTCTTCGCGTGCCCCTCCGGATACTGTTCCTCTGCCCACTCCTGAAGTCCGCGAGAAGGTGAACTCATCGACACTAAAAAGTCGAAGCGATCACCACGGTTGATGTCCATTACGTTCGCCACGGGACCGAGTCCGTGCGTGGGGTACAGGTTCCCGTCACGGGCCATCGAGTGCGCTCGGCGCCAGAGACCCTCTCCCTCCTCGGAGAACTTGATGGAACGCAGGTCGTGCAGGTATCCGCATTCCGCATGCAGGATTTCGCCGAGCAGCCCGAGACGAGCCATGTGCAGCACCATCATCTCGGGACGGTCGTAGTTGCAATTCTCCATCATCACGCAGTGCTTCTGATACTTCTCCGCATACTCGACCATCTGCCAGCAGTCGTCTGTCCGGTAGGCGGCAGGCACCTCCGTCGCCGCGTGCTTGCCGTTCTCCATGGCGGCGACCACCACCGGAACGTGCCACTCCCACGGCGTCGCCGTGAACACCAGGTCGAGTTCCTCTGTTTCGCACATGCGCACGAAGTCCGTCTCGTCTCGTCCGTACAGTGTCGGCTTCGGGTGACCGTCCTCCATGACCCACGACGCGACCTGCTCGTTGCGGGCCTCGTCGATATCGCACAGAGCGACGATTTCCACACCCTCTAGGCCCAGGAAGTTGCGTACGTGCGCCCCCCCCATGCCGCCAACGCCCACGAACCCGACCCGCACCAGGTCGATCGGCGGCGCGGCGAGGGGGGACTCGGGTGCGGGGCCGAGGTCCGGTCGTTCCTGGTACGGCGGTGCATCACCTGAAGCGAACCGCGGCATCGCCCTCAGGCCGAAACCCGCCGCGCCGAGCTTGAGAAGATCACGGCGCGGCATGGACCCAGGCGTGCCGACGGCCGCTGGAGTGTCGGAGGAGGTCGTCGGGCCGCCATCTCGGGACGCGGCGCCGGGTACGGGGTCGGCCTCGGGAGGAAGTCGGTTGCTCATGAGTTAGTGGGCCTCGAGGTGATGGTGGCAATTCTGGTGAGCAACCTGGGCCCGGGGGACTCTGCGCTCAAGAGACAGCCTGATCGCGGTCCGTCCGCACTAGGGCCGCCCTTCCATCAAGAGGAAGCCCTGCCAGCCGCAGTTCGGACAGCTACGCATGGACGACCTGGCGGGAAAGAGAACTCGAAGCCATCGGTAGAACCAGGGGCTCGAGATGCGGTTGGTCCCGGCCCCACAGCAGTGGCAACGACGAGTTCTGCGGATCCAGATCATAGGTCACACCTAAGACCGAGGCCGTAGCAGGGGGCACAGAACAGGATACAAGCCGCCAAGGGCCTTTCACAAGGCTTTCTTAAGCTCCGTTAACGGGCGCCCGGGGCGGAGGAGGAGGTCCGCACTATAGCAGCACAGGCCAGCTGCCGGCGAAGGCGACTAGTCGATGCCCCCCGGCGAACTCCCGAGTCCCAGAATCCGACTCGCGTTGCCTGCCCGAATCTTGTTCTTGTCGCCCTCCGTGAGATCGAGGCCCGAGATCGCGCCCACCATCTTGTCGAGGCTTCCGATCATATGCGGGTAGTCCGATCCAGCGACGATGTGGCCCACGCCCGCGAACTCGATGGCCAGATTGAGGCACGCCGGGTCGAAGTTCACGGTGTCGTAGTAGAACGTCTTGAGCAGCTCGCTCGGTAGCGTCGAGCAGCTCTCCCGGCACTCCGGATAAGCTTCGAAGCCACGGTCGAAGCGCTCGGCCAGATACGGCACCGCGCCACCGAGATGCGCGAGGACCCAAGTGATATCGGGGAAGCGCTCGACCGCACCCGAGTACACGAGCCCGGCGGCCGCCAGCGTAGTGTCGGTCAGGAATCCGACCATCGGCATCAACATGTACTTCTCCATCACCTCCACACCGACGGGATACGTCGGGTGGATGTAGACGACCGCGCGGGCCTCGTTGAGCCTTTCGTAAATGGGCCAGAAGCGTTGCTCGAACAGCGGCACACCGCTCGCGTTCGACAGGAGCATGACGCCCGGAAGCCCCAACTCGCCGAGCACGCGTTCCGTCTCGCTGGCCGCCTCCTCCGGAGCGTTCATGGGAAGCGTCGCCAAAGACGTGAAGCGCGCTGGCCGTGCGCGCACTTCCGCCGACAAGGCGTCGTTGATGACGCGGCAAAGCTCCACGGCCCGATCGGGCGTCTCGATGCTCGTGCCGGGGGCGGTGAAGGTGATGACCTGCATTTGCACACCGGCGTCATCGAGCACCCGTTCCCGGAAGTCCAGGTCCCGGTGCCCTGGCACCAGCACGTTGTAGTCACCGGGCGAATGCAGCACCGGGTTCCCATCATCGTCGGTGGTGACGCGAAAGTGACTGCCCCCGGAACGGATCGCGTCCAGGTATTCGGGGGGGAAGTAGTGGTTGTGAAAATCGACGATCATGAACGATTCCCGGGGGTTGTGGTCCGTTCGGTCGAGGCCGCGCTATGCGACGGTCGGACTTCGCGCCCAGATGAGGTACACGGGCAGGCCCACGAGCACCAGACCGAGGCCCATCAGGCTCTCCAGGGGCTGCGACGCTACCTGATTCGCGACGATCGCGAACGCGGATAGAGCGAAGATGCCAGGCACCCAGGGGTATCCCCAGATCTCGTAGGCTCGCGAGACGTCGGGACGTCGCCGCAGCATGATGAGCCCGAGCGCCATCAGCCCAAAGAAGATCCACTCGGTGTAGATCACGCGCGTGAAGAGCGCGCGATAGGAACCCGTGAGCACGAGTACGCTGGCCCAGATGGCTTGCAGCACGATCGCCCGGTGAGGCGTGCGGTATTTCGGGTGGACCTGGCCCAGCCAACCGAAGAGAACGCCGTCTCTGGCCATGGCGAAGTAGACCCTCGGTCCTGCGAGCACGATGCCCGAGAGGGCGCCGAAACTGGAGAAGACCACCAACGCCGACATGGCCACACCGCCGCCGCGGCCGAAGACCGCGTCAGCCGCATCGGCAGCGACCCGATCGGACGTCGCGACCGTCTCCAAGGGCAACACGTAGAGGTAGACCGCGTTGAGAAGGACGTAACACCCCGTCACCACGAGCGTCCCGATGATGAGCGCTCGCGGAAGCGTGCTTCTCGGCTCCTGCGTCTCTTCGGCGTTGTAGGTGACCATGTGCCACCCACCGAAGGCGAAGAGTCCCGCCACCAGCGCGAGCGCGAACTCTCCGGCTCCGAAGGACCCACTCTCCACCGCCGCGGCCCGGCTCACCGCCGTCGCATGCGCTTCGCCGCCAAACGCGAAGCCGAGCCCGATCATCGCGGCAATGGCCAAGAGCTTTCCGACGGTGATCGCCGTCTGCAGCACGCTTCCGTGCTTCACCCCCAGATAGTTGACCGCGCTCAGAATCAGGATCGTAACGACAGCCACCGACTTCTGACCCGCCTCCCCCAACTCGACGAGGTAGCCCAGATATCGGGCACATACCACCGCGATCGCCGCGATGATGCCGGAGTGCATCGTCCAGAACATCGCCCAGCCCCACAGGAACCCGAGAGCGGGCGAGAACGCTTCCCGCAAATAGACGTAAACGCCCCCCGCTGCCGGGTACGAACTCGCGAGCTCCGCGCAGACTAGCGCCCCGAAGAGCGTGAGCACTCCGGCGACCAGCCACACTGCGAAGATGCCGACGGTCGTGGGAACCTGACCCGTGACCTCAGACGGCTGAACGAAGATCGAAGCGCCGATGATGGTGCCCACCACCATCGCAGTGGATTGGCCAAGCCCGATAGCGCGGCGGAGACCTCCCCCACCGTCCCCTGGGGATCGCTTCAACGCCCTCTTCGGGTCCAGACCACGATCGCGCCACATCCGACTGAGAGGTTGTTGCTGTAGTTGAACTCAGCCGGGATGGAGGCCGTGCCTTTGTAGAATTCGACGGCTTCGACGTCGAAGAGATTGATATCGAGCAAGCCACGATCAGGGTCGAGCTTGAAGAGGCGCCCGTCCAGGAAGACCATGGGAACGCACTGACTACCCCTGATGACCAGGCTGCGGCCGCCGTCCACCATGCGCACGCCCGCCACCCCCACGAGCACGTCCGGCAACGTGGTGGCACCCCTCGCCTCGATGTCGGAGCGCATCATGAACTCCCCAAAGCCCAGATTCATGCGCCGGACGAGACCTTCCATGTCGTTGTAGAACCGCCTGGGCTCGACACTCACCGTGAGCCCCTCCAGCTCCATCGCCTGTTCCGATACTTCGATCGCGAGGTTCTGGGTGAGGCCTCCGGCCACGTGCAGAGGCAGCTCACGATCGGCATACGCGAGGTGTTGCACGTCGATGACGTACACCCCGTAGGGGACCTCATCGAGCGTAAACATCCCTCGCTCGTTCGTGAGTGTCGCGATGTCCTGGCCGCGGATCGTCAGCTCCGCGTTGGGAACACCGAGACGGGTCGTCCGGTCGGTGACTCGTCCGGTGATGAAGCCGGGCTCGGTCGGGTCCGAGACAGCGACGGTGAGGTGTTCGACGATCAAGGTCCCTGACTCGACGCCGACCGTGAGAGGATCGGACACGCGGTCGAAAATCTCAGCATACAGGTCGACCGCGACCCCCCCGGGCACGTGACAGAAAACGAAGAAGCCGTCGGCGTCCGTGCGTTCCGCGGCGGTGCCAGGGAACTCGTTGCCCGGGACCTGCCAGTTGATCGCCACCACAGCCCCGTCGAGCACCACCCCTGTCGCAACGTCTCGGACCGTGCCGGCGAGCACCCCCTCGGTGCGCGCGTCCACGTCTCCGCACACTTCGAGTATTGCTTGGCCCACCTGCCCCTCCGACTGCGCAGAGGCAGGGGAAGCGCCAACGGCCACCAGGAACGCCGCGCACCAGATCAGCGGACCGAAAAGGGGGAGACGGATCATGTAGAGTCTAGTCTCTTGGACGGTAGGGACACCCGTAAGGGGACGCCCGCTCGACACGGAGTGTTAGGCGGAGGGAAGCACCAAGGGTGCGATCAGTCCTCGAGTAGCGGCGGCCTCTTGGTGTCCTTCACACCGCGCGCTACCCCCGTCCCGACACCAACCCCGATCGCGATCGCGGTCCCGGCGCTCACGATCGGGAGAAGCGCAACGAGCGGCGCGGCTACGACCACCGCGCCCACGCCCGCGAACAACCCGATCCCCGGCTTCTCGACCAAGCTAGTATAACGTAGCCGCTGCCCAACGAACTTCCGGGACTTGATGTGTCCGAATACGCCGGTTCCGGCCGCGATAACCGCGGCGATGAGTCCAGAGAGCATGGGGTCCCCCGAAAAGCTGAGTTGTTACTTCCACTACGATGCAGAGGGCCCTTCTGTTCCGACCCCCACGGCTTCCAATATGCACCTGGTCCGCTCGGGCACGCGTACGATCTCCATTTTCAGACCCGCCAGGCGCACTTGCTCGACCATTTCTGCCAGACTGTACGCCCCAGTCAGATCGATACGCCCGAGTCCCGAGCAGTTGAGCACGACATGCTTAACATCGGCTTCGTCGGCCAGTCGCGCGAACAGAGCGTCCTCCATGGCGGGGGCGGACCCGAACCAGAGCACGCCGCTCGGCTCCAAGTGAAGCGTATCGCCTTCGCGCCGAGCCGCCAGTCCGGGTCGCAGCTCCCTCCACATATGCACGGCGGTCGCCATGATCACTCCGATCAACACCGCCTGCTCGATGTTCGGAGCCAGAAGCAGCGTGAAGGCGAACGTGCCCCACCCGACGAAGGCCTGAGGAGGCGACGCTCTCCATATATCGAACAGCTCTCGCGGGCGGAACAGCGTCGAGACCGCCGCGATGACGATACCGGCGAGCACCGCGGTCGGGAGAGGTGCGAGCACC
>JAYZBT010000077.1:0-12857 GCA_036338615.1 Gemmatimonadota bacterium
CGGTAGAAAAGCGAGTCAGGTGTCGGGCGTCGCCCTGGCCTCATCCCGCGGCGTCACCGCCTACTCCGAGATCGGCCGGTTGTCCGTGGCTCCGTAGTAGATGCCGTTGAAGAGGAATCCGAACGTCCCGTGCGGCTGCGCACGGAAGGTGATCCTGGGGCCGAAGATGAACATCTTGCCCTGCCCGTAGTCGGCCTCGATGGCACCGACACCGTCCTCCAGGTATCGCTCACCCCACGCCCACCCGCTCTTGAGCGGACTGTCGGTATCGAACCACCCGATGCGGCGTACACCCTGCGCCTCCGCACCGGCGTCCAGCGAGAAGGTCGGGCTGTGGCTGAAGAGCACGTTTACGCGCTCGCCGAAGCCGTGCGTGAGTGGGCTGGCGTGGTCGACCTTCATGTCCAAGACGGAGCCCGGCGTGAAGTATTGCTCGCGCGTGAGCGGGTTGCCGTTCTCCAGCAGATAGTTGCTCACAGGCAAGCCGGCGTGCTGCGCCAAGCTCGCCGATGTTCCGATGGTGATCGCGGCGCCTCCGTTGCGCACGTAGTCGAGGATCTTCGGCACGGTGCCATCGACCGACACGCTGCCCATGCGGCCGCGGTACTCTTCCGGGATCGTGCTGAGGTCGGGACGGCCGCCGCGGCCCCCTCGCCCGCCGCGACCACCGCCCGCGCCGGCGGCTCCGGGGATGGCGCCGTCCTCGAATACGAGCACGTCGTACTGGGAGAGGTCTGCGTTGTCGAGGTCAGGCGGATACAGCACGTCGAAGTCGAACTCGAAGTCCTCCAGGATCATTCGCGTCCAGCCGGACGGCATCGACCCCCCGTAGCGGTCCCAGAGACCGATTTTCACCGGCTCGAGCTCCATGGTGTTGCCGGCGGGTCGGGTGGGCACGCCAACGAAGTTGAGCCCTTTGTCCCGAGCGAGCGCCTCCACCGTGGCGCGATCGGTCTCGAGGTAGAACGCGCCCGCTTGGAAGTCCTGACCGCCGGCGTTGAGCTCGTCCGTATACCAGAACGCGCTGCCACCCGCCGCCAGCACTCGATTGACCGCGGTGAACGCGTCGTTGATGTGGTCCACCAGATACCCGCGCGCATTGGAGGCCCCAGCGACGATCCCCGTCGGCGGCGCCGAGATGATGTCATCGATGAGCTCGAAGGGACCGTCGAAGCCGTCCATGATGCGATCGAACTCGATGCCCATCTGCCATGCCAGCGTCCATCCGGTGTTGTCGTAGGGCGACGTCGGCGGCGCGCCAGGGTAGGGGAAGTCGTTGGGATGCTCTTGTTTTTCGAACATGTCGAGCACGTGAGGACGGAACGCCTGGGCGGCTGTCACCACGTAGGACCCCTCCAGGTACCGGGTCCCGGCCACCGTGAAGTCCGCCGTCGCCCGCTGCACGTCGACTCCGTTGTAGAGAAGGGTGTTCACGAACTTCGTCGCGGTGAGGAAGTCACGCTGGTCCGACGGGATGATGAAACCGCGAGGATCCCGGTCCGCGGGAGCTCGTAGGATGCGCTCCCAGTCGTCCCTCGTGCCGCGGTTCATGGCCTCGGCGGCCGCATCGATCTCGAAGGGAAATGTGGTCCACGAGTCCGTGCTGCCACGCTCGATGGCATTGTGACCCATCTGCCAAATGTTGAGCAGCAGGTGGTCAGAGTTCCGGGAGGCGAAATCCAGCACGGCCCAATTGGCCGTCTGGGAGTACTCGACCGACTGGCGGAAATGCCAGGGACCAGGCTCGACGGGGAGCGGCAGGTCCCCCCTGGGCATCTGCTGCCTAGGCAAGAACGGGATCTCGACGGGTGTCGGGTTGCCGATCGTCTCGGTGAGCAGCCCGATCATGTTCTTGAAGTACGGCGTGGTGCGCAGCCCGCCGTTCCACCACGTGGAGTACGACGAACCGGAACGCATGGTCGTGCCGCCCTTGCCCTCGCGTACGAAACGCTGGTGCATCGCCGAGCCGACCTGATCCAGCCCCGTCATGATGAGTGGATCGAAGTAGTGGTTCGGCGGATCCCTGAAGGGAGGCGCGAACATCACGGTTCCCGCCGGGCCCGTCTGGTGGTGGTTGTACACGATCTGCGGGTACCATACGCGATAGATCGACGTGTTGATGTTCTGGGACTCGGCCAGAGCGGCCATGTAGAAATCGCGGTTGTTGTCGTGTCCGGCGTACTTGTTGTACAGCACCGGCACCCCACCCGTGCTGCGTGCCATCGGGTCGTCCTGACGCATGTACCAGTTCGCGACGAGCGCATGGCCATCCGGATTCGCGTGCGTCGCCAGGATGATGACGTTGTCGAGGATGCGCAGCGTCTCGGCATCGGTGTAGTCGTTCAGTCGAAATACCATCTCCATGAGCTGCTGGGCGCCGAGCACCTCGGTGGCGTGCAGCCCACCGTCGATCCAGACCGTCGCTTTCCCCTCCAGGGCCAGGGCACGCGCTTCCGCCTCGCTCACCCCCTCGGCTTTGGCCAGGGTGCGCGAGATCTCACGCAGGCGGTCGATGCGCGCGTGGTTCTCCGGTGACGTGATGATCGCCTGGAGGTGTGGGCGCCCTTCCTCCGTATATCCGATCGTGTCCAGGATCATGCGGTCGGACTCACCGGCGAGCTTGATCCAGTATGCGTGGAGGGCTTCGTAGTTGGGCAGTACGTAGTCCGCACCGATCTCGTGGCCGAACTGCTGTTCGGGCGTCGTCACGCGATGCTGCGCGGCGACAGGCGTCGTAAACGCAAACGCGAAGGCAGCCGCGGCGACGGCTGAGAAGGCAGATGGCAGTAGGCGCTTCGTCATGCTCTTCACTCTCTGGGATGGGGGTCGCCGAGCCGGCGAGCCTGATTCTCTTGCCCGCTTCGGGCCCCGTCAACATCGTTCGGCCCGGAGAAACCACACATGAGCGGTTCGAGGAAGGCTATGATGAACAGAAGACACCTGCCTCTGATCCTGATGTTGAGCACGGCTCTCGCGGTCACCAGCACTGGCTTGCGGGCACAAAACACTGGCGCAGTCACGGGCGTCACGCTGGTAGCCGAGCCCGCCCAGGTGTCGCTCGTGGCGGGCGCCCAGGCCTCTCTGACCGTTCGCGCGGTGGATGAGTCGGGTGACTCCGTCGACATGGTGATTCGCGTCGCCGCACCGCGTTCCGCGCTCAGGTACCGGAATGGGGTGGTTCAGTCGTTCGAGGCAGGAAGCTACGAGATCGTCGCGACGGGCGTGCTGCCCGCTGGAGCCACGGGCACTCCGCCCACTCTGCGCATCCCGGTGAGCGTTTCCTGGCCGGCCCTCGACCGGGTGGAGTTGAACGCCTCGGCACAGCGCCTCTTCGTGGGCACGACGATCACCCACCATCCAGTGGCGTTCCACCTCGACGGCACGCGCCGCCCCGAGCCATTGTTCGCTTGGAGCAGCTCGAACCCAGACATCGCCGAGGTGGACGGGTGGGGAACGGTCACCGCCAAGACCGAGGGTTCGGTCACGATCATGGCCGACGCCGACGGAGAGATGGAAGTACAGACCTCCTTCGACGTGCTTCCGTTTCCGGCGACGGAACTCACCATCGAGGGCGGCGAGGACCGCGCCCGCACCGGAGACGTGCTGCACTTCTCCGTGGACGCTCGGGGCCCGGAGGGCTCGCAGCCCGACCTGCCCCTGACGTGGGCCTATACGTTCGTGGCGGACGACTCGATCCGGTCACCGGGCGCATCGGCGATCCTGGAGGACGGCACTTTCGTCGCAGAGGTCCCGGGCCGCTATACGCTGTTGGCGATGTCCGGGCCGCTGACCGGCCGCAAGACCGTCCTCATTCACGGCCGTGACGCGGTCCAGGAGATCGAACTCCAGGGCCGGGGGACGGTCCGCGATACCCACACTTCGGATCTGTGGATCTTCGAGGGCTTGGACGGACGCGACTACGCGATCACCGGTACGTGGTCTGCCAACGGCTGGGCCTACTTCTGGGACGTCACCGACCCCACCAACATTATCAAGACGGACTCGTTGTTGATCGACGCGCGCACGGTGAACGATGTGAAGGCCGCACCCAGCGGTCGCTACGCCGCGCTCTCCCGCGAAGGGGCTTCGAACCGGAGAAACGGTGTCGTCATCCTCGACATGGCGGACCCGGCGCATCCCCGCATCGCGTCGACGTTCGACAGTCATGGAGTGACCGGTGGCGTGCACAATATGTTCGCCACCGAGGACTACCTGTTCGCGCTCGCAGGCGGGGACAAGTACGTCATCATCGACGTGCGCGATCCGTACGATCCCAAGTTCGTCAGCGAGTACAACCACCCCGACAGCCGTGTGCACGACGTCTGGGTCCATGACGGCCTGGCGTATTCCTCGGAGTGGCGGACGGGCGTGGTGGTGGTCGACGTGGGGAACGGAAAGTGGGGCGGCACCATCGAGAATCCGGTCTTCGTAACGAGCGTCCCCTACCCCGTCGGACAAACGCACGCGGCCTTCCCCTACTTCCAGGAATCGACCGGGAAGTTCTATCTCTTCCTCGGCGATGAAATCGGAGGCGGCCGCGGTCGGGCGTGGGCCGGACAGGGCGTCGACAACAAGCCCTACGATCCCGTGACCGGTGCGGGTGGGGTGCAGGGACGCATGGACGGATACCTGCACATCATCGACTTCACGGACCCGGAGAACCCCAGGGACGTGGCCCGCTACGAAGTGCCCGAAGCGGGCACGCATAACACCTGGGTCGAGGACGACGTGTTGTACCAGGCGTACTACAAGGGCGGTCTGCGCGTCGTAGACGTCTCGGGGGAGCTCATGGGCAACCTAGGCCACCAGGGCCGCGAGATCGCCGTCTACAAGCCTCAGGACCCGGCAGGCTTCCTACAGAACCAAGTGAGCGTCTGGGGGCCGCAACCTCACAAGGGCTTCGTCTTCTTCTCGGACATGAACTCGGGGCTCTGGGCCGCCAAGATCCTTCCGAAGGGCCGGCCCATCAGCTGAGGAGCGCGCAGCCGGTAGCCGGCGCCTCGTAGTCGCCCGTTAGTAGTCGACCGGCCTGAGATAGAACTCGCCGATCGCGCTGGACGACAGCACGGCCACGGTGGGCAGCTCCCGCTTCCAGTGGGTGCTCCGGAGCCGCCGCCAGACGACGGCGACGGCCTCGGGGTCGAACGCGAGGCGCACGAGATCATCCGGCGAGTAGCCGCGCAGCAATGCATGGAGGATCGGGTCCGCGTCGCTGTAGGACACGCCCATTTCATCCTCGTCCGTGACACCCTTCACGAGATCCGCGGTGGCCGGCTTCTCGATGATCACGTCTGGTACGCCGAGGTGGCGGGCCAAGGCCCACACCTGCGTCTTGAACAGGTCCCCAAGCGGGTTGATGGGTGGAGAGTCGTCGGCGTGCCAGGTGAAGTACCCGAGCAGTCGTTCGCTCTTGTTGCCGGTGCCCAGAGCAAGTGCATGCAGGCTGGCCGACGGGTCGAACAAGATCACGGCGCGCAGGCGTGCCATGAGGTTGCCTTTGCGCAGCGGCGAGATCTCCGACTCGTATTCCTCCACGTATCGATCGATGGCGTCCGAGATCTCGATCGTGCGCGTGTGTGCCCCAGTCGCCTCCAGCGCCAGAGCGGCATGCTGCAGGCTCTCCTCGCTCGACGTCCGGTACGGGAGGCGGAAACCGTACACGTTCTCCGGTCCCAGCGCTTTGCACGCCAGGAAAAGCGAAACCGCCGAATCGACGCCTCCGCTCACACCCACTACCACTCGCTCGAAGCCCCGTCTCCGCCGCACCTCTTCGCGAATGAACTCAACCAGCGTGCGCTCGACCAACTCGAGATCGAGCTCGAGCCCCGCCGGACTCTTCAAGGCCGCGTCGTCCGTCGGGACCGGGCCCCTCCCGACCAGGGCCGGTACCAGGTCCTCCCGCGAAACCTCGTCCTCCGATTCGTCTTCGACCTCCAGGCTCGCCCCGCCGTCCCGAGTCGCTTCGATCGACCGCTGCAGGTGAGGCAGCATCTGTTCGAGATCTGAGAGCAGTGGCGAAGCGGCCCGCGCGCGATCGATGGACGACGCGTCCAACAGAGCGATGGTCACGGCCTCGTCGAGCAGAGGACCCTCTGCGAGCACCGAGCCATCCGGCCCGACCGCGAGCGACCCTCCGGGGAACAACTTGCCTCCCTCGGACCCGACGAGCTGCGCCACCACCACGAAAACGCCATGCTCGATGGCGGCGGCTGGTGCGATCTGATGCCAGCGCTCGAGATTGGCGGGACGCCCGCCCGAGCCGGCGGTGAAATCACGCGCCGGCGAGGCGCTGACGACGACCAGCAGCTCGGCGCCGTCCAGCGCCAGGATCGTGCCCGGTAGCGAGTGCCACATCTCTTCGCAGATCACGATGCCGAGGCGCCCGAAACGAGTATCGAACGCCCGTAGCTCCGTACCGGGCTCGACGAAGCGCGCCTCGTCGAAGACGCCGTACGTGGGCAAGAACATCTTCCGGTGCACGTGGCGCACGAACCACGCTCCGTCGGCCGATTCAAGGTAGGCGGCGCTGTTGTACAGGCGCCGGCGCCAGCGCTCGTAGAAGCCGATTACTACATCGGGCCCGTCAGGCGGCGGCGGCCCGAGCAGATCGCTCAACTGTTCGAGCGTCAGAGCGGCCTCGGACACGCCTCCTTCCAGGAAGTATCCGCTGAGCGCCGTCTCTGGAAACACGACGAGGTCGGCCTCGCCGCCCAGCGACCCGACGATGTCGCGCACCGCGCCGCCGTTGCGGGCGACGTCGGCCTTGGTGGGCTTGAACTGCGCCAGCGCCACACGCAGCGGAGGGCGGGCTTCGCTTTGGCTCATGACCGGCCAGCGTCGAGTTTGAGTCTTGGCCTCATGCCTCCGACCCTTTCGGTAGCGACGAAAGAAAAGTATCCCTTCGGTCCAGAAGTTGCAGAGCAGAGTCGCACCACAGTAGTAATACCCGGAACGCGCCTCCGTACGCGGGGGTTAGAGAAGGGCACTTACGAAAACGACGCCGACGCCGAGGGCGCCCGCATGAAACACCGTTTCGCAACGATGACGCTGGTCCTGGCACTGTTCCTGACGGTTGCCGCGCCGAGTCTGGACGCTCAGGACACCGGCATTCGGTCCGATGCGCTGGTGGGGGATCCGCCAGAGCTCGAGATCCTGGAGGAAGCCGTCGAGGCCATCACCAGGATGCACATGGACGGCTTCAGCGATACGAGGCTTTGGGAGGCCGCAATCGACGGTCTCACGGTGTTGCTCCGGCGCAGCTCGGAGGACGACCCCACGGGCCCATTCGGCGAACTTCTCACCAGGGTCGAGGCAATAGGCGAGTCGCCCGACCCCGAGGCGTTGGCAGAGATCATTCCGCAGATCGCGAGATTGCAGGTGGACGGCGTCAGCGACTCCACGCTGTGGGAGGCGGCCATCGACGGCCTCATCCAGGAACTCGACGACCCATACGCGGAGCTCTTCACACAGATCGAGTCCGATGCGTGGGAAGAGGAGACGACCGGCAACTATTCCGGAATCGGACTCCAGATCACACTGCTCAACGAAGAAGTCACGGTCACGGCCGTTTTCCGCAGCACGCCCGCCAAGCAGGTGGGAATCATCGTCGGTGACGTCATCGTCGGCGTGAATGCGAACGATGCGTCGGACTGGTCCACCGGCATGGCGGCGGACTCGATCCGGGGTCCCAGCGGCACCGACGTGCTCGTCAAGATCAAGCGCGGGGGCTTCGACGAGCCGATCGGGTTCGACATCACGCGCGCTCAGGTGCACGTGCCCGCGGTTCACTACGGTGTTCTCGAGAGCGGCATCGGCTACGTGCTGCTGGACCGAGTGGCGCGCAACGCGGCCCAGGAGATGAACGCCGCGCTGGCCGAGCTCGCGGATACACGGGGGCTCGTGATCGACCTGCGACGCAACCCGGGCGGCTTCCTCGACGAGTCGCTCATGTTGGCCGACCTCTTCCTGAAGCCCGGCTCGACGCTCGCCAGCACGGTGCAGCGCGTGCCCGGCAATGGCGCACCCGAGACCCAGACGGATTCCTACACCGATCGCTGGCCCCAGCTGGTCGCCGACCTCCCGATCGTGGTGCTGGTCGATCGCTACACGGCATCCGGGGCCGAGATCCTCGCCGGCGCGCTTCAGGACTTCGACCGCGCGCTCGTCATGGGTGAGCGCTCGTTCGGGAAAGGCGTGGTGCAGACGGTGATGCCGTTGCCCTATGACCGACGCCTGCGCTTCACGACCGGTTCGTGGCACACGCCGCTCGGCCGTTCCTTGCAACGCACGCGTGACCGCCAGTTCCGCCCCATCGCTGAGGATCTCGACACGTTCCCGCGTGTGAGCACCGCCCAGGGTCGCTCCCTCATCAACGGCGGTGGAATCTTCCCCGATTTCGCGGTTGCGGACGATACGACGACGCTCGTCGAGCGGGAGTTGATTCAGTCAGTGAACGAAGGGCAGATCCCCTTGGGTCTCCGCCTCGCCGAACTCGGGTTCGAAGCGGCCACCGCGAGGATGGCGGCCGGCGACGCCGCAGGGCTGACCGACACGGAGTTCGACGACTTCCTGGTCTCGCTCGTCGAGGAGGGCCTGACGGAGGAACAACTCGCCGACCCGGACATCCAGACATACCTGAAATGGCGCGCTCGCATCAGCGTGGCCCAGCGTATGGACGACCTCGGCGCTGAGGCCGACGTGCGCATGTCGCGGGACCCGGTGCTGTCGGAAGCCGTACGCCTGCTTCAGATCTCGTCGTCCCAGAGACAGCTCTTTCGAGAGGCGGACGCTGAGCGGGATCGACGCGAGCGGGCGGCTGGTAGCCAGGGGACGGGCGGCTAGGTAGCTGTCCCAAAGTCCGCCATGCTTCATGGATGCATGGTGTGCCAACGAGTGGCTTGCTCGTACGCGTGCCCTACTCGGCAGAGGACAGATTCGCTCAAGGCGGGGCCGACGAATTGGACGCTGAGCGGGAGCCCGTCCGCGGAGAAGCCGCACGGCACTGACAGGGTCGGGCTCCCAGAGAAATTGAAGGGCTTCGTGTGGATGTCGTTAAGGACAAGGCTGGCCCAGGACTCATCAGTTTCAGGACCGAATGGGTCAGCCAGTTTCGGCTGGGCTGCATTCGACATCGAAGGACACAGCATAAGGTCGACCGACTCTAGCATGCGGTTCAGGCGCCCGCTGAATTCTGCCTTTACCTTGGCCGCATTCGCGTATGCCACACCGCTTACGCCGACTCCGTACTCGAGCACGGCGCGAAATCCCGGACCGTATTCGGCCGCCCGGCTTGGAAACGTACTCGCGTGAAACGCGGCGGCTTCAGCGGTGGCGAGGTCCCACCATGCGGCGGCGATGGGGGAGACATCCGGCATAGTGACGTCAACAACCTCGGCCCCCAGATCGGATAACTGATGGAGTACTGCCTCCAGTGCATTCACCACCTGCGGCTCGACGCCAGCGGCGGAGTACTCACGATCGAAACCGATTCTGAGGCCGAGGATTCCACGCTCCAGTTCGGGTCTGACGGGCTGCACAGGGTCAGACAATGACGTCGGATCGTTGGGATCGTAACCGGCCATAGCGTCGAACATGATGGCGGCGTCCTCGACACTCCTCGCCATCGGGCCTACGTGATCCAACGATTCCGCCAGGGCAAGCACGCCGTAGCGACTGACTCGTCCGTAGGTGGGCTTGAGCCCAACACAGCCGTTGGCAGCGGAAGGATAACGGATCGAGCCGCCCGTGTCCGTGCCGATGGAAGCGAAGCACAAGCCGGCGGCGGTCGCTACGCCCGACCCGCTCGAGGAGACACCACTCCACCGTGTATCGTCCCAGGGATTCGTGGGCACGGCCAACTCCGGGTGATAAGGGCCCATCGCACCCTCGCAGAGGGTCAGCTTGCCCAGTGTGACAGCCCCGGCATCCCTTAGTTTGGCCACAACCGTGGCGTCGAACCCAGGAACGAAGTCCGAAAGGACCGTAGTACCTCCCATCGTACGAACGTTGCGCGTATAGCAGAGGTCCTTCACTCCAATCGGTATGCCGTGAAGCGGCCCCCGATACCGGCCCGCCTTGACCTCATCGTCGGCCTCCACCGCCATAGACAACGCCTGCTCTGCCGTAACGGTCACGTATGCGTGCAGATCGCCGTCCAACGCCGCAATGCGATCTAGGATCTGCTGGGTAACCTCAACTGCGGAGACCGCCCCCGTCTCGATGAGATTCGCAACATCAGAGAGACGTGCGTAGTGCGGAGTGGTTTGGAGCGAACCTCGTTGAGGGGCTCCGCCCGTTCTCAATGAGCCTTGATGGCGTGTTAGGACTGCCCCGCCCCCGATCACCCCGAGGAAACCCCGCCGCGAGATACTAGGCAACAGATCTGGCCTGTCCGAACCGCTCATCTTGTCCCGGTCCTCTCAATGGGGTAACGGCCTACTTGTTCTGACATCTAACAGACATTAGATGACGCCTAAGGTTCAGGGCCTTCGAACCGGCCCCCAGCTTCGTTCAATAGTTCTGCTTCAGATCTACGGCCGATCCGCTACTCGAAGCCAGGGCCCGTTGTGGCCGGTTGGGCCGAGGGGCGCCGCAGGCGACCCGAGCCGGAGGCCCAGTGTTAGGCGGACCTGCGCCCGGTCGTCGAACCGTCGTGGCCTCCGTCTTTCGGTCCCCCGGGCTAACCTTCGGTTCGCCGGCCTACGAGCGGCCGCGAACCCTGGTGCAAGGCCAGCTGAGTCGCACGGCCCTCCTGGACCGTGAACTCGACGCGGACGCCGTCCGAAACGTCAGCCAGGAACACGTCGGCACCTTGGTAGAGCAGCCGGGCCGCCGTCTGCCCCGACGGCTGGAGAATGAGGCGGCCTCCGTCCTCAAACACACGGACCTCGATCGGACCGAGGTCGTAACTGCCAACGTAGGGTGTTCGTTGCTCCGCGCTGAGCGGGAGGTCGCGAGGGACCAGCCTTTCCATCCCGAGCGCCGCACGTGCAACCGCGTTCTGTATGGTTTCAGCCTTGGTCGTGTTGGTGTTCACGAGTACGGCGACGGCCAGTCTCTCCTCCGGGTAGTACGCCATCCGACTGTTGAAGCCGGCGAGTGATCCGCCTTGGGCGATGACGGCGCGATTCTCGAGCGTCTCGATGTCCGCGCCGAAACCGTGCGGTACCGTATCACCCGTGACGAGGACTGTCGGCGTTGTCATGAGCGCGTACGTCTCCGGGTTGATGACACGTCCCGAGGCCAACGCGTGTTGCCACTCCACGAGGTCGGCAGCGGTGGAGCAGAGGCCTCCCGACCCACCGAGGTAGCCATGGGCTTCATCGAGGACCACGGCCTCGAGGTCGTCCGCCACGGCACGGTATCCGGCCGCCACGACCTCGCCGTCATGTCCGCAGTAGCCTGTGTCTTCCAGGCCGAGTGGCTCGAGCAGGCTTGCTTCGAGGTAGCGAGCGTACGTCTCGCCCGTCGCCTGCTCCAGGATGAGTCCGAGGAGGTAGTAGTTGCTGTTGCTGTAGCCGTACGCATCGCCGGGCGGAAAGTCGAAGGGGTGGCGTTGCAGTGTGTCGAGGACAGCATCGCGAGGCACGGGTTGCCGTCCCGTCCTAGCGTAGAGGTCCGAATAGCTGTGTAGGCCAGACGTGTGACTCATGAGGTGCCGTACCGTGACCACATGGCCCTGAGTGCTGAACCCCGGGAGGTAGTTCTGTACCGGGGCCTCCAACTCGATGCGGCCCTCATCCACCAGCATAAGGATCGCGGCGGCTGTGAACTGCTTGGTGAGTGAGGCGATGCGCTGGGGCTGCGATACCTGCAGCGGTTCGCCCGTACTCGGGTCAGACAAGCCGTAGGCGCGGTCGTGGAGCAGCTGCCCGTCCTGGTTGACCGCTATCGCCAACCCGGCAACCGGTGGTGGGGACGTAAGCAGCTCGGTTGCGATCGAGTCAGCCACGGCCACGATGATCTCACGGCGGCTTTCGCCACACCCCGCAGCCATGACCAAAGCGAAGAACAGGACAGCGTTAAGGACCTTGGGTGGCAGATCACCTAAGTTCCGCGGTGCATTGCCGATCCTCACATCCCACCTCACAAAGCGTATGTCCGTTAACGATTCAGGGACTCCGAACCGGCCCACCGCTGACTAGCTAACGGCTGCTTCGATCTAGCGCCACACTGCTCGACCGAAGCCCGCACGGTGTGGGCCGGTTGTGTCGAGGGGCGCCGAAGGCGCCCCGAGCCGGAGGCCCAGTGTTAAGCGATGGGCATCAGAGCCTTATCACCGACTCCCCTGTCGTTGTTGTCCCCTTCACCTCAACCCGTAGGCTGTCTTCGCCGTTCTCGCAGAGCAGGTCGTACGAACACCTTGAGGAGACATCTTCGACCTTGGGCTACGCGTCCTGGAAATGCCACCGTGCGAGCTCCATAGCGCGCAGTTCGACAGCCCTTCGTTCAGCACTCGTCAGGCCGAATCCCTGGCCCTTGCCGGTCTTGGATCTCCTTCCCCGGCGTGTAGCCTCAGCCTCCTCAACTGGTGCGGGCCCCCAACGCCCAACCCCGGTGGTCAGAGGAGCCACAAGAGTGAACGGATAGGAACTGAGAGGGCAGCCCAGGCTCTTTCGCCGGGAGAAGCACGTTGCCGGGGGCGGTGAGGAGCCGTGTCCTCGACGAGACAACCGCCCCGGCGATCGATCGCCCTGGCCCATGGTGCCGGACTAGTCGCACCCCTCCCCTCCTCCCATCTTGTGCCGTTACCCATGATTCGGAGACCGGCATGATCGATCGAAGGTCCTTCCTAGAGCGCCTCGGAATCACCGGGGGTGCGCTAATCGCCGCGGGCTCCTCGTGGGGCTGCGCCGACG
>JAYZBT010000078.1:0-3701 GCA_036338615.1 Gemmatimonadota bacterium
TTTGCCCTCGTGGTAGCCGCGATGGGCTGTGAAGGACCGAGCCCGGAGATCCCCTTCGACGCGGCGGAACACATCAGCGAGATCGAGAGCTTTCAGGAAGCCCGTGTCGCGGAGCTCGAGGCTCCCGACTCCGGGCTGGCGCTCATGGCGATGCATTGGCTCTCCGAGGTGCCGTCGCCGGCCTACCTCGAGTTCTGGATCGATGGAGAGCGGCACACGCTCGACGTGACGGGACAACCGGACTCCGAGCGGTTCATGATGGTATTCGCGGACCAGACCAGCGGCGGAACCACCTACGGCGGTGAACGCTACCTGTGGATCGATGCTCCCGATGAGCAAGGTCGGGTGGTACTCGACTTCAACCGGGCGTACAACCCGCCGTGCGTTTGGACGCCATTCCCGACGTGCCCGCTACCCACGCGCAACAATCGCCTGACCGTGCCGATCGAGGCCGGGGAGATGGACTGGGCCCGCTGAGCCGGCTAGTCTGCCCCGCCGAGAACATCCCGACATCGCGACTCCCAACACCCGAGGGCCCATGGCCGACGACACTTCTGCCCGTCACGCGCACTACTGGCGGCGCAACATCCGCTACGTCGGACTCCTTCTCGCCGTATGGTTTTCGGTGTCCTTCGGCTTCGGCATCCTGCTTGTCGAGCCCCTGAATGCGATCAACCTGCCCGGAACGGCGTACCCGCTCGGCTTCTGGTTCGCTCAGCAAGGTTCGATCTACGTCTTCGTCGCGCTGATCTTCGTCTACGTGAAGCTCATGAACGGACTCGACGCTGAGTTCGACGTAGCCGAGGAGGACGGAACTTGACCGCCCAGCAATGGACGCTCACGCTCGTCGTGGCGACGTTCGCGCTCTACATCGGCATCGCCGTGTGGTCCCGCGCCTCCACTACCAAGGACTTCTACGTCGCGGGTACGGGTGTGTCTCCGCTCGCGAACGGGATGGCGACCGCCGCAGACTGGATGAGCGCGGCATCATTCCTGGGGATGGCGGGCCTGATCTCATTCATGGGCTACGACGGCTCCGTCTATCTCATGGGATGGACCGGAGGGTACGTCTTGCTGGCGCTGCTGTTGGCGCCCTACCTGCGCAAGTTCGGGGCGTTCACCGTGCCGGATTTCGTAGGTGATCGCTACTACTCGCAGACCGCGCGGATCGTCGCGGTCGTCTGCGCGATTTTCATCTCCTTCACGTATGTCGCCGGGCAGATGCGGGGCGTCGGCATCGTCTTCGGGCGCTTCCTCGAAGTGGACGTAGACATCGGTGTGTACATCGGCATGGGGGTCGTCTTCTTCTACGCCGTGCTCGGGGGCATGAAGGGGATCACGTACACGCAGGTCGCGCAGTACTGCGTGTTGATCTTCGCATACATGGTGCCGGCGATTTTTCTGTCGATCATGGTCACCGGCAACCCGATTCCGCAGCTGGGACTGGGAGGAGTCGACCTCGAGTCCGGAATGCCACTGCTGGAGCGCCTGAACGGCCTCAATACGGAGTTGGGCTTCGCGGAGTACACGTCGGGCACGAAGTCAATGCTGGACGTCTTGTTCATCACGACCGCGCTCATGGTCGGTACCGCCGGTCTCCCGCACGTCATCATCCGCTTCTATACGGTCCCGCGGGTGCGAGACGCCCGTATCTCGGTCGGTTGGGCTCTCGTCTTCATCGCGCTGCTCTATACGACCGCGCCGGCGATCGCGGTGTTTGCGCGTACGAACCTCATCAACAGCGTCTCCGAAACCCCGTACTCGGAAGTCCCGGAGTGGTTCACCACTTGGGAGGACACCGGACTGCTCGGGTTCGAGGACCTCAACGGGGACGGGCGGATCCAGTTCGTCGGGCCCGACTCACCCGTGGCGAACGAGCTCTCGGTCGACAATGACATCATCGTGCTCGCGAACCCGGAGATCGCCGAGTTGCCCAATTGGGTAATCGGGCTCGTCGCGGCGGGCGGCCTGGCGGCTGCGCTCTCTACCGCCGCCGGTCTGTTATTGGTCGTTTCGTCTGCGGTGAGTCACGACCTGCTCAAGCGGTCCCTGATGCCGGAAATCAGCGAGCGCGGCGAACTGCTGGCTGCGCGCGTCGCGGCCGCGGCCGCGGTCCTCTTCGCAGGTTATCTCGGGACGCATCCGCCGGGCTACGTCGCGCAGGTGGTCGCGTTTGCCTTCGGCCTGGCCGCGTCGTCCTTCTTCCCGGTCATCATCCTGGGCATCTTCTCCAAGCGCACGACCCGTGAGGGAGCGATTCTCGGCATGGTTTCGGGTATCGCGCTCACCGGGGCGTACATCGTCTGGTTCACGCTGATGCATCCCGAGCTGAGCAATCCCGAGAACTGGTGGTTCGGTATCAGCCCACAGGGCATCGGCACGGTGGGCATGTTGCTCAATTTCGCGGTGACGATGACGGTGTCCCGATTCACGCCCGAGCCACCCGAGCACGTGCGGCGCCTCGTGGATTCGATCCGGATTCCCAAGGGTGTGGAGGAGGGGGCCGCCTAGCTCCGATGACCGCCCACGGCCCCGCTGAGGCGGCTCACGCGCTTTTCAGCGCTGTTATCGAGAGCACGAGTGACGTCGTGCACGTCCAGGATCTCGACGACCGATATGTCGTGATCAACAGCAGGGGCGCGGCCCTGCTGGGGAAAACCGTCGAATAGGTGGTCGGGAAGAAGGACTCCGAGCTCTTCAACCCGGAGGAGGCCGCGACCCGGGAGGAAGAGAACGCTGTTGTTGTGCGAACCGGCGAAACGGTCACGCGGGAAGTCCGCGAGCAGTTCGGAGGTGAGGAGCGCTTGCTCGAGAGCAGCAAGCGGCCCTACCGAGATGCCTCGGGCACCTGCGTCGGCGTCATTACCATCGGTAGGGACATCACGGAAACCCGGCTGGCAGAGCAGACGCAGGGAAGAGGCGAGGGACGGGCTCGGATCGACACCCTGACGGCGGGTGTCGCACACAGCCTCAACAACGCCCTCACCCCCATCATGGGGATGGCAGACCTCATTCTCTTCGATCCCACGGTGCCCCATCATGTGGCGCCGAAGTTGGAAACGATCCTCAGGCACGCCACCGAGGCAGCAGATTTGGTGCGCCACCTGCAGCGGCTGTCTTTGGCTGAGACGGACCAGGACTCTGCCGATGCGGTGGGGATCAACGAAATATGGGCTCGGGTCATCGCGAGCGCGGGCGACGATTGGGCGGACAAGGGGATCCAGCTCGAGCAGCAACTCGACGAGGCGGCGGGCGCGGTCGCGAACACCGCAGAAATCCGTCAGGCGTTCACGCATGTGCTTATCAACGCTGTTGAAGCCATGCCGGACGGTGGGACGCTTACGATCCGGACCAAGTCGGACGGCGCCAACTGTTTGATCCATATCGTCGATACGGGTGTCGGCATGACCATCGAAGAGCAAGCGCGCTGCCAGCAACCGTTCTACTCGACGAAGCAGGGGCGGCCCGGCCTCGGGCTCAGCGTCGCATACGGCGCGGCCAAGCGGGCAGGCGGCTCGTTGTTGGTGGAGTCCCACTTGGGACGCGGGACCAGCGTCCAGATTTCGCTACCGACGCGCGCGGTGCTAGAGTAGGTGGAGACCTCAACCGCGGTCGGACTCCGACGCGCTTGCGGGGTCCGTTCGTAACTGGGCGATACCGACCCGGGCCCATCGATCCAGCGTTGCCTGGAGACGTGCCGT
>JAYZBT010000079.1:0-54486 GCA_036338615.1 Gemmatimonadota bacterium
ACTTCGACGATACCAGCGCGGCCGCCGCGCAGTTGGCCGGCGATCCAGAAATCTCCGTCGAAGCGTTTTTCTTCGTCTCGGAGCTGCCGGGGCTGGATATACTGAAGCGGTACGATGTCGTGTTGCTCTACATTAACGGTATTTTCAACGAGTCGAGAGCGCTCGGCTCGGAGTTGGCTACCTTCGTCTCGCTCGGTGGTAACGTGGTCTTCGGCTCGTTCTATTGGCAGGACCGACGCGACAGCCCCAAAGACTCAATCGGGTGGGGTGACCTCGAGAAAATCGATCCGTTCGCCTCGACCGGCGGAGCTGTCTACCGCGACGGGTCGCTCGGTTCGGTGACGCCGCACGACCTCACTCAGGGCCTACTCACGCTCAGCTCTAACGGATTCTGGGGAGGTGTGATCGCAACCGGTGGGACGACCGTAGTCGCTTCGTGGTGGGACGGGACTCCGCTCGTGGGGTACAAGAAGCTCGCCGCTGGGCAACGCATGGTCGGTGTCAGCCTGTTCCCGGCGCATTCCGCCGTGGGTGGCGTGAGCGGTGACACCGGGACCTTGTGGAAGAATGCGGTCCGTTGGGCCGGTGCCGCTGGCGGACCAGCCCGCGTGGGAGTGGTAGTCGGCGGGAGCTGAGACCCGGCTGCCTCAGCGCCTTTCCACCACCATCGCGAAGCCCATGCCGCCGGCAGCGCACACGGTAATGAGCCCGAACTCGATGTCCCGTCGCGCCATCTCGTTGAGGACCGTAACCGTGATGCGGCCGCCGGTCGCACCGAACGGATGGCCGATCGAGAGCGAGCCTCCCATGACGTTGATGACATCCACATCGGGATGTCCGACAGCCTCGCTTCGCCCGAGCTCATCCTGGGCGAACTGTCTTGAGGAGAGCGCCTGAAGATTGGAGAGCACCTGGGCCGCGAAAGCCTCGTGCATCTCCATGAGTCCGATGTCCGTCATGGTCAGCCCCGCCCGATCTAGCGCCAGCGGGGCGGCGTAGGCGGGTCCCTGCAGCAATTGGCCCGCGGGGTCCAACGCAGTCCATGCCCAGCTGCGTACGTAGCCCATCGGTTCGATGCCCTCGGCTCTTGCGCGCTCCCCGTTCATCAAGACGACAGCCGAAGCACCGTCGGTGAGCGGCGAGGAGTTGCCCGCTGTCACCGAGCCGTGCCGTCGGTCGAAGGCCGGGCGCAGCTTGGCGAGGAGGTCGAATGAGGTGTCGCTCCGGATGCCGTTGTCCCGGTCGATGATCTTTTCGTATTCGGGGGGCAGGTACACTGGAGTGATCTCGGCGGTGAGCCGCCCGTCTTGGGTGCCGGCTGCCGCGAGTTGATGCGATCGCAGCGCCCACCGGTCCTGATCCTCCCGCGAGATCCCGTTCTCCTTTGCCATCCGCTCCGCGGACTCCCCCATCGTTTCACCCGTGGTCGGCTCCGCGATCGCCGGCGTGACCGGGATCAGGTCCTTCGGGCGAACGGACGAAAAGGGCGAAAGTCGCTGTCCGAGAGTCTTCCCCTTGGCGGCGACCATGAACGTTTTCGACAGTTTGTCGCTCACCGTGATCGGGATGTGCGAGAGCGACTCCGATCCGCCCGCGATGACCACGTCCGCCTGGCCGATTTCGATCAGCTGGGTGCCGTCGGTAATCGCCTGGTTGGCGGAACTGCAGGCCCTCGAGACCGTCACTGCGGGCACCGTTTTTGGAAGGACCGCCAAGCCGACCTCGCGTGCGATGTTCGGCGCCTGGGTATCGTGCACGACGGTTCCGTACACGAGTTGATCGATGCGCTCGCCCTTCAGGCCGCTGCGTCCCAGCGCGTCGCGCACGGCCACTTTTCCCAACTCGATCGCCGAGAGGTCGTTGAAGACGCCGCCAGAGCGAACGAACGGGGTGCGGCATCCTGCAATGATCGCGGTGTTCATTTAGTGGCTCCTGGGGCGGTAGAGCATCGCAAATGCTTGATCTTCGTGACGCAGGCGGCAACGATGGGGGGAGCTACAATACCTAAACCTAGGAAAAGAGCTGTGAGGCGACCGTGATTGCGACCCTCCGGTACCCCTGATGCGCCCCACGAAGGCTGCTGTGTACCTGGCCATTTGTGCCGTCGCGAGCGCTGGATGCGGTGCCCCGATGCCGGAGACCCTGGGCGCGCGAGACGGCGAGCTCTCTCCTTGCCCTTCCACCCCGAACTGCGTGCATACGGGTCTGCGACATCCGGAGGGCACGCAACCGCTCTACCTGCATGTGGAGGGCGGAGGCAGCTTAGAACATGTTCGCGGCGTCGTGGAGGCAATGCCGCGCCTCACCATCGTCTCGGTGTCCGAGCGGTACATCCATGCGGTGGAACGTAGTCGACTGTTCCGCTTTATCGACGACCTGGAGCTGCTCCTGGCGGAGGACCGTGAGCTCGTCGTCCGGTCGGCCTCGCGGCTGGGCAGTGGCGACCTGGGTGTCAATGCACGTCGTCTGGAGCGGTTACGCGCAGCACTCGGCGAAGCGGGCCTGCTGGCTCCCGCGGCGCCCCCCGGTAGTGAGTAGGTATCGCACACCTCAGACCTACCTCAGCCCCTCCGTCACAGCGGCGACCACCGCGCGCTGGAGTGGGTCGATATCAGGGTACAATCCGTCCCGGTCGACTCCGCCGTGCTGTCGATTCGTGAGCAGCACGAGCGCGAGATCGTGCTCGGGCACCGCCAGCACCAGGGTACCGGTGAAGCCGGTATGGCTGAACGTGGTCATGGGCACGTAGGCTCGAAGCTGCCATCCGAGCGCCTGCCCTTGGCCGGTCGGCATCAGGAACGTGTCGATAAGATCCGCGCTCAAGTATCGTCGACCGCTGTATTCGCCGCGGTTGATCAGCATCTGTAACAGGACCCTCAGCTCTCGCGCGGTCGAGAAGAGCCCCGCGTGTCCCGCGATCCCCTCGAATGCGTGATGGGCGTTCCCGTCGTTGACCTCTCCGTACAGCGTGTACCGCCTCCAGCCGTCCCAGGCATCTGCGTCGCCGGCGATGCGATAACCGAACGTCGAGTCGTGCACCATGCGGTACTCGTAGGGGTTGCCGTGCGACGTGGAGGCGTAGGTGTCAGGCGCATCATCGAGCCCCGCGGCGTCGCGCGGGCGGAATCCAGTCTGCTCGAGCCCGAGCGGCGCGTATATGCGCTGCCTCAAGAAGTCGTGCAGGGACGTTCCGGCTACGCTCTCGACGGCTAGGCCCAGCAACATGAAGCCGAGGTCCGAGTAGTGACGTCCCGATCCCACCTCCCACGCCAAGGGACGGGCGCGAAGGTACTCATATGCCTGCTCACGGTTCGACGCGTGGTAGTACGTCGGAAGCCACTGTTGCAGCCCAGCCCGGTGGGTGAGCAGGTGTCGCAATGTGATGTTCGCTTTTCCGTTCCCTCGAAAATCGGGGAGATACCGTTGCAAGGGTGCATCTACCTCCATTTCCCCGCTCTCTACCAGCAGCATGACCGCCAGCGTAGTCGCCATCACCTTGGTGACCGAGGCGAGGTCGAAGACGGTGGACGCCGTCATGCGAACCGGGTCCGCCCGGCGACGTGCCCCGGTCTCATCGGCCGCCGCCGCCCTCCAAGCCGCGTACTGTCCGGTCTGGTACTCGTCGAGTCGGCTCCACCCGTAGGCGCGCTCGAGAACAACCGCGTCGTCCCTCGCGACCAACAGCACAGCACCCGGGATGCGCCCCGAGTCCACCCAGTCCGCGACCACAGAATCGGCGGTTTGTAGGCCCTGCTCGAGCTGAGAGGTCGCATGGAGGACACCCGCAGGGGGAAGCTGTCGCGGCTGCGGTGCCGCGAAGGGCGACACGGCGATGAGTCCGAGTACCGAGGCGAGAGGCAGTGGGCGCATGGGGAAATGATATCGCAACGGTGGGCCAGAGGCACCGGGACCTATCGCGCCCCTGTTTCCGGGCCTAGCATGCCAGGGCGAGGCCGCCGTAGCGTCGCAGGGCGTACGGCGACCCAAAGGGAGACTCGAGAGGACACGGTGTATGCAAACGAGGGACCGAGTGGACGGAGCAAGCCGCACGCGGCGTGGTGTGCGGCTCGTAGCCGCGATCGTGTTGGCCGTCACGGTTGCGTCGTGCGGCCTATTGGAGCCTGAAATCACAGGCACGGGCACGATCGTCTTCCTCGACATCGAGGGGGGATGTTGGGTCATCGATACGGTCGATGAACGCTATGCCCCCTTCAACCTACCGCTCAACAAGGAGGTCGATGGCCTCGAGGTGGACTTCGAAGGGACCCCCCGCCCAGACCTGACAGGGTTCTGTCCCGGCGTGATCATGGAGTTGACCTACATAGAAGAGGTCGACGCTTAGTCGGGTGATGCCGGGACCCGTCCCCATCGCGAGTTATCGCTATCGGCACGAAGCGGAATTCTCCGCGGGCTTCCTGGCAGACGCCGGCATCCCATTCCGGCTCCAAGCCGACGACGCCGGGGGCATGGAGTCCTTCCTCACCAGCGCTCGGCAGATCTGTCTCTGGGTTCGTGCCGAGGACGTAGCAAGGGCGCTCGAGGTGCTCGACGTTCCATTGGACGGCAGCGCTTCGGACGTGGAAGACACGGGTGCCGATCTCGATCCTGAACTGCCCCTCGAGGACGAGGACGGAGCCTACCCGTCGGGTCTGTTCCTGCCCGAGGCCGGTGCGCTGGAGATGGGCCTGCCGGCCGACGAAGCTCGCCGCTTGCCGGAAAGGCCGGACACTTCGCGGACCACGCTGAGCGGGGAAGAGCGCGTAGTCGCGGGCGCGCTTGGCCTCGGTCTCCTAGTGCTCGGCCTGGGGATAACGCCACTGGTCCTGGCGGCCGGCCTTTCCGTCGCGAGCCTCGTCCTGAGCGGTGTCTTTGGTGTCGCTGCGTTCTTTGGACGCGCCGTCGGGCCGTTCCGGGTCGCGTTACGCGTCCTCTCCGGACACCTTCCTTGACCGGAATGGAATAGCGGAGCCCCCGCGGGCGTACAGGAGATGCCGTTGCTGCCACCCCCACCACACCCAGAAGCGTCCGAGTAGCCGATGCGCGCAGTCTCATTCAACGTCACCGTCCCGGGTTTTCTCATCGGGAAGGGCCTGGGTGGCTTTACCGAGTCAGCCATCTTCGGCGGCTTCAGCGGCCTCCGTTTCGGGGATGTCGCGGAGCCACCATTGCCTGCGGCGGACTGGGTGCGTCTGGAGATCTTGAAGGCCGGGATCTGCGGAACCGATATCGGCACGTTGACGTTCAAAGCCAGTCCCGCCATGGAGCCCTTCGGGTCCTTCCCTGCCGTGCTCGGCCACGAGATCCTGGCTCGGGTGCTGGAGATCGGAAGCGACGTACACTCAGTCGAGCCCGGGCAGCGCGTCGCGGTGGACCCAATGATCTCGTGCACCATGCGGGGGTTTGCGGGCGATACGCAGTGTGGCTCTTGTTCGGCTGGGTTGCATTGCACGTGCGAACGAAGCGGCGAGGAGGGCGCTCTGAAGGTCGACGGCAGCCCGCTCGAGCGTGGCGCGACGATCGGATATCATGCGTCGCTGCCGGGCGGGTTGGCGGAACGCATGATTGCGCACGAGAGTCAGCTCTTCGCGCTGGACGACGCGATGAAGGAGCGGACCGCTGCGCTCATCGAACCACTGGCGGTCGGCATGCATGCGGTGCTCGGCTCGCGGCCTTTCGGTGCGGGGCCGGTATTGGTGATCGGGAGCGGCCCAATCGCGCTCGGCACGATTTGGTCTTTGCGAGCCGCCGGCTACTCGGGGGAGCTGGTTGCCCAGATCAAGCGCGGCCACGAGGCAGAGATTGCGCGGGGGTTGGGAGCGAGCGAGGTGGTGGTTCCGGGCGACGAGGCCCGCCAAGCGCTCGTGGATACGGGCGCTCAAGCGTACATCCCGATCGTCGGTGACGAGGTATACGCGGGCGGAGGGTTCCCGCTGATCTTCGATTGCGTCGGCAGTGGACAGACCGTCAAGCAGTGTCTTCGCTACGCGGCCCCCCGCGGTCGCGTGGTGATGCTGGGTTGCGCCGCCGAGATCTCCAAGCTGGATCTGACCTTTGTCTGGGCGCGGGAACTCGACGTGAAGGGGTACGTCGGCTATGGCACAGAGGACTGGCGCGGCGAGCGCGTGCATACGTTCCAGGTCACGCACGACATGTTGTTGGAAACCGAGGCCCCAGTAGAACCGATCGTGACCCACGTATACCCGCTCGATCAGTACCGAGATGCGCTTTCGACGGCCACGAATCGCCGGCGAACGGGTTCGATCAAGGTGCTGCTCGATCCCACGGTGGGGTGACGAAGGCCTTCCGGATGACCCAGTGACCCGCGGGCGCGTGGTCGTCGTGGGTGGAGGCGTGGTCGGCGTGAGCTGCGCGTACGCCCTGGCGCGCGAAGGTCTCGCCGTCGTTCTGCTCGAACGTGAGCACGTCGCCGCCGGCGCCTCCCACGGAAACGCCGGCACGGTATCGGCGGGCCACCCACCCCTGAACCGCCCGGGGCGGATCACGCAGGCCATCACGCAGATGCTGGACGCGAAGAGCCCACTCTACTTGCCCCCTCGCTGGGATCCAGAGTTGTGGCGCTGGCTTCTCACCTTCGCGCGTCACTGTAGCGCCGCGCATGTGGAGAAGTGCATGCGGGTCATGGCGCCTCTGGGGCTAGACGCTCTGGCCAGCTTCGACCGACTCATCGAGGAGGAGAGTATCGACTGCGGCTACCGTGCAGAGGGGTACTTCGAGGTCTGTACGACGGCCACGGGCGTGGCGAGGGCCCAGCACGAAGCGTCGATCATCGCAGGTGGCGGCTACCATCCGGAGGTCCTCGATGGGGACGAACTACGGAGAAGGGAGCCCGAATTCGGGCCTGGGGTCATCGGGGGCGTGCACTACCCGGAGGCGCGCACGCTCGACCCGTATCGGTTCGTAACCGAACTGGTCTCGAGAGCCCGGCATCGGGGCGTCGACGTTCGCGAGGGTGTGGCCGTGGGTGGCGTCTCGACTGCGGGCGGCCGCGTGACCGGGGTGCGCACAAACTCGGGTGAATTCGTCGAAGCGGACCACGTGGTGCTCGCTACCGGCCCGTTCAGTCTCGAGTTGTCACGCCGGATCGGCGTGTGGCTTCCTGTACAGCCGGGCAAAGGGTACCACAGGGACATTGTGGTGGCACCCGGTGGGGCCCCCCCGCTCCGCTCCGCGTGCGTACTACATGAGAGCTCGGTGTTCTGTACGCCGATGGCGGGATTCGTGCGCTTTGCGGGCACCATGGAGTTCTCGGGGCTCAACGACGTAATGAGGCCGGCCCGCCTCCGGCAGCTCACCGAAGCCGCCCGTTCGTGCCTTCCGGGCCTCGGCGGCGAGGATCCGACATCCGAGTGGTGCGGGCTCCGTCCCATGTCCGCGGACGGGTTGCCGATCGTCGGACCGCTGGGTGGCGTCGACGGCGTCAGCATCGCCACGGGTCACGGGATGCTGGGGCTCACGCTCGGACCCGTCACCGGTGAGATCATCGCCAAGCAGGTCGTAGGAGTGGGTGAGTCGAAGCACCGGCCGCTGGCTCCTGAGCGCTTCTCCTGAGATGGACGCTCTGCATCCCGAGGCTGAAGTTCACATCGACGGCGACTTGGTGAGGGCCCTGCTCCACGAGCAGCACCCGGACCTGGCGGGGGAGACACTGGCTCGCGTGGACGCTGGGTGGGACAACGTGACGTATCGCGTCGGGGGCGAACTCGCGATTCGTATCCCTCGCAGGGAGACCGCGGTCGCCCTCCTGCTCAACGAGCAACGCTGGTTGCCCGTCTTGGGCCCGAGGCTCGGGATTGCGGTGCCGCTTCCCACGCGCAGCGGCGTGTCGTCCGGATCGTTCAAG
This sequence comes from Gemmatimonadota bacterium, assembly GCA_036338615.1. Taxonomy (GTDB): domain Bacteria; phylum Gemmatimonadota; class Gemmatimonadetes; order Longimicrobiales; family Gaopeijiaceae; genus UBA1138. The sequence continues at coordinate 7,862 of JAYZBT010000079.1, forward strand.
TGGCCCTGGAGCATCGTGAAATGGGTCCCGGGCCAAACGGTTGAACGCCTAGCGGCGAATCGAGGGTCCGTCAGAAGCGCGTGACTCCGGACAACCTCAGCGGATGTCGACCACCAGCCGTTGTGGAGACCTCATCTCGAGCACGCGCACATCACTGCCCTCAAGCAGGCCCGCGATCCACGTGATCACCTCGTCCGCTTCACAGACGATGCCCGCTTCGTGTAAACGGGCGAAGTCATACGTTTCGATCCCGATCGACATGGTGCGACGATTGCCGTCGACGATCCGGGCCGGCTTCATGCGGAGCACCAGGAACTGGTTTCCCCCGAGTTCGGGCGCGTGCTCCACATCGGCTTCGGCTCCGTCTTCGCTCTCGCTCGGCTCTCCACATACAACCGCTACTCCTGGTGGCACGACTCGGATCTCGTAGCCTGGGGCGGGTGCGTCCGAGCCGAACGCAAATGTCATTCGGTCGAAGCCCTCGTGGTCCGTAACCTCGACGCCCTCGATGATCGACCTGGGCGCGGCCGGACCGGGGCTGCGATTGATCGCGTTCCTCGTCCAAGGTAGCTCGACCGAAAGATTGGCCAGATCGAGATTCACCAGATCGGCTTCTACGAGCGGCACCCGTTCGAGCTGCTTGACCGTCGAATCTGGAGCCTCTTCGGCCTGGGCGGTGGACTCGGCCTGCTCACCGGCGCAAGCGGCGAGCGCGAGCGTCAGCACGAGCAGCGAGGTGTGCTTCTGGGTCATGGAACTTCGGGGTAAATGGGCTACGAGGCCTCGATGGCGTGTGTCGTGTCCGGGCGCGTCCTACACTCGCGGCTATACGATGTTCGGTATCCGTTTCAGAGGTCCAGCGGGATGACCTCGGGGCGCACCTTGCTGTTCGGCTTGTCGCCGTCCACACCGATCCCCTCGAGCTTGAGCAGCGCGACCTTGGCCGGTAGCCCGCCCCCGAAGCCGGTGAGTCGTCCATCGGAAGCCACCACCCGGTGGCATGGCACGACGATCGGGATGGGGTTGGCGCCGACGGCCTGCCCGACCGCTCGGGCCATGTCGGGCTTGCCTACGTCTCGCGCGACCTGGCCGTAGGAGACTACCTGCCCGTATTTGGTGTCGAGCAACCTACGGTAGACGTCGTGTTGGAAGCCGGTCGTCGCCGTGGAGAAGTCCAACTGAACGTCGAACGTGGTTCGTCGCTTGGCGAAGTAGGCCTCGAGCTGCTCCACGGCCTCGCCCAGATAATCCGGCCACTGCGCTAGAGGATCGGTGTGACGCTCGCGCGGTAAGGGTCCGAACTCGATGTGGCGGACCCCGGTCGGTGACACCCAAACGGTGATAGGACCCGCTCGTGTGTCGGGAAGATGAGCCGAGTGGATCTTGACCGGTGTCAGTGGGGCCCCTCTGACGAGTGCTTCTTGAGGGCCTCCTGCAGGGCGTCGAACCCGATCAGCGCACACTTGATACGCACCGGAAACTTGCTCACCCCCTGTAGCGCTCGCAGGTCTCCGAGTGCCTTGTCCTTGGCCGCTTCCTCGTCCCCGTGCATGAGGGCGGTGAACCGCTCCGCCAGGGCGTCTGCGTCGCTCAGGGAGGCGCCTTGCAGCTTCTGGGTCATCATGCTGATCGCGGCTTGCGAGATTGAGCAGCCTTGCCCGACGAACTTCGCCTCGGCGATGTGATCGTCCTCGATGCGCAACTGGAGGTGGATCTCGTCTCCACAGACCGGGTTGGCCATGCGGATCTCTACGCTCTTCTCTGCCATTTCCGCTTTGTTACGTGGGTTGCGGTAGTGTTCGAGAATTAACTGCTGGTAGAGCGAGTTGAGTTGTGGAGTTTCCATTGTTCGCTACGTCCGCTGATCGGATTACTAATGTACGCCTCCCCGCGCGACAGCGCTTGCCGCGGGGTCGGGGGCGGGATGGTCGTCAGCCGAAGATGCCGCGCACGGTCTCCAGGCCTTCGACCAGTCGATCCACGTCGTCCGTGGTGTTGTACAGGTAGAATGACGCTCGAGCCGTGGCTGCCACACCGAAGTGCTTCATCACGAGTTGCGCGCAGTGATGTCCGGCGCGAACCGCGATGCCCTCCGAGTCCAGGATCGTCGAGATGTCGTGAGGGTGCGCGTCGCCGAGGGTGAACGAGACGACCGCGGAGTGCTCGTCCACCGACTCTGGCCCGTAGATCCGAATGCCGGGGATGGAGCCGACCTGGTCCAGCGCGTACAGCAAGAGATCCCGCTCATGTGCCGCGATCGCTTCCATGCCGACCTCAAGGAGGAAGTCAACGGCGGCCCCCATCCCGATTGCTCCGGCGATGTTCGGCGTGCCCGCCTCGAACTTGTGCGGCACCTTCGCCCATGTGCTCTCATCGCGGCCGACGAAGTGGATCATCTCGCCGCCGCCCTGATACGGGGACATGGCTTCGAGCAGGTCCTTTCGCGCCCACAGCGCACCGATTCCGGTAGGGCCGCACATCTTGTGACCGCTGAACGCGTAGCAGTCCACACCGAGATCCTGCACATCGACCTCGGTATGCACCGCCCCCTGCGCGCCGTCGATCACGACCAGTGCTCCGACCTCATGCGCGGCGGATGCGATCTGCTTGATGGGATTCACCGTGCCCAGCGCGTTCGAGACGTGCCCCAGCGCGACGACCTTCGTGCGACCCGAGAGCAACGAACCGAGGTCGTCGAGAATGAGTCGACCCTGCTCGTCGATCTCGAGATACCGGATGTGGGCTCCCGTGCGACGAGTGAGCAACTGCCATGGAATGATGTTCGAGTGATGCTCCAGGGTGGAGATCAGGATCTCGTCGCCTTCACCGACGTTGTCCAACCCCCAAGCCGTTGCGACGAGGTTGATCGCCTCGGTCGTGCCCCGAGTCCACACGAGCTCGTCGGCTTCCGGCGCGTTGATCCACGCAGCGACCTTCGCGCGGGCTTCCTCGAAGGCAATCGTCGCTCGCCGGGAGAGTTCGTGGATGCCGCGGTGTACGTTCGCGTTGTCGTGCTGGTAGTAGTGCTCGAGAGTGCTGAGCACCGCCCTGGGCTTCTGGGAGGTGGCCGCGCTGTCGAGGTATACCAGCGGCTGGCCGTTGACCGTCTGGCTCAGCGCGGGGAACTCCCGCCGGATCTTGGTCGGGTCGAGTGCCGTCATCGCTCGAGCCTCTGAGTCTCCGTGGCGTGCTTGGCGGTTGATCTGATGAGCCTCAGTTCACGTCGATGAAGATCTGGCCGTCCCGGACTTCCACCGGGAGCGCTTTCACGGGCCGAACGGCTGGTAGACACATGTTCTTGCCGGTCCTACAGTCGAAGCGGGCGCCATGATAAATGCAGAGGATCTCGTCCCCCTCCAGCTCCCCGTCAGAGAGTGGGAACTCCTCGTGGGAGCACTCGTCTTCCAGGGCGTAGATGGTGCCCTCGAAATTGGCCAGTACGACCTGGGTGCCGGCGGCTGTGACGCCCTTGAGTTGCCCGACAGGGCACTCCGTTTCGGCCGCTACCCGGATCCAGTTGGCCATGGGCTGTACCTCAGCGGTGCAGAGCGAGTTTCTGTTCGATGACCCGTGTCACCTTACCCACCACGCCACCGAGCGGGAGTTTCGCCAGGACCTCTCCCAGGAAGCCGAGAACCACGAGGCGCTCGGCCTCCACGAGACTCAAGCCGCGGCTCATGAGGTAGAACTTCGCCTCGGCATCGAGTTGGCCGACGGTGGCGCCGTGGGAGCACTTCACGTCGTCTGCCTCGATCTCCAGGTTGGGAAGCGAGTCGGCACGTGAGTCCGGAGAGAGCAGCAGATTCCGATTCGTCTGGTACGCGTCGGTGCCCTGGGCACCTGGCGACACACGGATGATTCCGCGGAAGGCCGCGCGGCTCGCGCCGTCGAGCGCGCCCTTGTAGAGCAAATCGCTGAACGTGTTCGGCGCGACGTGGTCTTGGCTGGTATTGAAGTCGAAGTGCTGGTCCTCGTCTCCGAAATAGAGACCCAACATGTCGGAATTCGCGCCAGGCCCCAGAAGGCGCGCATTCAGGTCGACCCGTGTCACCGACGCTCCCAGTGCGACGTTCAGCGTATCGAGCTTCGCGTCGCGCTCGGCGAGCGTGCGTTGCACCGACTGGTAGAATGCCCTGCGACCGAGGCGCTGCACCGCCACGTATTGCACCCGTGCGCCGTTCCGTGCGATCAATTCGACCGCCGTCGACGTATAGGTCTGCGACTCGAAGTCGTCCGATAGGACTTCGTCCACATACGAGACCTGGCTCGCGGACTCGGCCACGATGAGTACGCGGCTGAAGTAGGCCGTGCCGGCCTCGCTCAGCCATCGGGTCACGCGCACGGGCTGTTCCAGGCGTACGCCCGGGGGCACGAGTAGGAAGATGCCGTCGTTCCAGAGTGCCGCGTTGAGCGCCGCGAACTTGCCCTCCTCGGCCGGAACCGCTTCGGTGGCGAGGTGCTCCTGGACGAGCACTTCGTGGTTCGTGATCGCGTCGTGAAGCGACTCGAGGATCACGCCCTTGGCAGCCAGCCCTTCATCGACGTCGGCGTGCACCACGTGACCGTCGATGATGACGATATGGCCCGACGCCTCGCGGTCTTCGTCCATGGCCGCTCGTAGCTGCGGAGGCCAGGTGGTCGGGTCGCTCGAGAGCGCCTCGGCATCGCTGAAACGAAGGGCGTCGAGGTCGAGTTTCTTCTTGAGGTTCGTATAGCGCCACTCTTCGAGCCGTGTCGTCGGCATCGGGGTGCGCTCGTACACCTCCCAGGCATGCTGCCGACGTTCACGAAGCCACCGGGGCTCGTTCGCGCCTACGCGCGCGACCGCCGCGGCGTCGAGCGCGGTCCGCGCACTCTCCGTCAGGGTATCGCTCGTCATCCCACCGAGCCTTCCATTTCCATTTCGATCAGCCTGTTGAGTTCCACTGCGTACTCGAGCGGTAGCTGCTTGGCGATCGGCTCGATGAAGCCGCGCACGATCATCGCCATCGCTTCCTCCGTGCTGATTCCGCGACTCTCCAGATAGAAGAGCTGCTCCTCACCGATTTTCGCGACCGAGGCCTCATGTCCGACGCTCGCGTCGTTCTCTTCGATCTCGATGTACGGATAGGTGTCGGTGCGAGAAGTGTCGTTGATGAGCAGCGCGTCGCACTCGACGTTCGAGCGGGCGTGGTGTGCGCCCTTGTGCACCTTGCACAAGCCGCGGTAGGTCGAGCGTCCGCGACCCTTCGAGATCGACTTGGAGACGATCGAAGAAGTCGTATGCGGAGCTACGTGGACCACCTTGCCCCCGGTGTCCTGATGTTGGCCGTCGCCCGAGTAGGCGATCGACATGATCTCGCCGTGTGCGCCTTCGCCCACCAGATAGCAGGACGGGTATTTCATCGTGAGCTTCGAGCCCAGGTTCCCGTCGAGCCACTCCATGGTCGCGCCCTCGTGCACGATCGACCGTTGAGTGACGAGGTTGTACATGTTGTTCGACCAGTTCTGGATGGTCGTGTACCGGAACCGGGCGTTCTTTTTGACCACGATCTCGATGACGCCCGAGTGGAACGACTCGGTCGTATACACCGGCGCGGTACATCCTTCGATGTAGTGTGCTTGCGCGCCTTCCTCGATGATGATGAGTGTGCGCTCGAACTGCCCCATCCGCTCCTGGTTCACCCGAAAATACGCTTGCAGCGGGGTGTCGAGCGAGACGCCCTTCGGGATGTAGACGAACGAGCCGCCCGACCAGACCGCCGCGTTCATCGCAGCGAACTTGTTGTCGTGCATCGGGATGATCGTGCCAAAGTGCTCGCGGAAGAGCTCGGGGTGGTTTTTCAGGCCGTCTTCGATCGAATCGAAGATGACGCCTTGAGCCGCCCACTCCTCGCGTAGCGAGTGGTATACCATCTCCGACTCGTACTGCGCGCCTACCCCGGCGAGGACCTTACGCTCGGCCTCGGGGATGCCGAGCTTCTCGAACGTCTCCTTGATCTCGTCGGGCACGTCGTCCCAGGAGCGCTCCATCTGGTCCTGAGGCCGCACGTAGAAGTAGATCTCGTCGAGCACCGCTTCGAGGCTGTCGAGGTCACCGCCCCACTTCGGCATCGGCTTCGAGTTGTAGACCTCGAGCGCCTTGAGTCGGTAGTCGAGCATCCACTCCGGCTCTTCCTTGTGCGCCGAGATCTGTCGGACCACAGCCTCGCTCAGGCCCTTTTCAGCACGGAAGACCGGCTTGGTTTCCGTGACGAAGTCGTACTTGTACTCGTCGAGTCCGAGGTCTTGGATGGTCTCGTTTTGCGGCATGGAGGTCTCCTTTTGGTGTCTCTAGACGCCGTCTGCTACTGCGTCCGCTTCGCGCCAGTCCTTGTAGCCGTCCGCCTCGAGCGCGATCGCGACTTCTGGCCCACCCGAGCGGACGATGCGACCGTCGACCATGACGTGAACGCGATCCGGCTTGATGTAATCCAGCAGCCGCTGGTAGTGCGTGATGAGGACGATCGACATCTCGGGATCCTCCTCCGTCAACTTGTTCACCCCGTTCGCCACGACTTTGAGCGCGTCGATATCGAGACCCGAGTCGGTCTCGTCCATCACCGCGAGCTCCGGCTTGAGCATCGCCATCTGAAGGATTTCGTTTCGCTTCTTCTCGCCGCCACTGAAGCCGTCGTTTACGTGCCGCTCGGCGAAGGACACGTCCATCTCCAGCAACTCCATGCGCTCGGTCAGGATGTCGGAGAAGTCGAAAATGTCGAGTTCCTCCCCGTCTGCCAGGTGAGCCTGGACCGCGGTGCGCAGGAAGTTTGCGATCGAGACGCCGGGGATCTCGACCGGATATTGGAAGGCGAGGAAAATCCCTGCCCGCGAGCGCTCGTCCGCTTCGAGCTCGAGCAAGTCGTTGCCCTGGAACACGACCGAGCCGGAAGTCACTTCGTAGCCGGGGTGACCGGCGAGCACTTTAGCCAGGGTGCTCTTGCCCGACCCGTTCGGACCCATGATCGCGTGGATCTCGCCCTTGGGGACCTCGAGGTCGACGCCGTTGAGGATCGGGAGATCTTCATCGTCGACCTTGGCCTCGAGGCCCTCTATCTTCAGAATGGAAGCGTCGTTCATTCGTTCCTCAGCCAAAGCGTGGAGCCCATTGGCCTGCTTATCAAGAATGATTCTTCGTTTCATGTCGAGAAAGCTAGACGGGGCAAATAGGGGGGTCAAGTGGGTGTAGACGGCGCCGATTCGCCTCGTCATACGGTTGATTTCGGCGGTGCACAGGAGCTCGGGGACGGTGCCTGGTTGGTGCTCGGTGGCGGTGGCCTGAAGGGGCTCGCGCACGTCGGTGCGTGGCGAGCGCTAACAGAGGCTGGGGTGCACCCCGCTGGCATCGTCGGCACCAGCATGGGGGCATTGGTGGGGGCGCCGGCACCCAGCGGCATGACCTGGAAGGAGATGCGGGCAGTCTCTGGTTGCTCGGGCTTCTCGCAGCGGGCTCGGTCGGGACCGCGCTTGTCGCGACGCTCGCGCCCGCGATGCGCGCTGCGAACACAGACCCGCGGGATACGGCTCCGACAGGAGTGAAGCCGGCTCCAGCGTAGGACCTGGGGCGAGGGTGGTGTAGAACACCCTCGCTCCGGTCCTCCCTGCCCTTGCCAGCGGCGGAGGTATCTGACCGTTTGTTGTGTCACGACGCGCGCGAAATCCGTCCCATTCCATGCGCGTATGTGAACCGCATCCAGACCTCCTCAAAAGTGCGCACTGCATGAGACGCCGCCGTCTAGTCCCTGCCTTCTGTCTGGCGCTCGCATTCTCCGGATGCGCGGACGCGATTCCGGGCCCCGGAACGATGACTGTGACGCTCGAGGGTCCGTATGTGACCGAGGGCGCGGCGCTCATCTCGCTCTTCGGTGACGGCATCATGGGCGTGACCGAGATCAACGGTCGAGTGTTCGGAGAGCACGACGCCGATTCGTTCATCGTGGTCATCGTGGCGGAGCCTTCCGCGAAGCTCACGTTCGGGCTCCAGGTGATCGATACGCTCGCCGCGTTCGAAGCCCATGTGCTTCAGGTGGCGGCTCCGCACGACGCGCTCCGCACGATTCTCGCGGACTACGAAGTGGACATCCGACGATGAGGCGAGCGTGGAGTTGGCGACCTCTCGCCATGGCCGGGATCGCGTTCGCGCTCGTTGGAGTCGCGCGCCAGTGGGGCGGTATTCGACTGGAAGCTCAGGACATCGAAGCCATCGCTGAACTGCGTGGCCTCGAGCTCCCGCAAGGCTACTACGATCGCGTCGCCCGGGATGCGAAAGCCTTTCAGCTGCCGAATGGCCTCTTCCGCGTAGACGGTCAGGGCCTGGTCGAGGCCGTGCGCCCCGTAAGTGGGACCCACCGCCTGCTGGTGCTACCCGCTCTGTTCTCCGACTCGGAAGAACCGCACATCACCCGCGAGATGATCCAGGCTTCTCTCTTCGATGGACCCGCGCCGTACGGGACCATTACCGAAGCATACTTGGAGATGTCGCGCGGCCAGTTGACCCTGATCGGTGAGGTGCTGCCGTGGGTGCGAACGTCGCGCCCCATGGCGGCGGTGGTGGGCACCGAGAACGGCCTCGGTGACGACGCCGATCTTGCGCCGTACTTCATCGAGGCGCTCGAACTCTCCGACGAGACAATCGACTTCGGCCTGTACGACAACGATGGCCCCGACAACGTACCCAACAGCGGCGATGACGACGGCTTCGTCGATGCGATGACGTTCGAGTTCCTCGAGATCGGCGGCTCGTGCGGCGGCCCGTCGATCTGGCCGCATCGGTACGGGATCTCGCCGAGCAACGGCGGGGAGCCCTTTACGTCCGACGATGCTCGGGCTGGTGGCGGCTTCGTAAGAGTCAACGCCTACATCGTTCAGGGAGCGACCGATTGCGAGGGCGAGGGGGTCCAGATCGCCAACACCATCTCCCATGAGTACGGACACGTATTGGGGCTCCCGGATTTCTATCACCCCACAGCCAGCGGTGGAGCAGAAGGGCGGCGTTGGGTGCTCGGCTGCTGGGCCCTCATGGCCGCGGGCTCATGGGGATGCGGGCCGGTCGTGGAGGACCGGGTTCCGTACGGACCGTCGCACATGAGCCCCCGCAACAAGAACGTGCTGGGCTGGCTTGATTTCACCGAGGTCGGCCTCGATCCGGTGAGTAATCAGGAGTACGTGCTGGATCCCGTGCAGACCTCGGGCGACGCTCTGCGCATTCACCTGGACTCCGAGGGTCGCGAGTACCTGTTGGTGGAGTATCGAGCTCAGGTCGGGTTCGACTCCAACATTCCGGCGGACGGGGTTCTCGTCTATCACCAGGACCTGGAAGCGGCGACCAGACCGAATCCCGCCAGCGGTCTTCCGTATTTCCTCGCCCTATTGGAGCAAGACGACAACGACGGCCTGATCAGAAACACCTTCGAGGGCGGCAACCGGGGGGAGGCCGGCGACGCGTGGGGAGTCGGCGGTGTGGCAGACGAATTGAGCGGCGTCACCTCTCCGAGCACCCGACTCAACGACGGCAGCGTCACTCCGGTGGCGCTGCATTCCATCGTCGTCGAGAACGGACAGGCGCGTATCACGCTGTCGACGCAGCTCGTGGTCGGGTATGAGCGAATCGTGCAGTTCTTTCTGGAGCCGAACTCCGCACCGCTGACCGCACTCGAACTCAGCTACGTGGATAGCGAGGGTAACCGAAACGGTCAGCTCGACGTGGGGGACCTACGCAGCTGGCTCCGGGAGCACGGGAACTAGCTGGGCTGCCCGTGACGAGACGGATCGGCGTTTGAGCGACTGGCGAGCCCCGGGCCTCCATGCAACATTGGGGCTACCGATGGTTTGCATGCCAAGGAGGCGATCGTGAGGCTCTCTCGTACGGATGTGCTCCCTTTGCTGGTCGTGATCGGCGGGGGAGCAGTAGCTGTGCTCGCTTCCAGCTCTCTCGTGCTTTCCAGCTCCGACCCTTCGACGGATCCGTTCGTCGAGGGGACCTTTTGGGGGCCGCTCTGGAGCGAAGCTTCCGTCGCGTCCTTCCATGCCATCGAGCATCTCGAAACCATTCAAGGCCAGCATCGAGACGTTCTAGGCCTTGTGCGTGCGCTGCCGATGGAGCGGGGAGGAGAGCGCACGCGAGCGATCGAGTCGATCCGGGCGCAGAAGGATCAGATGCACGACGCTGTTCAGCACCTCGAGCGTGACTTGCGCCGCGCGACGGGGGGCATGCCTGCTGCCGATCCCGAAGCGACCCTCGCCCTTCTGAATGCCGCGAACATGATCAGGGACTCGAAGCTCGAGGAGAAACTTCTCTACTCCCGCGGCACGGTCGAGCAGTGGGACCCGCAGTCCGCGTTGACCCTGGAACTGAACATCGAGGGCGATCTGCGCTCGATTCGAGGCCAGATCGAGACGCCTCCCCACATCTACGTCGACGGCGAGCCAATGCGGAGCGCGCCAGCGGACCTGAACACGAACGACGTGCGTAGTATCGAAGTCATCAAGGGAGAGGCAGCGATCACTCTGTACGGTGAGCAGGCTTCTGGTGGCGTGATTCTGATCACGCTCAAAGAGTCGGGCAGATCGACAGGGAACTAAGACAAATGAGCCCCGCCCAGCCATGGCTGGACGGGGACTCGCACCGGGCCCACTGGTGAGGTGCGCGTGAGATTAGCGGGACCCGGTGTCTCCTGTGTCCGAAGGGCCGCTTCAGCCCCGGAATCTGCGGCGGTCGTTGCGAAGGCCGCTCCCGCCCTTCATTCGGCCACGGCTGTTTCGTAGGCCGCCTCGGCCCTGCATTCCTCCGCGGCGCATCTGCCCGCGCATTCCTTGGCCCCCTCGGCTGGAAGAGGCTCGGCCCTGCCGCCTGAGTTGGTTGAGCGACCCTCGCTGCTCTTCGTTCAGGATCGACTCGAGTGCCTCGCGTCGACGCTCACCCTGGCCTTTCGTTGCCTCTCGTCGAGCCTCCATGCCGGCCATCACCTCGCTGCGCTGAATGAGACCCGCGGCATAGCGCGACTGTAGCTCGGTGGTCTCCGCCGCCTCGGCGTTGCGCCGTTGCACGTTCTCGCGTCGGATTACGTCGAGCTGCTCGAATTGCTCATCCGTGAGTTCCAGGCGGTCGCGAAGGCTCATGATGGTCTCGACACCGACCTGTTGCCCCTGCCGACCCTGCATTCCCCTCATCGAATCACCACCTCGGCCTCGCTGGGCCGATAGGTCCGCCGCCCCGGTCGCAAACACGGTTGCTAGGACCAAAACACCACCCGTCATCCTCATCATTCTATGCTCCTTCTCTGCTCGCCCACTCTGGGAGTGGGCGCTCTATGCGCCCCTCTGAATGGATAGAGGCAGCCGCGAAGGATTTCGTTAAGACGGCGCTATGTGGCCCCGGGGACAATACCGGGAATCGGCTAGGCGGGATTCGCGGCGAGGGCGTCTCGCAGTGTGCGCGACCACTCGGCGATCGACACGCGCAAGTAACGCGCGGCCTCTGATTCGCTGCGGCTGATCGGGCCCTCGGTACCCGGTTCGACCCGCACATGCACCAGAGTCGGGCCCGGAGCTTCAGGGGACCTCTCGAGAATGCCCGGCACCGCCTCGACGTACTCCCGGGCATCGTCGAAACGGAAGACGCGTGGGAAGCCCGCGGCCATGGCCATCGCCGCGTAGTCGATCGACCCCGAGGCGGCCACCGGCTGGTTGCCTGTGATCTCGTAAACCCCGTTGTCCACGACGATCAACACGAAGTTCTCGGCGCGGGCGCCGACGGCCGTGGCCAGAGTCCCCAGGGCCATGAGCATGCTCCCGTCTCCGTTCAAGCAGACGACCGTACGGTCCGGGCGTGCCAACGCGATGCCGAGCGCCAGGTCCGCCGCGTGTCCCATCGCGCTGTCCGTGGAGGCGAAGTCGAGGTCGTGATCGGAGAGTCGACCCCACGGCCGAGTGACGCTCATGGTCGTCACGACGACCTCGTTCGTGCGATGACGCGCGAGTGGCCCGAGCAATTGGGCGCGCGTCAACACGGCGGGCCCCCGAACATCAGTCGAGCGCGCGCGCTACGATGACGGCGCTCGGCCGCTGGTGGGAACGAGCCGACTCGATGGTTCGCGCGAGTACCTCCGCCGGACTTTGCTCTCCCTCGCACCGCTCGAAGGGGATGCCCCAGGCGGCGAGCGTAGGTTCGGTCAGCAGCGCGGCGGAGTCTACGTCCGCTCGCGTCAGCAACTCACTGGTGCGCGGCTCGTCCGGCGTCACGCCGGCTCGGACCATCTTCCGGTAGCCGCGGCCGGTGACCAGAATCGGAATGGGCGCGGCCATGCGAACGGCTGTGCCGCGAAGGCTGTCGCCCGACTCGAGCAAGCCAGTGTTCTGGATCACCACGAGCGGTCTCGCGCCCCCGAGCCACAGTCCAGAGGCGATTGCGAAGGCCTCGCCCTCTCGAGTGACGGTGACGAGTCGCACTGACGGGTGTCGAGTGAGGGTGCGGAAGAGCGGCGCGGACGTCGAGTCGGGCAGTCCAACGACGTGCGTGATGTGGGCCGCGGCGAGTGTGCGCAGCGTCTCGTTCAGTCCACCCAAGGCTGATCTGTCGATGCGCTTCCCGTGGAATCAGTCGTAGCAGAACCGGAAGTCTTGCGAGTCGTGATCCATCCCGCCAGCAGAATCACGGCAATCACCGCGCCGGCGCCGGCGGCTAGCCGCCACTGCGTCCAAATGATGATCCCAATGATCCCGAGGTACAGCGCGACCGTCACGGCCGGTAGGGCCGGGTGGCCCGGCATGGTGAAGGGTCTCGCGAGATCGGGCCGCGAGATGCGCAGCTTGAAGTACCCCATGAGGACCATCGTATCCACGGTGATCGCGACGGTCATCATGAAGCGAACCAGAAGTTCGAAGGCCCCCGAGAGCGCCAGCAACCCGATCCACGCCGAGATGAGATAAAGTGCGTTCCTTGGCGTGCCCCGTTGGTCCACCTCGGAGAACGCCCTGGGTGCCAGACCGTGTTGCGACAGCCCGAAAGCCACCCTCGGGAGCCCTAGAAAGTTGACGTTCAGGCTGCTGATGAGAATGAGGAGACTCGCGACGACCACCAGCGTCCCCGCGGTATCGCCGAATACAGCCGCGATCGCGTCTTGCGCGACCAGTTCGGACCCGGCCATAGCCTCGGGCGTGAGCGCGGAGAGAAACGCCACGTTCAGCAACAAGTAGAGCACCATTACCGCGAGCGAGCCGCCGACCAGGATCTTGGGTAGGGCGGTACCCGGGTCCTGGACCTCAGCGGCCATCTTCGCCGCGTCTTCCCATCCGTAGTACGCGAACGAGATGGACTGATACGCGAGCGCGAAGCCCAGCAGCCCGGCGGTCGGCCCCGACGCATCGGTGACCGCTGGTTGGAAGCCGATGAGGTCACCCGCCCAGAGGCCGGTGCACGCGATCGCGATCACGATGAGGACCTTGATCGCGGTTGTGACGTTCTGAAATGTGGTGCTCGCCTCGAGCCCCCGGGTGTGCAGGAAGAAAAAGGCCACGCAGACGGCGAGCGCGAGAAGCCCGACGGAACCGCGGCCTCCCGTGAGGATCCGGATGTATTCTGCGATCGCGACCGCCTTTACCGCGCCCGAAAAACCCCTGCTCACGAGTAGCTCGGACCACCCGGCCAGGAAGCCCATCGTGTCGCCCCAAGCGTGGCGCGCGTACACGTACTTGCCGCCGGCTTCGGGCAGCGCGGCGGCCATTTCGGCGAGAACCAGAGTCGAGAGCGCCACGACGACGCCGCCGAAGAACCAGGCGCCAAGGATGAGCCAAGCGTTTCCGAGATGCCCGGCGATCAGGCCGGGCGTGCGCAGAATGCCGGCTCCGATCACGATGCCGACGGTGACGGCCATGCCGTCTCGCACTCGTAAGATCCGGCGCAGTTGGTAGCGTCCGGAGTCGGTCATCCGCGCTTCGTCATCATTCAGCGCCCCTCGATCTTCACGCGAATTAGGCGATCCAGCTCGGGAAACTCCGCGTCCAGATACGCGTTTCCTTCGGTCACGATTCGGCTTTGATCGCCTCGACGCACGCCGCCACCCGAGTCCTCGCCATAGCCCGAATAGATGGAGTCGACCACGCTCTCCATCCCCTCCACAACGCGAGCGAAGGGTGAGAAGCCCTGCCCATCGAGGCGCGAGTTGTCGACCATGCTGATGTAGACCTGCGTCGAGCGTGTCCCAGGCTCGGTGAACGCGAACGCCAACGTACCGCGCACGTTACTCGCCACTGCGGGGTCGTCCGCCATGCCGTGGTCGTACCATACAGCGTTTACTTCCGGGTCGCCGGAGACGCCCCATTGGGTGATGAAGCCGGGCACGGTCCTGTGGAAACGCACGTCGTCGTAGTATCCGTGACGGATCAGGTTGTAGAAGCGGTCGGCACCCAGCGGTGCCCACGCGCGTACGACCTCGAGCACAAACGTGCCGCGTGTGGTCTCGAGGTGGGCGCGGAACGTGTCGGGCGCGGGCTCGGACCAAGCGGGATGGCTGGTGTCGAGCAGGATCACTCGCGAGTCGAGCGCCGCGACCTGTTCCAGGGCCGCACGCTCGGAGGGCTCGCTCATGCAGGAGGAGGCCACCAGCGCGAGCAACACCGCCACGCCGAGATGTCGGTGCCTGTGCCTCACTCGTCTCCTCCAATCAAAACCGCCACCAGTCGTCCCGGTCCGTGCACTCCCTTTACCAGGATCTGCCCGATATCCGCGGACTTCGACGGACCCGAGTGCAATCCAATGGCGGAGGGAAGGTCGTCGGCCATGTCCAGGAGCGCCTCTCGTAACGTCGCATAGACGTGCTCGACGCGAAGGAACACCACGTGTGTCGGCACCAATAGTTGGGCCCGACGTCCGTCTCGGGCGTCCATGATCAGCGAGCCGGTTTCGGCGACGGCGCCCCGCGCCACGGACACTCCGAGCGGAGCGATGTCCGGCGATGCCGTTGGAATGGGAGGCCGAAGCGCCGCCGGCACCGACTCACCCACCGCGCTGCTGTCGAAGCCGCCGCAAAACGTCGCGAGCCAACTCGTCGCCGCGTCCAAGTTCGGCTGGTGTACGACCTCGCCTCCGGCGGCTTCGAGCAGGTGAACCAGCCCGTCCACGGGGCTGCGTGGGGTCCTGGGCCGCCATCCCTCGAACGCGCCCGGGTGCTCCACGGGGTCTCTTTCGCGCAGCGCTTCGCGCACCCTCCCGAGAATCCGCTCACGGGCGGTCACTCGATGCCCTCCTTCCACATTTGCAGGAAGCTCTTCGCGCTCGACTTGGGAGCCGATCGCTCCTGCATCCACCCGCCGAGCACGGGCAGCGCGCGACCCCCGAGTCCGAGCGGGACGTGTCGCAGAACCGCGCCAGCCGCGCTGAACAGCCCCGGCCGTTGGGCCATCTTCGTATACGCCTTGAGACCCACGGTTTCGACCTTCGGCGTGAGGCCCTGCTCGACAGCCTTCTCCCTCCAGTGCACGAGTAGCTCGGGGATCGGGATGCGCACCGGGCAGACGTCGACGCACGCGCCGCATAGGCTCGAGGCGTGGGGCAGCGGCAACGCTTCTTCCAGGCCGAGCATGCCCGGAGCGATGATCGCGCCGATGGGACCGGAATACGTCCAGCCGTATGGATGCCCGCCGGTCTGCCGGTAGACCGGACAGATGTTGAGACACGCCCCACAGCGCACACACCGGAGCGCCTCCCAGGCGGCCTCGTCGGCGAGCAGCCTGGTACGTCCGTTGTCCACCAGCACGACGTGCACCTCTTCCGGACCGTCGACCTCGTCACTCCGTCGTGGCCCTTGAATGAGCGAGACGAAGTTGCCGATCGGCTGACCCGTGGCGGCGCGCGAGGTGAGCTGCAGGAATGCGGACACGTCCTCGAGCCTGGGGACAAGCTTTTCGATGCCCACGAACGCCACATGGACGCGCGGCAGCGAAGTCGAGAGACGGATATTCCCTTCGTTTTCGATGAGGGCGATCGTGCCGCTGTC
Source organism: Gemmatimonadota bacterium (assembly GCA_036338615.1). Classification (GTDB taxonomy): domain Bacteria; phylum Gemmatimonadota; class Gemmatimonadetes; order Longimicrobiales; family Gaopeijiaceae; genus UBA1138. The sequence goes on from JAYZBT010000079.1 coordinate 23,872, forward strand.
CGCAGCCAGGAAGTTTCCCCCGGAGATCCCGAGGTCCGCGGCCAGGAATTCAGCGCGAAGCGCGTCCCGGGCTGCGGTGGCGAGTTCGTCGGGATCCGCGTCGAGAGGGGTGCCCAATCGTTCGTGGAAGAGCTTTCGGCAGTCGTCGACACTGCGGTGAATCGCCGGCCCGACGATGTGGCTCGGCGGCTCGTCCAGCAGCTGGATGATGTACTCGCCGAGGTCGGTCTCTCTCACGTGCACGCCCAGGCCTTCGAGGTGTCGGTTCACGCCCAACTCCTCACTCAACATGCTCTTGGCCTTTACGGCGCTCTCCACGCCGTGCTCGCGCACAATTTCGCCGAGTATGGTGAGTGCATCGTCCGCGCTTTCTGCCCAGTGAACGCGCGTTCCGTTCGACGTCAGCTGTCGCTCGGCCTGCTCCAGGTATTGGTCCAGGTGCGTGAGCACGTGCGTCTTCACGTCCCGGGCCCAATCCCGCCACCGATCCGCGTCGATCTGTCCCCATGCGTGGACGCGGTGGGCGTCGAAGGTGCGCGTGGCCGCGGTTACCGAGTCACGCACTTCGGGTTTGTCGCGAATCGCCTTCGCGGACTCACGCCGATAGTTCGTGGGTCCCGAGAAACTCATTCTGCGACTCCCCGCCACAGCGCGCTTGCGAGGTGTACGAATGCCGTGCCTGTACCGCGCTTTTGCGCGCGTCCTGTGAGTTGCAGAAGGCAGCCCCCGTCTGCGGAGGTCACGAAATCGACGTCGGGGAGGGTATCGATCTTCCGGTCCGCCATGGCGGCGGACGCCTCCGGGAGCTTGGCGCTGAAGAGGCCGCCGAACCCGCAGCACTCTTCGTCCGCCTCCCAAGGCACGACTTCGGCCCCGCAACCCGCCAGCAGCGCGACCGGTTCGTCCTTCACACCGAGCTCGCGTAGCGCGTGGCAACCATGGTGATACGCGACGCGGCGCCCCTGCAGGCCCGAGCCCAGCGAATCGACCTCCAGTACGGTACGTAGGAACTGAGATAGTTCGTACGTACGCTCGACGAGCGATGCAACCCTGAGGTCGGACCCCACGAGTCCCGGATAGAAGCATCGCATCATGCCTGCACAGCTCCCGGAAGGAAGCACCACGTACTCGGCATCAGCGAAGACCTTCAGCGTGTGTTCGGCCATGCTCTGGGCTTCTTCCGGCTGGCCGGAGTTGTAAGCGGGCTGACCACAGCATGTTTGCCCCTCGGGCACTTCGACATCGATGCCGAGGTGGCGGAGGAGGCGCACCATATCCGCGCAGGCGTCCGCGTAGAATTGATTGCAAAGGCAGGTAGCGAAGACGGAGACTCGCACTAGCGACCGGACTCTCGGGTCATCGACCTCAACACCTCGAAAACGGACTCGTGCTCTGTTGCCATGGCGAGCGCGAATCTCGGGTCGCCGCTCAGGTAGGCCGTCAGCCGAGGGTTGCGGTCGGGCTCGACGACGACCCACCGTGCGGCGAAGTGATCGCGAAGCGCTTCGTAGGTATCGGTCGAGAGGGCACCCATGCACGAGAGGGCGTCGCACGTTCGTTCGACGTTGATGTCCGCTGACAAGTACAAATACTCCCAGTAGAACCTCGGCTCGTGCACGAACTGGAAGATCGGGTCCATGCCACCGATGTAGAGATTTTTCCGGTTCTGTGCGAAGAGTGGCCCAAAGTTGTCCCAATGCGCGTGAAATGCCACCTCTCCGGGTTCGCTGTTGGCTTCGAGAAAGGCCGCTGGACCGGTCATGGTATCGGGGCGAAATGCGGCGCGGTCGACGTTGACGACGTGCCGGTATCCTCCCCACCCCGCTAGCACCACGAACAAGAAAACGGCCAAGCGACGCACGCTACGTCTGTGGTACACGTAGACCACGTGTGTCCAGAAGAGCGGTAGCGCCAAGAATCCGAACGCGACCCATTGCTCCATCGCTCCCCGTGCCGTGGCGAGCGTGAGCGCAAAGAAAGACAATGAGATCAGGATGGTCGTGAGCAGAAGCGTGCGCTCCTCCGCAGGCACGTCCAGAAGCTTCTTGCGGGCCAGATAGACGAGCGTAGCGACGCAGACCATCACCCACGCGGCGAGGAAGAGCCCCGACGTGGTCAGGAGTTCCCGCATCGGAAGGGGGAACAGTTCGGCGGTGAAGAGTTGCGGCTGTCTGGTTGCCTTGAAGAAGACGAGGCGAATCAACTCGACGTTGGCGAGCAGCCCCGTCTCGATCGGGTGCGGGCGTAGTAGCCAGCCGGCGACCGTCCCGAGAAAAACCGCGGACACCGCTTGTCTTGGCGAAACGCTGGCTCGCGCCTCGGTCGCTCCGAAGAGGGATTCGCCGAGACGCACGAGCAGGTACGCGAGGACACTGGCCGGGCCCACCCAAAAAAGACTGAGGTGGGTCCACGTGATCAATGCGCTGACCATGAACACGGCTCGCCAGCGGCCCCGGGCGAGGAGAGACAGGAGGACCAGACCCGCCGCCAGCGAAACCAGGTGCGGTCTCAGCATCAGGTGGCGAAAAAACACATCAGGCACCGCGATCATGAAGACAACGGTCCACGCGGCGGCTCCGCCGACCTCGTGACGGCTCAGAATCCAGAAGAACGATGTCGCGAGCGCGAGCGTGAGTACCAGCGATGCGAGTCGGATTCCCCAGACGACGTCGCTGAACATCGTGAACGGCATCAACCCGACGTGGAATCCCCACCAAAGATCCGCGCCGCGGTCCGCGATGACGGACTTCGTCGCCCACGGAAGTGAGGTGTCGAACATCGATCCCTCAGCGTAGACGGAGGCATGCCCCAGGTGACGGAGGCATGCCCCAGGTGATAGAAACCCTCGAGGTCTGCGACCTTGGGAAAGAGCGTTATGTGGCCGAGCGCGACCACGAAGATCACAGCTCCAAGACCGAGTTTGTTCATGCCGCGGAACATGCTTGCTCATGCGCCAAACGGGCAAGAAAGTCGGCGCGCAGCGGGAGGGCAGCTCGTCGGCGCCCCACTCGTGGGGGCTAGCCCTCCGCTCTACCGGGCTTGGGGAAGAACTGGTCGATCAGCAGGGGGTTGCCGTCTGGATCCGTGAACGCGATGTGCGCCGGGCCATTTCCGTCGGGCTCGGTGTCCGTCGTCAACTCGATGCCTGCGTCGAGGAGCCGGTGACCTCGAAGTCGAGCTTCTCGTAGAAGTCGATGGAGACGCCCTGGCGCTATGCGGCCTTCTTCGCGGCCTCCCCCAGCCTCTTCAGGTCCTTGAAGCGGATCAATTCCTGATTCTCCTCGTCCCATAAGGAGAGGTTGATCAGCTTCAGCGTATCGCGAAGGCGCACCTTGGTTACGACGTGGAACTCCTCGTTCTCGTCGTGTGCCTGCTGCAGCTTGTAGTTCGGAATCCGCGCACTCATGTGGTGCACGTGATGCACGCCGATGTTCCCCGTGATCCACTGTAGAGGTGCGGGCAGCACGAGGTACGAGCTTCCGAGCAACGAAGCGTCGTAGTAGTCCCAGCCGTCATGCCAATGCCAATAAGTCTCCTCGAACTGGTGTTGCACGTAGAACATCCAGACGCCGAGCGTCGAGCCGATCAGCGTTACGGGGAGTTGCACCATCAAGAAAGGCCCGATCCCGATGGTCAGCCACATCACGGCGACAATCCCCGCGATCGCCACGTTGGTCCACCAAACGCTGCGCCACGCCTGCTTCCATTCGCTGGGAGCGTCGGTGGGGAAGCGGTGCTTGACCAAGAACTGGTACGCCGGCCCCACTCCAAAGAGTACCAGGGGGTGCCGATAGACGCGGTACTGGAGGCGCTGCGACCTGGTCAGCTCGTAGTACTCGCGCACGGTGATCGTGTCGACGTCCCCGAAGCCCCGAAAGTCCAGATCACCCGAGTGAGCGTGATGGTACGCGTGCGTCTTTCGCCAGTAGTCGTAGGGCGTCAGCAGTAGTGTCCCGATCACACGTCCGACCCAATCCCGCGCGCGCCGGGACTTGAAGAAGTTTCCGTGTCCGCAGTCGTGCTGGATGATGAAAAGGCGGATCAAGAACCCCGCGGTCGGGACCGCGAGCGCGAGCGTCAGCCAGTAGCTGTACTCGAGGCTGCGCAGCATCGAGTACCACAACACCGTGAAGGGGATCGCGGATGTGAGCAACTGCGTTATGCTGCGCTTGGTGTCCGCGCCCCAATACGGCTTGAGGATGCGATTCCACCGGTCGATCTTCGCGCGATCGGGCGCGGCGTGGTGCGACGCAGAGTCACGCTTCCTATTCGCGATCTTCAGGCGGTCACCTCTGCTTCTTGCTCACTCATCGTCGTACGTCCCCGCCCGGTCGATATTTTCGAATGGTATTGCGCGCGATGTCCTCCTCGGTCCATGCAACGCTCTTCATTTCTCCTCGCGCGAACAAGGCCGCCTGGTCGTCGAAGTGAGGAGAGTCGTTGCGCGCGGTCTGGCCGTAGGCGAGCACCGTGTACGCGCGGGGGACCTCTCCGAACTCGACCAACAGCACCCAGGCATCCCCGCGATTCGCGAGGTACCGGCCGTCGGGGGCGCGTTCGTAAGAGAGAGCGCGGAAGCACCCCAGTGTCGGTTCACAGCCCGAAACCGGCTCGTCCACATCTCCGCGCACCACCCGATGAACGTCGCCCCAACGGGCGTCTATAGAGATTCCGTCACGTTCCAGGGAGCCGACGGCTCGGCCCAATGCGCTCACGGCGTCAGCGTCACTTCCCAGACCGAACGGAGTCGCTGACGGACGTGCCGGGTCCCATCCCTGGTCCCAAAGGGCCGTCGTGTCCTCGTTCGCAAAGTAGATCTCTGCCCAGCGCTTGAAGAGTACACCGCCGCGGCTCTCCGCATCCGCCGTACGGTCCCACGCGGCGAGGACGGCGAGTGCGCGCTCGAGCGCCGAGGGAGCGGCTTGCCGCCCCGCGGCCAGCAGATCGTCCATGACTCGCTCGGCCATGAGCATACGCGGAGAGTGCTTCTGCTCGATCACGTCCTCTAGGCTGAAGACGCGATCGTTGTGCACCAGGTCGAGCGAGAGTTGGCTGCGTAAGCGAAGCCGAGGTTCGGGAAGGTTGGCTGCGACCGTATCTCGGTCGAGAGGTACGTTCAGGTTGGTGAAGTCCGGAGTGTCATTCGCTTGCTGCACGTAGCCACCCGGGGGGTTGAGGTACAGCGGCAAGTCGGTCCAGGGCACGAGTTCCGACCAGATGTCCGCCGACGAAGCGGCGAAGGCGGCGGAGTCGCCCGTGGTCGCGTGAGGCAGCAGCGGGAGGCGGGCGTTGTAGTAGTGGGCGATGTTCCCTCGAGCGTCCGCGTAGGTGAAGTTCGAGCTCGGATGCGCCCGCATGTGCATGACGTCCAGCCACTCATCGAGGCTCGTCGACATCATCATCATCAGGAACTGCTCCCCCCGCCGGAATTCGCCGTCCCGAGGATCCTTGAGCAGGTAGATCCGTTCTGGCGTCCGATGGATGACGGGCCCGTACTCCGTCCACCAGGTCGACCGTGATTCGGCGGCGGAGCCGCCGCGCGCGGTGCTGTAGTCCACCGTGGTCGTGCGCTCCGTGAGAGCCAATGGCTCACCGTCCAAAATCGCGTGGTTCTCGAGGGTGGGGTGGGCAGCCAGCGCGTACACCTGGGAATACGTGGGATAGTTGTTGGTTGTCGCCCATCCCAGGTCGCGGTTGAATCCTCCGATGATGCCGAACGCGCCGCCGATTCTGAAGTCGCCGTAGAACTCGAGCACGCCGGGCACGCGCACGTGCGCCTCGTAATAGGTGGATCCGAGCAAGCGGGTCAGGAGCGGCTCGTTTCGACCCCACGTGAGGTGCGGATTGCGGAGTAGGATCGCTTTGCCGGACGTGGTGCGCGTCCCGTCGAAGGCCCACGCGTTCGAGCCGTCGAGCGCGAAGGAAAGATCCTCGTCCGGGTCCGGCTCCCGGGGAGCACCCCCCTCGCGCTGCAGCTCGCGCACGAATCGGGCGGCGTCCCCCCGACTCCACGTCTGCACATCGCGCGCATGAGCGTCTACCCCGGTGAAGTTGGGCGTCATCCAGGACGGGAACTCGTCCGGATGGAGCCGGATGTAGTAATTGAGCCCTTGCGCGAAGCCCTCGTACACGTCCCTCGTGCGAACATCGAGGCGGTGAAAAGTCTCGACTGCCCGGGCGTGCAGGGCGCGCGCGACGAAGTCGGAATCGATCTCCGCGCGGCCCTCGTAGCGCGCTAGTGTGCCCCGGCTCTGAACCAGGCCCGTGGCGACCGACGCACCGAAGTCCTCCGACTGAACGTAGGCGAGCCCGAAGCCCATCGCCTCGAGGTCCTCCGCCATGATATGTGGCACGCCGTACTCAGTGCGCACGATCTCGACGCGGTCCGGCAGGGCGGCCCCCGAGTCGGCGGCCTGGAAGGCGAGCAGCGAGAGAAGGAGTGAGACGGACATCTGGGTTTTCTAGTTGCCCTCCAGGATGCTCGCGATTTCCGTCCGTGCATCGCGCAGATGGATCCGGGTGATGTCGTCGCCGGCGTTGCTCATGGCGTCCCCAACGGCTCCGTCCAGGTCCTCCAGAGTCGCCCGCATCACGGCGCGGATGTCCGAGGTCCAGGTCCCCGGCACGGGGTTGTTCGTCCGCGTCAGTTCTGCCGCCGTCGGGTTGAGCCGATTGTCGATCGCCTCCAGGAACGCACGCTGCACGTTCCGTCTGAACGAATTGATGCGCACGGACCCTCCGTCCAACTCGGACCAGATGCCGTCCACGAGGTCGCCGGTCAGGTCCGCGATCGTATACTGGTCGCTCGCCCGAGTAGACATCGCCTCGAATTCGATCAATCTCTCGAGCTTCGCACGACTCAGAAGGCTGTTCAAAACGCGATTTTGCTGTGTGCGAAAGCGGGCCACGACTCCGGTTGGCTCGATCCTACGCAGAATTCCCTCGTCGAGGAACATCTCGGGCACGTGGAACGCCGTGTTGTTGAGGTACTCGACGGCCTCGCGTTGCCGCGCCTTCGCGACGGGCTCGAACCGGGGTCCGGTACCATACTTTTCCTGGCTCTGGGCACCCCCCACGATCGCGGTCACGTGGCCCATGTATCGACCCCACTGACTCACCGCCTGCCCGTAGAGCGTTTCCAGCTCCGCGTAGCTCTCGCCCGGCTTCTCGGCCACGCCCAACATCATGTCCATTACGCGGCCCAGGTTCATCATGCCGTACGTGGTGGACTTCACGGCGTCCTCGTCTCCGACCGCCTCGGTCAAGGCCTCGGGGTCGGAGCCCGCGGCGTCCGAGGTTGTGAAGCGAAGCCATGGAAACTCGTCCTGCTGGCGCGCCCACGCGTCGAGCGTAGCGAGCTCGTCGTCCGCAGTCTTGGCACCCGGTATGGGCGCGTAGCCCCAACGCACCGCGAACCGGTCGTAGGGCCCCACCTTGGGGATGAGGTACTCGGGCGGGATGTTGTCCTCTGGCTGCGCGACGTAATTGAAGCGCGAGTAGTCCATGAGTGTCGCGACGTGGCTGCCCCCCATGCGTTCGAGGAACGAGCGGCTCCGCAGGGAATCCGCCGGGTACATGGCGGACGCTTTCATGTTGTGCGGAAAGCCGATGGAGTGGCCGATCTCGTGCGTTACCACGTACTCGACCAGCCGGCCCATCAAGGAGTCCGGTAGCGGCAGCGACTGTGCCCGCTCGTCCAGCGGACCGACCTGGATGAAGTACCAGTTCTTCTGCAGCTCCATGATGTTGTGGTACATGTTGACTTCACCCTTCAGGATCTGGCCTGAACGGGGGTCGACGATCTGTCCGCCGGTCGCGTTCGCGACCGTCGAGGGACGCCAGTAGATCGCCGAATTGCGCGCGTCGTAGAGCGAGAAGCTCGGGTCCTCCTCAGCGGTTGGAGCGACGCGACCGAAGATCGCGTTGCTGAAGCCTGCTTCCTCGAACACGGGTTGCCATGCCTCGACTCCGGATACGATCCACGGTTTCAGCCAGTCCGGTGTAGCGGAATCGATCCAGTAGGTGATCGGCTCTACTGGATCCGAGACCGCCGCGTCCTGGTTTTGCTTCTCGAGACGGAAGCGGTGGATGAAGCGCACTTGCTCGAGCCGGTTGTCCGGCCGCGTGAAGTCGTAGGAGCGGCTCGAGTTGAAGCCCACGCGGTCATCGTGCCAGCGCGGCATCATCGGATCATCGGGCAGTCGAGCCATGCTGAACAACTTCTTGACGGTCTGGGACCGGCTCGTGTTGCCGCGGCCGCCTCGGCCGCCCCCGGGAGGGCCGCCGCGACCTCCGGCCGCGCCGGCGCTGCCTGATCCGCTCTGCGTGACCTGCACGTTCACCGCGTCCTCGAACGACCAGGAGTCCTCGACCCAACTGCGCCCCCGGTTCAACCCGGCGATGGGCGCGAACTCGGAGATGCTAGACAGAAAGAGATCGGAGACGTCGATGACCGAGGCGCTGTCCGCGCCGTAGGTCTCGACGTCGAATGTCGCCAGCACGGGGCCCTTTCGAAACCCGGCGATGGCGTCCCAAACGGCGGCGCTCTCGTCGGCGATGAGGTCGTATTCCTTCTGGCGTAGAATGACCCGATCAGCATCGCGCTCCCACTGCACGATCAGCCGGGGGCCGCCGCCGAAGAATGAACCCGGATTCTGCAGCGTCGACTCCATCGTACGCTGAATCAGCAGCATCTCCGTGCCGAGCTCCTCCGCGGGGATCTCGAAGAAGAGGTCGCCGTCCACTTCGTGCACGTCGAACATGCCGGGCTTCGTGATGGCGTCCTCGGTGATCACCTCCGAGTACTCCTTCATGCCGTTCGAATCGTCTTCGTCGTCGGATTCATCATCACCGCCGCCTCGACGACCGGCCCCGCCGCCGCGCTGCTGGGGAGCCAGTGTCGGTATCGGCGAAGCCGCTACCGGCTGTGGGCTGAAGAGCGAGGAGAGCGCCACGAGCGCGATCAGCAGAATGTAGGTCAGTCGCTTCATGCTATTCCTGTTTGGAAACGTCCATGGACGCGGGCCACTGGATTGACGGGCTAGGAGGGTAGACGGGCCTCAGGCGCCCGACAAGACGACAACCGCCCTCGGCTCCGTGCTGGTCGTCGGTGGGTTGCTCGCTCCCAATCAGTTCAACCGGCCCATCGTAACCCTCATCCCACAGTGCCCGGAGGCGCGGCTGGCTGGACGACGGCGACCCTCCACTCGGTGTTGTCGTGCCACGCATCGATCATCGCGACGATCGCGAGTCGGCCGATGGCCTCGGCGTGGGATGCGTGGTTTCCCTTGAAGAGGTCCGGCAGGTCGGACGCACCTACCGGGGCCGGCGCGACGTACATCTGCCAGGCGCCCTGCTCCAGGTACGCTTGCATCATGACAGGCGTGGGCATGGAGTCGGGGATCAGCCAAGTGTGATCGGCGACGTTCGTCCAGGCCTCTCGCTGGGCGACCAGCTCCATTTCGTCGTAGTTGGTCTCCGCGTAGATGGTCAGGTATGTCGACGTGCCCAGGCCGCGAAGTGCCTCCATGATGTCGGTCTGCGCGTCGAGCAACTCATCCCCAGTCTTGTCGGCCACCTCCCAGAGGCCGGGTCCGACACGTGCGCCCCCATGCACCGCGAGCACTGCTGAGAGTGCTTCCGCGGTGGTCGGGCTTCGGTATCGATGCCCGGGTGTCCGCAGCTCCGCGTTGTCCTCGCCCGGGTGGATGCCGCCGCCCGCAAAGATCCATCGGTAGACCGCCGTATCGCTGCTCCCGCATTGCGGGCATGGGCGCATTGCACCGTCCCGGTAGGCGATGGGGACGCCACTCGCATTTGCGCGAGCCATCAGGTCTCCGCGGGACTCCGCCGCGCCGAGTACCTGACCCGAGAGCAGAGTCGCGATCAGCCCCGCACCCTCGGCGAGTGTCGAGTCTGCGACGTGCGCGGGCACCAGGATGCGTGCGACCCACCACTCGATGTCATAGTCGGTGATCTCCCTGTGTCCGCATGCAAGGCATCGCCACCCCTCGACGGCCGGATCCAGGGGATGCACCCACGAGGCCTCGAAGCGCTCGTCGGTTCTTTCATAGGCGAGCTGATAGACGCGTTCTCCGAGGACCGCGAGCAGGCGGTTCGCCCACGGTACCTGCATGCGTTCGAGCGCGTGCCCGTTCTCCGGGTCGAGAACGAGGTCGTTGAACGATCCGGAGCCACCGTAGGCGTCCAGGACGGTCGCATCGATGGAGCCGACTCGTGCCCCTTCCAGATGGCGGCGTGCCCACAGGAGCCACCGGCCCTCGCCGCTGTGTTCGAGTAGCCGAACCAGTCCGGCCAGGGCCAGTTCGGCGCGACGGTCCTCGGCCATCAGCGAAGCAGCTCGACCAGGTCCTCGTGCCCGCCCGCGTCGGCCCAACCGGCCTTGTCGAGTTCCGCGCCCCGGTCGAGCAGGAACTGCGCAACCTCGATGTTCATCGCCAGGTGGAGTGGCGTCGCACCGTCCGGACCGGGTACGCTCACCCGCTCGGGTTTCGCGTCGAGCAGCTCCGTGAGCACGTCCATCCGGCCCAGCCCTCCCGCCGCATGAATGTCCAGGGTCGCCCCGCGGGCGATGAGATGGTCTGCCAGTTCGACGTCCACGGACCAGTCGGACTTGGCGTCGATGTCGGCGCCAACGTCGAGCAGGGCATCGATGACCGCTCGTGTCTCGGTCAGGGTGGAGAGCACGAGCGCCGTGGAGCCGAACGCGAACCAAGGTTTGTCGATCAGTTGCTCGAGTTCAGGATGCGCGTCGAACAGCCGTTGAATCTCATCCGCGTCCGCGGACTCGACGGCTCTCTTGAAGCTGGCGGCTCTCGGGTCGTTGTGGTTCATGTATTGTGTGACCGAACTCACGGGTCAGTCGTTCCGGAAAGGTTGAGCCGATCCCAACATTGCGGCTCCAAGCCCAGGTCTTGCGCTGTTGGCCGTGCGATGTTTATGAGCATGCTGCCGCCGCGCGTGAAAGTCACGGGTCGAGCGCCCTGACATGGATTTCGTGGAGGAGCCGTGGGCCGAAAGATCGAGGTCGTACCATACGACCCGTCGTGGCCTACGGCGTTCGAGCTCGAGAGTGCGAGGGTCTCGTCCGTGTTCGAGTCTGTTCTCGAGTCCATCACCTGGGCGTTCAAGCAAGGCGCCCAACGATTCTTCGAAGCCTTGGGGTTCTCGGTGTTCAACGTCAGGATGTGGAAGCGGGGCATTTCGACCTAAGACCAGTATCTGACGTCGCGGATCGGACTTTCGGATTGGGACGCGATGACTGCTACCGAGCATGGAGGGTGCGTGGAACAGATCCGGCTGGTGCCCTACGATCCCGACTGGCCGCGTCAGTTCGATGAAGAGCGAATCCTCCTGTCCCAGATCTTCGCCGATTCGACCGTCCGGATCGAGCACGTCGGGAGCACGTCCGTGCCGTGCCTGACGGCCAAGCCTGTGATCGACATCCTGGTGGGCGTATCCGACCTCCGCCTAGTTGAGAGTCGCGTCGCCTTGCTCCGGAGTAGCGGATACCAATACGTGCCGGAGTATGAACAACAAAAGCCAGGACGGCGGTACTTTCGAAAGCCGCAGACCCGGCCGCGGACCCACCACCTGCATTGCGTAGTCCTAGGAAGCGAGGATTGGAGTCGCACGATCTTGTTTCGGGACCGGTTGCGGGACGAACCAGCCATCGCCGAGGCCTACTCGGACCTCAAGCGCAGGTTGGCCGACACCGTCTCCAAGAAGGGGTTCACCGAAGCCAAGACCCCGTTCATCGAAGCGGTACTCGGTCGAAGGCCCCCCTGACCAACGCGGCGGGTGTCAGCCATTCACACGTCGATCGTAACGGCGCCCTCCGAGGCCGACCCCACGAGCCGCGCATACTTGGACAGCACGCCGTCCGGCAGCGGCTTGGTCGGTGCTTGCCACTCCGAAATGCGACGCTCGATTTCGTCATTGCTCAGATCCAGGGAGACCGTGCCCTCGTCGAGGTCGAACGTGACCACATCGCCGTCGCGGACGGCGGCGATGGGGCCGCCTTCCACGGCCTCGGGCGAGACGTGGCCTGCCATGAGCCCGTGGGTGGCGCCTGAGAAGCGGCCGTCGGTCAGGAGGGCGACGCTGGAGCCTAGGCCCGCTCCCGCGAGCGCAGCCGTTACCGCCAACATCTCGCGCATGCCCGGTCCGCCCCGCGGACCCTCGCACCGGATGACGATCACGTCTCCTTCCTGGAAGACGCCGTCCTGAAACGCCTTGAACGTGTCTTCCTCGCTATCGAAGACTCGAGCCGGACCCTGGTGAAACACACGCTCGTGTCCGGCTACCTTCATGACGCAGCCGTCGGGGGCGAGGTTGCCGCGCAAGATGATCAGGCCGCCCCTGGGCTTCAGCGGGCTTTCGACTAGGCTCACTACCTCCTGGCCGGGCGCCTCGGGAGCCTCGGCGACCTCCTCGGCGAGCGTGCGGCCGGTTACCGTCGGGGCCTCGCCGTCGACGAAGCCGGCTTCGAGCAGCCGTCTCGCGACCAGGCCCACGCCGCCCGCGGCATGCAGGTCCGTCGCGGTGAAGCGACCCCATGGTTTCATGTCGGCCAGAATGGGCGTCCTGGCGCTGATGCGGTTGAAGTCGTCGAGCGAGAGTTCCACGCCGGCCTCGCGCGCGACCGCCAACAGGTGTAGCACCGCGTTGGTGGACCCGCCGGTCGCGACGACCAACGCCACCCCGTTCTCCAACGCCCTTCTCGTGAGGAACTCCCGAGCGGTGACCCCCCTCTTCACGAGATCGACCACCAGGCGGCCGCACTCACGGGCGACATCCATCTTGGCCGGGTCCGTCGCGGGGACCGACCCGCTGCCCATGGGTGAGATCCCCATCGCCTCGAAGACCGTGGCCATGGTATTCGCGGTGAACTGCCCCCCGCACGCACCCGCGCCGGGGCAGGCGGCCTTCTCGATCGCGAGCAGTTCGTCTTCGCTGATCCGTCCGGCCGCCGCCGAGCCGACCGCCTCGAAGACGTCCTGGATCGTTACATCCTTCCCGTTGTGCACACCCGGTTGGATCGAACCTCCGTACAGCATGAGACTCGGCTGGTCCAAGCGCGCCAATGCCATGACCGTGCCCGGGATGGTCTTGTCGCACCCCGACAGCGCGACGACGCCATCGAAGAGGTAGCCGCGGCTCATGAGTTCGATCGAGTCGGCGATGACCTCACGGCTCACGAGAGAGGTCCGCATTCCCGAGGTTCCCATCGTGATCCCATCCGATACCGCGATCGTATTGAACTCGAGCGGCGTTCCGCCCGCTTCGAGGATGCCCTCGCGGACCGCGTCCCCGAGTCCCCTCAGATGCGTGTTGCAAGGGGTCGTGTCGGTCCAGGTGTTCGCGATCCCGATGAGGGGAAGCGCGAACGCATCGTCGTCGAGACCGACCGCGCGCAGCATGGCGCGCGCGGGCGCTCGAGCCGGTCCTTCGAGCAGTTGCCGGCTTCTCAGCATGGGGAGCTTCCTGTCGACCACGGTTTCTCCGGAGTGAAGATTGAAGCTGTCTCAGATGTCGTTCGATCTTAGCCTGCACTGGCCTTCAGGCGCGAGCATCGCGCCGCTACGGTCCCACAACCGGGCCACCAGGACCAAATCGTCGCCCGCCAGCGCGATTATCCGACGACCCTCTCTGTAATGATGATCATCTCGTCCAGCGACGCTCCTGGAGTGACCACCGGGTACACGTTCTCTTCGACTCGCACCTGTAGCCACAGCAGTATGGGACCGTCCGCGGAACCCGCCAGATCGAGCGCGCCGTCCAGCTGTTCGGCACGGTCGACCCGACAGGTCGGGATTCCGTACGCCTTGCCCAAGAGCATGAGGTCGGGTCCGGACAGTTGGACCGAGGAGTAACAGCGACCGTAGGAGCGCTCCTGCCACTGCCGCACCATTCCGAGGTAGCCGTTGTCGATGACCGCGATGCGCAGCGGAAGCGATTCTCGTACCACGGTCGCGAGTTCCTGAAGGTTCATCTGGCAGGAAGAAAGGGAGCGACGAGTGCGCGAGGCGTCGCTCGTGTTGGAAGGCAAGAGTGTTTGCGTCGAACCACGCATCGAGATCCGTGCGCGGACCGGCTTCGGCCTGGCGGACCACTTCGCGGCCCCACTCCCGCAGCTCCGGAAGCGTGAGTTCGCATGGTTCGATCTCGTTTCCCGCATTCGTGACCAGACGGCCGCCCGCGAGCACCGTGGGCGCCACGTACTGGATCACCACAAAGGCCACGGCGATCAACGTGAATGTGACGAGGGTCAGCTTGATGCCTTCGCGCAAGAATGTGCGCGGGGTCTCCAACACGCTGGCGCCGACGCTGAGCCCAGCCGGGAAGCAGGCCTCTTTTCGTATTGGTGACGCGCGCCGCGCGCCGCCGGTTTAGTGGACCGGCGGCCGGACGGCTGGCGAGTCTTGGCGGGCAGATGCTCGGCCCTCTTCTCACGTACTATAGATTGTGAGATGAGAGAGACGCATCTGCGAACGTGGGGCGGTCGCGCGCCCGCCACGGTGGCGCTGCTCGTCGCGCTCGCTTCGCCGGCGTGCGGTGGGAACGGGGCGACGGAAGTTCGCTCGCTCACGGTGTCCGTTGAGCCGAGTAATACGCTCATCGCCGGCGTTGGCGGAACGGTGGACTTCGGCGCGGTCGCGCGCGACGACAACGGGGCGCTGGTGTCTGGGGAGACGACTTGGCTGTCGTCCGATCTCTCGGTCGCCACGGTCAGCTCTACCGGCCTCGCGGTCGGTGTGGCGTCGGGGATCGCCACGATCACCGCGACCGTCGAGGGTGCAACTGGCACGGCGCGACTCGAGGTCTACGTGCCAGACGCCGTGTCCGCATACGAGGTGGGCACGAGCTATTTGGGGCGCAACGGCTACGTGCAATACGTCCCGGGTGATCTCCCGGTGGTCCTATCGGCGCCTCACGGCGGCGGATTCACGCCCAGCGAGATCCCGAACCGCACCTTCGGTGTGACCGGCACCGACCGCAACACCGCTGAGCTCATCCTCGCCGTTCGCGATGCCTTCCTGGAACAGACGGGGCGGAGCCCGCATGTGATCATCTCGCACTTGGCGCGCGTAAAGCTCGACCCAAACCGCGAGATCGTGGAGGCCGCCCAGGACGATCCCTTTGCAGAGCAGGCCTGGCACGAATTCCAGGACTGGATCAGCCTTGCGCGCGAGACGGTCCAGGAGGACTTCGACCGTGGCATGTACTTCGACCTGCACGGGCACGGTCACGACATCGACCGCCTCGAGCTCGGGTATCTGCTCAGCCGTAGCGAACTCAACCAGGCGGACACTCCGCTCGACGCGCTGGCGGTGGTCGCTAGTACCAGCATTCGCGACCTGGGGCGGGATTCGCCGCTTCCGTTCTCGCAGCTGCTGCGTGGCCCCACGTCACTGGGCGGTTATCTGCAGCTCGAAGGGGTGCGCTCGGTGCCGAGTCCGGGCGACTTGTCACCTGGCGACGACGACTACTTCTCGGGCGGATACAACACCCGGCAGCACGGCTCGGTGTCGGACGGGGAGGTGGTGAGTGGGATCCAGATCGAGCATCACTTCTCTGGCCTGCGGGACACCGACGAGAATCGACGCACCTATGCGGCACAACTCAGCCGGGCGATCAGGCTGTTCATGATCCAACACTACGGGTTCTTCGAGCCTTCCTAGAGGTTGCGGTGCCGGGCCCCTGAGGAGCGAAGTCGTCCTCCTTGACCCTCACGTAGCGTTAGGGTGTATCGTGGGAGGCGGGCGGACGCAGGCGGGCCGGCCGCATACTGGTGCCCCGAACCCCGCGGGTGATCCGGCGATGAAGGAGTCCCTCGACGCCTTCTACGACGGCGAGGGTGCCGAGAACGTGATGGCCGGCCCAGGGGATGGAGATGACCCCCGGGCTCTGGCAATACATGGCGGAAGCGCAAGCGGCGCTCGGGCGGAACTGAGGGCGCCCCCACCCGAAAAACGAGGGGTGGCGGACCCCCGGTCCACCACCCCCCCGGCAGGAGTAGAGCTCCTTACAGCCGCTCAGCCTCCTCGATTGCCTCCGCGACGCCTGAGCGGGAATCGGCCTTCCCGTGTCGTCAGGTCGATCTCCATCTCTTCGCCGTTGACAACGATGTTGGCGGTCTCGTCGCCGTCGAACGTGATCGTGATCACCGCCGCGCGGGTCTCATCCCCGTTCGGACCGTTCACGATCGTAGCGCTCATCGTGCGCGTGATCGTTCCGGAGATCGGATACCGTGTGTCGGATCCGGGTGCCGGCACGACGACATTGGTGTAGGTGAAGGAGCCGACCATGTGCGAGCTACGGACGGAGCCGTCCTCCTCCACGGTGCGGCTCCGCGTAATGTCCTCTTCACCGGTTCCATTGCGCGTGCGGTGGGTCTCTTCACCCTCCAAGCCGGTGACCGTCATGTCGCGCAGGCGGTAGATGTTCGCGCTCCAGTTGTCGCGCCCGACATCGCCGCTGACCTCACTTTCGTAGTGGATGCTCGCGGTCGTTAGTTCGTCGTAGGCCTCCTGCTCGACGCCGTTCGCGTCGTAGAAGGTCTCTGAGTGGGTGCCCGAAAGCTCCTCCCCGATCCGGTGTCGGCCGCCTGGTAAGCCACGCCCTCCAGTACGGCCACGCGAGTGACCCGCCCGGAAGCCGAACGATTGGCCCCACGTGCCGACGTCCTCGAGTGCCGCGTCGGCCGCGACGATCGCCATATCGAGCACCAGGCCATCGTCGATCGCGTCGAGTCCGGTCGAGTCCCCGCAAGCAGTGGCCGTGAGGCCGGCGGCCATCGCCAGCGTCCCTCGCAGCCCAGTCCATCCCTTTCTCATGATCCGCATCCTCGTCCCGTTGGGGTCGCACCTCCCCATACACATCCTTGATGAGTCTGAGCATTGAGACGTTAAAGGGCGCGGCAGGCACACACCAGGGGATCTCGGGCCCTTAGGAACCCGACGGCTTCGAGACGAACGGTGCGTGCTCGAACACGAGGTAGCTTCGTACGGCAGCCATCTCACCCGCCCGCAGCGTGGTGATATTGCCACCCACATGCTGTACTCCGGGTCGGCTTGCCAGCCAGGGGTCGATGCCGCCGAGATCGCTCGGGGCATCGGCTTCGGTCTCCAGGTCGCCGAGTCGGTAGTGCATTGGAATCACGAGCGACGGCTGAACGGCCTCGAGAAGCGCCCGTGTGGATTCCTCGGACAGGATGTGGTACTCGCCGTCGGCCGGCATCATCAAAACATCGATGCGGCCGAGGCCCGCGACCATATCGGGCGTGAGCGGTCCGTTGTCTCCCAGATGCGCGATGCGCAGGCCTGCAGCCTCGACGACCATGATCGTATTGAGCTGCCCGAATTCCATGCCGTAGGGGTCGGCGTGCTTCCCCTCCACGCCCGTAACTCGGAAGCCACCGACCGTATAGGCGCCGGGCATATCGATGACCGTGACGTCCGGGCCCCACGGGAACGGCATCTCGCGGTACCGGCCCGCGTCGTGATCGTAGTGCGGGTGGGTGATCAGCACAGCGTCCGGCTCGATCCCCTCCGGCCAGTCGTAGCCCAGCCAGACGCGGCTAGCGTAGGGATCGATCAAGAGTTCTGTGCCATCTGACGCGCGCAGGAGAAACGAAGCGTGCGCGATGTATTCGATCTCGATGCCCGGAGTCGGGGTGACGACTTCCTCACTCGTCTCTCCGGTGCAACCTGCCAATACAACGAGAGCGAGGGCGCGAGAAAAGCCGCATGGCCGCATGCGCAGACTCACTCCAATCAGCCAGCCTGTTGGCTGACCGACCAGGTCAGCGAGCCGCTGCCACCGAAGTGTCGCCGCTCCTGGTTCTCGACGGACGGATCACGGTACCGGATCAGGCTCGCCAGGTGTTCGAGGCCGTCCATGCAGCCGCGCACGGCGACTACCGTGTCGGGGTCGTTGTTCAACAGGCGACGACTGCGCGTGCCAATGTTCAAGAAGAGACCCTCGGTGAAGTCCGGCAAAGGATCATCCGGGCCTACCGCATTGAGAATGCCGAGTACTTCGTCGGTATCCATTTCTCGAGGTCCGCCCTGCTAGGCCCACACGGCGTGCTCGATCTCGTGAAGCGCGTCCCACGCGAGTTGACGACCGCGCGTCTGATGTCGTCGGCGCTCGAAGAACCACTCGACGACCGCGACCGTGATCACGATACAGACCAGCTCGGTTCCCAGGTTGCCCAGGACCGTCCTGGCGTTCGTATCTGCGCCCATGTAGGTCGATAAGCCGAGAATCCCGGCAGCGACAGAGAGGCTTGCCAGCGTGACGAGCCAATGGAGCATCGATTATCTTCGGGTGACGAATACGGGTTGAGTCCATGCGACGCGACCACCGGAGTCGGTCACTGTGGCTCGAATGTAACCCACGTCGCGGCCCCCGAGGTCGAATGTAGCGGGGTTCTCGTCGGTCTCTGCCAAGACCACCCCCGAGGCGCCAGAGAAGACTGTGCTGAAGCGGAAGTCCCCCGCTTCCGAGATGTCGATCGTGATGCGATCGCTTGTGACGACGATATCCGAGAGGCTGACGCCCGTGCTCGCGTAGAAGCGACCCGACTCCAGCGACGCCATCAGCTCCAGGGCATCGAGTGACGGGGAGTTCACGGAGACCCATCCGCGGCCTGGATTCACCCTATCGGGCGCGAACTCCCCCTGGAAGTGATGCGCGTCGTCGACCGCGATTCCGTAAAGGACCTTCCCCTCCGTGAGCAGGATGTCCCAGATCTCCTCGAGTCCTGGGCTGCCTCCTCCTCCCTCGTTGTGCACCGTGGGGTGTCCGTTCCAGATCTCGAGCAGCTTGTCGTTTTCGATCTGTCTCAGTTCGTCGACCCCGAACGACCAGCGGAAGTTCGGGTGATTGATGTGGGGCACGCCCTCGACTTCACGGATCGCGTCCACGTTCGACTGGATGGTGGCGACGAGCGACTCTGCCTGCCGGGCCTCGATGAGCCCCGGGATGTTGAGGCCGTTCACATGGATCGACGCGTCCTCGAAGCGGCTCGTGACCTCCTCTCCGGGGATTAGCAAGAACGTCGAATCCACCAGGTGGCCGAGCGCCTCCGGATCGGTAAACACGTTGTGATCGGTGAGCACGAGAAAATCGTAGCCGTGGTCCTTGTACCACGTCGCCACGTACTCGGGCGACGAGTCCCCGTCGCTCTCCGTGGTGTGGGCGTGCGTATTGCCCTTGAACCAACGGTCACCGACGTCTTGTGGGACCTCGAATTCGAACACCGTCGCCTGTTCGCATGCGGTAGCGGCCAGCGACGCGATCGCGAGCATCAGCACGCCACGCTTCATCGACCGCGACCTGCTTCGACCCGCGAGGCCGCCGCCGTGGTCGTGTCCACCGGCGTGGCCGCGGCACGCGCCCCGGTCATCGAGTCCGGCATCTGCTGCAGGTCGTACGGGGCTTCGCCGTCTCCCGCCAAGTCGAGCGTTGAAAAGCGCGTGAGCAGCATCGCGCGATCGCTCAGCCGGGTCACATCGGGGGCCAGCGTCGCGGGCCGCTCGAATGGGTCGGAATCGAGAAGCTCCCCGGGCCGGAGTGTGTGTTCGATGACATTCAGCTCGAGCGCCTCGCCTTCCGGCACATCGAGCTCCAGCAAAACGACCGGGTCGGGCTCACCCCAGTGGTCGGCCCAGAGAAGCGAGGCGGGCTCAGTCAGCGGTTTCCCGTTGATCGACCGTATTCGCGTCCCGGAGCCGTTGGCGTATTGGAAGCGAAGCATCTCGGCTCCGATCTCTGAACGGACGCTCATCAGAACCCGGCGCACTCCTTCGATGCTCTCACCCGATTCGATGAAGATCTCGGGTCCGGGAACATCGACGACGTCGGCGGAGACGATGGGAACGTCACCGGCGCGATATCCGAACTCGCCCAGGTCCCGCACGGCACCGAAGGGAGCCCCGGCGCCGGCGACAGCCCACTCGCGGGCGGCCATGTGAGCCGTGTCCGAGAGGGGCGCGGTGACCCAAAGAGCCTCTCGAGCCTCGTGATCGAGCGCGTACACGAGGGTGGAGGGCAAGGGGCGCTCCGGAGTGGTCCTCGACATGAGCAGTCCGATTCCCAGCGCCGCACCACACAGTACCAGGCTGGTCAGCGGGGCCCACCACGCGTTGGGGTGTCTCATTCCGTCGATGGCGGGCAGGCACAGGTAGGCTGTGACCGCCGTCAGCACCGCCAACGCGGGGGCCATGCGAAACGACAGCGCGAGCCAGAGCAGCTCCGTGAGGGGCTCCAGGAATGCGAGCACTGCAAGCGCCGCCACAACGGCCAACCCCCACCCGACCACGCCCGATGCGTTCCTACGCAGGACGCCCAGCAGAAGGATCACCGAGAGAGCGGCCGCGACCGGCCACTGGAAGTTCATGGCGGCGAGCGGCATTTCGTAGCTCAGCCATGCCGCTCCCGCCAGCGGAACGATGAGGGCCCCCAGCGCAAGCGAACTCAAATGCACGAATCTGCGAACGACTCCGTGCAGTGATGTGACGATCGTGAGCACTGCGGCGGCGAGCGCGAGAAGGTACCAGCCCTCACTGTGATACGCCGAGCCGTACAGGCTGTCGAGTTCCGGATGGAAGCCCGGTAGCCATCCTACGAGCAGCATAGCTGCCCCATAGGAGAGGGCGGCGCCAGCGATGGAGACACCCGCACCGATCAGGATGCCGGTGAGTCCGCCTGTCACCGCCCGTGTCACGATCACGGCGAGGGCGAAAAGCGCGAGCAGGACCCCCGAGATGGGCAGAATCCACTTCTCGTCGTAGACGAAAAAGCCGAAGCCGGGCACGTGGAAGTAGGCGACATTGGGCGCGTCGACCTCGAGCAGGCTCTCGTTTCCGAGGTGCCGCAAGACGTTGAGCGCGTGCATGCCGTGGTGCTGAAGAGTCGACTCGGACAGGTTCTCGGGCGAGTCGTACGCCTGGTGATACACGTGCGCGTTGTCGATCGCGGCGAAGTTCAGCCCTTGGACGCCGGCCTCGCGGAACGGCGTGAAGTCGGTGTCGTTCGGCAGTCGCTTGTAGATCTCGTAGGACATCGAGTTGCCATACGCCGTCGGGTCGGACGCGGCCAGCGCGCGCACGATCCAGCCGTTTTCCTCACCTGTCTCGAACATGATGGACGGTCCGCCGCCGCCCCTCATCTCGATCGAGATCGCGAGCCGCACGTCCTCCATCCATGGGTGCCCGTCGACGAACGCCCGGGAGCCCAGCAGCCCGAGCTCTTCGGCGTCGGTGAAGAGCACGATGAGGTCGTTCTGAAGCGGTCCGCTCGCCTGGATCGCCCGTAGGGCCTCCAGGATGGTGACTACGCCCGCGCCGTCATCGGCGGCTCCGCGGGCGAGTTCACGACTGTCATAGTGTGCTGTGACGAGGACCGCGCCCGTCGACGATGTGCCTGCGAGCCTGGCCACCACGTTGCGAACCGTGGCCGACCGCGCGAAGGACGCGTTCTGGATCAGGCTCGGCGTGGTCTGAATCTCGGGTTCCAGGCCCAAGGCCGTCAGACGATCCACCAGATACTGGCGCACGCGAGCGTGCTCCGGCGAGCCGGTCGGGTGTGCTTCGCGCGCGATTTCCACCAGGGTCACCATTGCCCGCGCCGACGAGAACTCGGCCTCGCCCGCGTTCGCGGGCACGGGTCGCGGCATCCCGGTACGACTGCTCGCGAACACGCAGGCGGCGAACAGCAGGGCCGCCGTGGTGGGTCCCCGCCATTTGCTGCGCGGGCCATCATCAACCGGCGCAGCCGCGGGCCGTGCGGCGGCCTCTTTCGATTCGGCCGGCTCATCCTTCGAGGTCGGCTGCCCCTCTGAAGCCGCCGCCTTCGCCTTCTTTTTCGCTGCGGCAGCAGTGCGTTTTTCTGCCTTGGCTTTCGCTCGAGCCGCTTTCGCGGCCTCCTTCCCACCGCCGGCCGGCGCCCCAGAGGGGGTGGGCCGGGGGATGGTCACGGGAGCAGGTGGCTCTTCTCCGAACAGGGCCGCCATCTCCTCTGCGCTCATCTCCGGACCGTCGCTGGACAGCTCGCCCTCGAGTTCCTTGAGGTCTTCCTCGGTGAGTCCCAATTCCTTGTCGGAAGGGAGATCGGGAAAATCGGAGGTGCTCATCTCCTTTATCTCGCCAAGACTCTCGCAACATCGTCGATCGCCGCGCGCACGACGGACGACGAGAGTCCGGATCCGTTCGAAAGAATGGAAAAAATCACTTCGGTGCCATCGTTCTGTACGAGATATCCAGAAAGAGAGTTCACGTTGGAGATCGTCCCTGTCTTAGCGAACACTCTCCCCTCGAGGTCCATGAGACGCCGTTCGAGCGTCGAGTTCTCCTCGCCGGGCCGTGCCAAGGCAGATCGAAATGCGGCCGCGTTCGCCCCGCCGCTCATGTACTGGAGAATGCGGACCAGCGCTCTGGGCGTAACCAGATTGTATGCGGACAGGCCCGACCCGTCCCTCGGTGCCACGTCGAGGCTGTCGACCCCGACCTGCTCCGTGAGAAAGCCCAGAATCGCGTCGATACCCTCGGACCAACTACCCTGCTCCCCTCGTTCGGCTCCGAGTGTACGAATGAGTTGCTCGGTCATCCAATTCTGACTCGGTTTCAGAATTCCGGCGATCAGTTGTGAGAGCGGAGGTGACTCGAGCGTGAAGACGAGACCTGCGTTCGGGCATTCCCTCACCGCACCCGAGACACACCCTCGACCGACTCGCACGCTGTCGACCCACACCACGCGTGCCCCGTGCTCGAGCGTGATGCCCGCGTCTGCGATCGCTCTCCCCAGCGCTGCCGTTGCTTGGCGAACCGGATCGCGAATCGCGAACGAAAGCGTATCCACTGTGCCGAACTCAGCGTTCCCCTCCAGAACGAGCCTCCGCGATTCGGGCAGGTAGCTCGGACGCACGCGGGTCGAGCTGTCGGGTGGGGAGGTCCTGAGCCGCGAGGTCACGTAGTCGTCGCTGCCCGTCGGGGTCCACCGAACCGAAGCTGGTGAGCCGACCGCGGCACCTGCGGCGACGATGAGCTGGATCTCACCTTCGTCGATCGCGAAGGCGCCACCCGTCGCTCCGTACCCGTACCGAAGATCCTCCACTTCCCAAGTCGGCCCTACCGTGGCGGAGTCCCATGCGGAAACATCGACGAAGACAGATCCTCCGACGGCCGTTAGCCCCCGTCCTCTCAGCGAGTCCGCGATTGCGGCGAGCGCGGCCTCTCCCGAGTCCCAGTATCGGTCCGAGAGAGTAGGGTCTCCCGAAGCGAGGACGACCAGGTCACCGTCGAGCAGTGATCCGAGGAGCGAGCCAGTGGCCCAAACCTCGGTCCGGTAGCGGTAGTCCGGACCGAGCAGCGTCAGCGCCGTGGCGGTGACCAGGATCTTCTGGTTGGAGGCCGGCACGAACTTCTGATGAGCGTTACGAGAATAGAGTGTGCGGCCTGTGTGGGCGTCGATCGCCAGAATGCCGAAGTGCACCTGATCGACAGGCGACGCGCTCAGAACTTGCTCAATGGCCGCACGATCGGAGCCTCTTGAACCGGCACCTCCGACGGAGGCGCATCCGATCTGAACTGCGCCAGCGAGCAAGACCAAGAGACTCTTGAGCGCTCGCTTCTTCTTGGTCGTGTGCCCAACGCGGCTGAACAAGGCGGCGTGCACACACGTGAGTCCTCCGCGTTCAGCGACCTCGCTCGCCGTGAGCCCAGTATTCTTCTTCATGGCGCGGGCGAGAGAACTCGCCGTCGAGTACCCGAGCAGGAAAGCTGTCTCCTCGACCGTACAGTGGTCCCGTCCAAGGTACTCCCCAGCCCGTAGGAGTCGTCCCCAAAGCTGAAGTGTCTTGGGAGCTGGAAGGCCGCTCCGGTGCAGTGCGGACACCAACCCTCGAGGCGTGCGGCCCATCGCGGCCGCGAACTGCTCGGCGGACGTCTCGGACGTAGCGTGCTCGACCGTCCACGAGACGGCCCGAGAGCCCAGTTCGCCAAAGCGTGCTTCCAGGGCTGTTGCCACCCGTTCTGCGGTATTCGCGGCCAACGCCCGGTCCACCAGGGCTCGAATGTCGGCTGCGCTGTGTTGGTCCGCGAGAAGGACGCCATCAACGCCGAGTTCGCCCAGGTCGTAGAACTCGAGTTCTCCCGTGATGTTCGCGTATGCGATAATCGCGAGTCGAGGATACTTCTTTCGAAGCGCCTCGACTTCAGAGTGTGCGTCGGCTCGGGTGGGGTGATCCGCGTCAACAACACATCCATCGATGGACTCCCTTGTCAGCGTCTCATCCAGAGCCCGCCACGAAGAGCGCACGATCAGGTCGTGGCTTCCCCCGAGGGCGGTGCTCATTCGCGCCGCTGCTCGAACATCTGTTTGGAGGACTGCTAGTGAGGCCAAGGGTCGTTCCTGCAAGGTCCCTAGGAGGGGCCTCGCGAAAGTGTCGGCCTCCGCGTGGATCAGCAACTTTTCCGGGTCCGAAGGCCGCCCGGCGTGGGTGCGACAGCTGGGCTAGCCGCCGTCCTCCACGGTCACGGCGGTCCCGTAGCAGAGCATCTCGGCCGCGCCGGCCATCACCATCGAGGTTTGGAAGCGGACGCAGATGACCGCGTCGGCTCCGAGCGCCTGGGCTTCTTCCACCATTCGGTCGAGGGCCTGCTCACGAGCTTCCGCGAGCATCTTCGTGTATTCGTGCACCTCGCCGCCGGCAATGTTTCGCAGCGCCGCCATGATGTCACGCCCAATGTGACGCGAGCGAATGGAACTGCCCCGGACCATGCCCAGCGGTTGCTTGATCCGCGCGCCGTGCAATTCAGGGGTAGTGACGATAATCATCTGTGCACGTCCTTATAGGGGTCGGTGCCCCACTCGCGGTATCGATCCCAGATCACGGAAGCCAGAAGCGTGAGTATGCCGATCACGATCGCGCCCGTGGCGAGCTTCTCCCAGGGGTCCTCGGGCGATGTAGTGAAAACATACGCGCCGTAGCCGGTCCAAGCGATGACCCCTACGATCATCAGGATCCAACCGATAGGTCTTGTCACCCTCGCGTTTACCTGGTCCCAGACGGACTTGTCATACGTACCGGGGTCGAAGCTCAGTCCTTGGAAGTCCGTCCTCATCGCGCGGAAAATCGCCAACTCGCGCTTGAGTTCGGTGGCACGCTCGAGCTCGGCGTCGAGGCGGGCGCGCTGCTCGGGCGGCATTTCGCCGTCCATGTAGCGCATCAGGTCTTCCTTGGAGACTGGTTCGGTCATGGTGGTTGCTATGGTGGTTGCTAGGGGTACTCGACGCCCTGACTTACGAGCACTTGCTTGAGCGCGTGTCGCGCGTGATAGAGGCGGCTCGCCACGGTCCCTTCCGGAATTTCCAGGACCTCGGCGATCTCCGAATATCGGAAGCCTTCGAGCTCCTTGAGAACCAGGATCTCGCGGTGTTCGTCGCCGATCTTCTCGAGCCCCTTCCAGAGCGTCTCACGCGCCCTGCCGCGCTGATGGGCGCGCTCGGGACCCTTTTCGCTGCTCGCGGGACGAGCGTCGAGTCGCTCATCGAGCGTCTCTACCTTGAACCGCGCCTGCCGACTCCGAAGCATGTCTCTGCACTGGTTCCTGAGTATCTGGAAGAACCACGGGCCGAACGGCCGTCGCAGGTCGAAGCGGTGCAGCGACCTGAACGTTTTCACGAACGCCTCCTGCAAGGCGTCCTGCGCGTCTTCCTTATTGCCCATCATCGCCACGGCGAGTCGCAGACCCGACGGCTCGTAGGCTCGGACGATGGGCTCGTAGAACCGAGCATCACCGGTTTTGACCTTGGATATCAGTTCGCGCTCCAGCTCAGGCTGCAAAGTTGCTCCTCTCGTGACTGCTACTACGCAGGTCCCCTGGAACTTCTTCACTGCGAGCCTGGATGTCTATGAAACGAGCTCCGCCAACGCCGCGATCAGGGTCTCGAGCTCCTCGTCCGTATTGAAGTAGTGCGGGGAGATGCGCAGGCAACCGTCGACTCCCTTCTCGTCGTAGTCGATGATGGCGTCGGTACTCTCTTGGCCCGTCGTATTGACGCCGCGCGTGCGCAATTCACGAGCGAGGTCTGGCGCGTGCCATCCGTCGACCGAGGCGGTCACGGTGGCGCACAATACCGGCCCATGGTCGAGCAAGCGGACCCCGTCGACTCCGGCGAGCATGACACGGAGCCGATCGGCTAGACCCCATGAACGGTCGCGAATCGTGTCCAGGCCCAGGTCGGTGGCGTACCGAGCCGCTACTCCGGTCGCGCGCACCAGCCCCCAGAAGAACTCCCACGTCTCGAACCGCTTGGCGTCCGGGGCGGGTTGGTAGAGGTCGGGAGCGACCCAATCCGCACCCCTCAGGTCCGGGAACAGCGGCTCCAGGCCCGCCTCCAGCGCCCGGTCGGAGACGTAGAGGAAGCCGGCTCCGCGAGGCCCGCGCAGGTACTTCCGCGCGGTAGCCGAGAAGAAGTCGCAGGCGATCGCCTGGACGTCCACCGGCATCTGTCCGACCGACTGGCACCCGTCCACGAGGTACAGTATGTCGCGAGCCCGGCACATTGCCCCGATGGCTTCGACATCTTGAACCAGGCCAGAGTTCGTCGGGATCTGAGTGACCGCGACGAGACGTGGACGACGACGGTGGATGAGTCCTTCGATCGCGCCCAGGTCGACCCCCCCCTCGGGCGCATCCGGCGCTCGCACCACTTCCACGCCGAAGCGTTGTGCCAGGGCCAGGTACTGGATTTGGTTGGAGACGTAGTCGTTTCGCGTGGTCAGGACCACGTCGCCCGGGGAGAACCGAACCGCGGACAGTGCCGAGACGAACGAAGCCGTTGCGTGTTCGCTGAAAGCGATGTTGGACGCAGCGGTGCCGAGCAGCTTCGCCACGTCCTCATAAGCGGTGGCGATTTCCGCGGAGGCTTCAGATTCTGCCTCGTAGCCGCCGATACTGGCTTCCAGGTCCAGGTGGGTCCTGATCGCGTCGAGGACCGGGCCGGGCATGAGCGATGCCCCAGCGCTGTTGAGGTGTACGCGGTGCGCGCACCCTGGCGTATCTGCTCTGAGTCCGGCGATATTCACGGTTCGCTCAATGGTGGCATGTGGATGGGTACCACAGATTGACTGTATCACGCCCTACGCTCAAGGTCGCCACGTGAGCCGCTCTCCCGACGAGGGGGTGGCGCACAAGAAGTGCATCCTGGTCGTCGACGGTGCCTTGGGCGCGACTCTGTCCGCCCGGCCCTCACTAGTAATCGTCGTAGACGGCGAGCCCGTGATCGAGGGCCCCGTTCTCGATCCCCGCCTCTACACCATCACCCCTGGACCCTGGGGCCCTGTCGAGACCGTGATGGTGCCGGTTCTTCCGCTCCTTCTCGATCGCATCGTACACGGGGCCAGCGTCGACGTGGTCCTTGGGGACGCCATGCGTTTTCGGCTCGATCGCACCCAACGCTCCGGCTTCAGTGACTTGCTGAGGGAGATTCCTGCGGACTCGGACTTCGGTGTTCACGCACGCGCTAAAGCGCTGCCGGGGCTCATCACCCAGTAGGTTTGCTCGGTCTCGAGGATGTTTGCAACAAACGGCCCCGCCCGGATCAATCCGGGCGGGGCCTGAATCGTTGGCGGGGCTCCGACTGCTGGCGGCTAGTTCCCGCCTTGGTCGCTGATGACGATGCCGCGCTCCTGCTTCTGCTGGCGCACCATCTCGCGCACGTCGGCGAGCAGTTCTTTCGCGTCGTAGACGATGCCGTCCTTGATGGTATAGGTAATGCCCCCCACGCGCTCGAGTTCGCCGGTTTCGTCATTGAGCATCGGGGCGCCCGTGCCATACAGCACTTTGAGGTTGGCGAGCGGATTGCGGTCGACCACGATCATGTCGGCCTTCATGCCTGCCTCGAGTACGCCGAACTGGAGGTCGTTCTCCATTCCCTTCGGCTTGTGGAGCTGTAACGCACCGTGGTACGTGGCGGCCCTGATCACCTCCAAGGAGCTGAAGCCTGCCTCGCGCAGCAACTCCAACTCACGGATGTAGTCGAAGCCGTACAGCTTGTATATGAAGCCCGAGTCCGATCCAGTCGTGACGATGCCGCCGGCGTTCTTGTAGTCGTTGAGGAACGCCATCCACTTGTCGTAGAACTTGCCCCAGTGGTATTCGTCCTCGGTGGTCCAGTAGTACCAGTACGACCCATGCGCCTGCCGGCTCGGCTGATAGAAGTCCCACTGGCTCGGCAGCGTGTACTCTTCATGCCATTCGGCCTCGCGGGCACGCATGACGTCGCGGCTGGCCTCGTAGATGGTCATTGTGGGATCCAGACCCAGATCGAGCTGCAGGAATTCCTCGATCACAGCGTTCCACTTATCGGACCCGCGCTCGGCGGACTGGTACCACAGCCGCCCGACCTGTCCGAAGCGATCCTGCTCGTTGTTGTAGTTGTAGTCGTGAGGGAAGTCCTGGATGGTCCGGCCGTCGAACAGCGCCTCGAAGAGCCCGTAGTAGTGGGTGATCATGTCGAGGCCGGAGCGTGCCGCGTCCATGGCGTCCATGCGCGACACCCCGGTCTGCGCCAAGTGGGCCACCGTACCGAGGCCGTGCTTGTGCGCCTCGTCGTTGAGCGCTTCCATGATGGCCGGCGGAAACGAGGTCAGTTTGAGACCGTCGATCTTCGCGCCATCCACTTCGACCGCCGCGGCCCAGCGAACCCAGTCGCGCGCCTTTTCCGGCGAATCGATGGGACCCTGGTCCCAGGCTTCGCCTGGGCGCGCGTACGTGAACATGCGAGGCGCGACGATTTCGTTCCGTTCGGAGAGCGCCTTCTGCTCCAGTGCCCACATCATGGATCCGTGGCCCACGCCGCGTGAGGTGGTGATGCCGTTGCCCATCCACAGCTTGTGCACGTACTCCGCTTGTGGGGCCTTTCCGGAGCCGCCCGTGTGCGCATGCATGTCGACGAGACCCGGTAGCACGTACATGCCCGTGAGGTCGATTTCACGGGTGTGGCCCTGTGGGCGACGGTTCTGGTTGATCGGTGCCATCGGGAACCCGACCGAGCGGATTTCTACGATGCGGTCGTTCTCGATGACGATGTCGACGGGCCCGCGAGGCGGCGCCCCGGCGCCGTCGATGTAGGTCGCGCCCCTGAGGATCAGCCGCTCGTGGGGGCCGTCACCCTCGTCTGCGCGCCTGGGACTGGTGTCCTCCATCTGGGCGGCGGCATGGCCGGCCATCACCAGGAGCGTCGCGATAGCGGACGCTAGACGCGGGAGCGTTTGGTGCCTCTTCATACTTCCTTCCTCCGACTCTTGATTCGCGGCACGCACTCTCTTGTGCGGGGCCGTAAGTATCGAGGTCGGACTCTGATCGCGCCACGGGAGGTCGGTTCCTGCGCGCCGCGCTAGACCCCACTTAGTTGACCGACCGGATCTCTGCGAAGGTGTCTCTGAGCGCGGCCAGCACGAGTGGCCACGTGGATGTCGATGGCACGACCATCTCGAAGTGACCCGAGTCGGGCAGGTCGACGACCCGCACCTCCAAATCACCCACGGTGATCGCGCGGTTGTAATATGCGCGGCCCGGTGGTGCCCAGTCGCCATCGAGCCCGCCGATGAGGAGCGTTTGAGGCACTCCGACGGGGGCCAGTTGCATCGGTGAGGCCGCCGCGTACCGGTCTGGGTGCTCCACCGGCGACCCGCCCATGAGACGTCCGACGACGTCGCCGCACGTTCCGCCCTCCTCGAGGCCCTCGAGGTCTGCGGCCGGTGCGAGTGCGAACACGGCTTGGAGCGGCAGGGGGTCGTGGGCGTACACCTCGCTGGCGGGGTCTACCTTGTCCCGCGCGGCCGCCCAAAGCGCCAAGGCGCCTCCCGCGGAGTGACCGGCCGCCACCACCCGAGACAGGTCCAAAGCATGCGGGCCAGCGAGCTCCCTGAGATGGTCGAAGCCGCTCCCCACGTCGAGGTAGGTGGCGGGCCACCCGCCGCCTTCGTCTCCGATTCTGCGGTACTCGATGCTCCAGACGGCAAAGCCGGCATCCGCGATCGCCTGCGCGGCTTGACCAGCGTAGGTGAGGTCGAACATCGAGAGCCAGCACCCACCATGCACAAACGCAACCACCGGATGGGGCCCGTCACCGTCTGGGAGCCTGAGGTTGCCGAACTGGAGTGGATGACTCCCGTAGGCGATGCGGTGGTCGGGTTCCGGGGACTCGAACCGCAGTGCGTCGCCCGCGCCGATCAGCTCCTGCGCGCTGGCCGGCGAGGCGACTCCCGTGAGGCCGTTCGACACGGAGAGTGCGAAAGCGTATAAACTGCACTGCACCGCGAGTGATCGAAGGATCGCTCTTCCCCTCATGTCGGTCGCTCCGGTTGTCTAAAGTGCGGATCCGCTCCTTAGACAGGCGAATCCCTACCGGGCACCAATTGAGGCCGGTGCGACTCAAAAGTCTACGCCGAGCGGAAGCGTCACGGTGAAGGACGCGCCGACGCCCAGCTGGCCCGAGGCGCCGATCGTGCCGCCGTGTAACTCGACGATCTTCTTCGTCGTGGACATGCCCAGGCCCGAGCCCAGGAAGTGGCTACGG